>JACQER010000040.1 GCA_016200465.1 Gammaproteobacteria bacterium | reverse complement strand
TTGTGGTGAACAATCTATTCATGCGCAACAATATGGCCGGCCAAGGTGGCGACCCGATTATCCCAGAATAAAAATGGAAAGTGCTACAGATCTCCGCCGCGAACAACGCGCCTGGTATGTTTATGACTGGGCCAACTCCGCCTTTCCCACCACTGTCCTGACCGTCTTTATCGGACCCTATCTGACCACCATCGCCAAAGCGGCGGCGGGTCCGGGCGGTTATGTTTATCCGCTGGGACTCAAGGTGGCGGCGGAATCGTTCTTCCCCTACATCGTTTCCATTTCGGTTCTGTTGCAGGTAATCCTGCTGCCGCTCCTGGGCGCCATCGCGGATTATTCGCACTTCAAGAAACAGATGTTTGCCTTCTTTGCCTATGTCGGCGCCTTCGCCACCATGGGGATGTACTTTCTGTACGGGACCAATTACTGGCTCGGCGGCCTGCTGTTTCTCGTCGCCAATCTCGGCTTCGGCGCTTCGGTGGTCTTTTACAATGCGTTTCTGCCCGACATCGCCCATCCGGACGAGCGCGATCACGTCTCTTCCATGGGCTGGGCGATAGGCTATCTCGGTGGCGGTTTGCTGCTGGCGTTGAACCTGCTGCTTTTTACCAAGGCCGGCGATCTGGGGCTGGGTACCGGCGAGGCGGTGCGCATCAATCTCGCCTCCGCCGGCGTGTGGTGGGCCATTTTCACGATGATTCCCCTCTTCGTGCTGAAACGGCGGCAACCCGTCAAACATATCCCCGCGGGCGAACACTATCTCACCGTCGGCATCAGGCAGCTGTGGCATACGCTGGTGAAGGTGCGCGCTCATCCGCAGGCACTGCTCTTCCTGATCGCCTTTCTGCTCTACAACGACGGCATCCAGACGGTCATCGCGCTGGCATCGGTATTCGGCCAGGAGGAGCTGGGCTTGAGCATGTCCACACTCACCACCGTCATCCTGATGGTCCAGTTCATCGCCTTCTTCGGCGCGGTGCTGTTCAAGTATCTCGCCCGGGCGATCAGCGCCAAGCGTGCCATCGTGGTGAGTCTGCTGCTCTGGATCGGGACGCTGGTGTACGCCTACGCCTTTCTCAAAACCACCATTGACTTCTATCTCATGGCGGCAGCCATCGCCATCGTACTCGGCGGCAGTCAGGCGCTCAGCCGCTCGGTCTACTCACTGATGATTCCCAAAGGGCAGGAATCGGAATATTTCGGACTGTATGAAATCAGCGACAAGGGTACCAGCTGGCTCGGGCCACTCCTCTTCGGCCTCGCCTTGCAATTTACCGGAAGTTACCGGATCGCCATTCTGTCTCTCGTGATCTTCTTCGTACTGGGACTGATGTTGCTATTCAGGGTAGATGTCCGACAGGGGGAATTGGAGTCGGGCAGAAAATAGACCGGAGTCTGTTGCGCCGATCCGCCACGAACTATCTAGGCCTGGGGCGACACAACGGATTGCGTGGAAACGAATTCATGCACGACGCGCATGACCTCGGTGCAGTACACATGATTGACGCGGTAATAGACTTCCTTGCCGCGCTTTTCGGACACCAGCAATTCCGCATTGCGCAGCACTTTCAGGTGATGCGAAATGGCCGGGCGGCTGATCTTGAACAGGCGGGCGATGTCATTGACGCAGATTTCCTCACCCGGCTCGAACACCAGCAGGATCTGCTGGCGGGTGGTGTCACCGAGTGCGAAGAAGAAGCGGGAGAAACGTTCCCAACTTTCGGGCAGGTGATCGGCGAATTCGGGGTTCATGCAACAACGCGAAACAGCGACATTTTGGAACCGGACCGTATGACCAAGCCTGCCCAGCATATCTCAACCCGGAAACATGTCAATATATTCGAACACGATGAATTACTGATATTGCCCTGTCTCACCCCGGCGCTCTTGGTTAGACTCGCCGCTCCGACGAAAAAACTGTCTACAGCCTTGGAAGTTCATGCTTTTTATAATGCCGGCGGGAACAGCCGCAACCAATAAACAGCACGGGAGGCCGTTCAATGCACGCAGCAGTCGATCTGACCGGAACCACGCTCGGCATTATCGCGGTGGCCACGTTTGTCGTGGCGTATGCGATCGTGATCGGCGAGGAATTCACGCATCTGCGCAAATCCAAACCGGTCATCATCGGCGCCGGCATCATCTGGATACTGGTCGCCTTCGCCTACGCCGCGCGCGGCGATAACGTCACCCCCGCGCGCGAGTTGCGCGCCAACTTTCTCGAATACGCGGAGCTGATGCTGTTCCTGCTGTCCGCGATGACTTACATCAACACCATGGAGGAACGCAACGTCTTTCGCGCGTTGCGTTCGTGGATGGTCTCCTCGGGCTTCTCGCTGCGCACCATTTACTGGCTCGCCGGGCTGTTCGCATTTTTTATTTCACCGTTCGCGGACAACCTGACCACCGCCCTGCTCATGGCAGCGGTGGTGCTGGCCGTCGCGGGGGACAATAAACAGTTCGTCGCTGTCTCGTGCATCAGCATCGTGGTCGGCGCCAACGCCGGCGGCGCCTTCAGTCCGTTCGGCGACATCACCACGCTGATGGTATGGCAGAAAGGCGTGCTGCGATTCGACGAATTCTTTGCATTGTTTGTGCCCGCCGCGGTCAACTGGCTGGTACCGGCGGCGCTGATGTCGTTCGCCGTGCCGCGCGGCAAACCCAAAATGCACACCGAACACATACGCGTGAAAGAGGGCGGCTACATGGTCATCGCCCTTTTCATCGCGACGATCGCGCTCACCGTCGGCCTGTATCATTTTCTCCTGCTGCCGCCGTTTCTCGGCATGATGAGCGGATTGGGAGTGCTCACGGTTTATGGTTACTCCCTCCGACGCCGGGAAGTCCGGAAGATACCCACGACCAAACCGGAACGGGTACCCGAGGAATTCAAACCCGCGGCCAAACCCTTCGATATCTTCATCAGCATCAAGCGCGTTGAATGGGACACACTCATGTTCTTCTATGGCGTGGTGCTGTGCGTGGGCGGCCTCAGTGCGCTGGGTTACCTGTCGCTGCTGTCACATTCGCTGTATCAGGGCTTGGGCGCCACCGAGGCGAACGTGCTGATCGGCGTCGCCTCGGCGGTAATCGACAACATACCCATCATGTACGCCGTGCTCAGCATGAACCCGGCCATGCCCGACGGCCAGTGGATGCTGGTCACGCTCACCGCCGGCGTCGGCGGCTCGCTGCTGTCGATCGGGTCGGCCGCCGGCGTCGGCCTCATGGGCCAAGCGCGCGGCATTTACACGTTCTTCGCGCATCTCAAATGGTCCTGGGCGGTCGCGCTCGGCTATGCCGCCAGCATCTGGGTGCATTTTCTCGTGAACCGCCACCTGTTCTGATGTCCACGCTGAAACTTCCTGACGATATCTCCGAAACGGTCCACCGCGCCCTCGTCGAGGACGTGGGCGCCGGAGACCTGACGGCGACACTGATCGCCGCCGACACGAGCGCCGAAGCACAGATCATCACGCGCGAGAACGCGGTACTCTGCGGCGCGGCCTGGTTCGACGAAGTGTTTCGTCAGGTGGACGATCGCATCCGCGTGGCGTGGCATGTCAGAGACGGCGATGCGATCCGCGCCGGCCAGACATTGTGTCGCGTCACCGGCCCGGCCCGCGGCCTGCTCACCGGCGAGCGCGCGGCGCTCAATTTTCTGCAGTTGCTTTCCGGCACCGCGACGCGCGCGCGCCAATACGTGGACGCGGTGCGCGGTACCAAGACGATCGTTCTCGACACGCGCAAGACCGTGCCCGGACTGCGCCGCGCGCAGAAATACGCGGTCGCCTGCGGCGGCGGACAGAATCACCGCATGGGCCTGTATGACGCGATACTCATCAAGGAAAATCATATCGCCGCCGCGGGCTCGATTGCCGCGGCGCTCGTTGCCGCGCGCCATTCCGCGCCCAAGGGCGTTTCGATTGAAATCGAAGTGGAGAATATCGAACAATTACGCGAGGCCTTGGCCGCCGGCGCGGACCGGCTGCTGCTGGACAATTTCAGCGTCGTGGACCTGAAGTCCGCCGTCGCCGAAACCCGCGGACGGGCAAAGCTCGAGGCCTCGGGCGGAATCGATCTTTCCAACATTCGCGCCTTTGCCGAAACCGGCGTGGACTTCATCTCGATCGGGGATATCACCAAGAACGTCCGGGCGGTAGACTTGTCCATGCGCTTCGTTCATCCATCCTGATTCCGCGCCAGACAAAAGGGAGTCCGGCATGCGTCGCAAACATATTGTCATCCTGGTCCTGATAGCCGCGATCGCAGCCATCGTTTATCTGCTCTGGCCGCGCGCTTCGTCCGATACGACGCCCCAGGAACCGCCCGCCACGAGCCTGACCGAACAGCACGGGCGCTATCTTTTCAACGTCACGCTGCACACCCCGGAGGAGATCGCCGGCCTGCTGACGCGCGCCGAACAACTGGCGAAAACCATACCCGCCGATAATTCGCGCACGGGTATTGCGCTGGTGCTGCACGGGCCCGAAATAGAAATGTTCGCGAAGAAAAACTACCCGCGGTTCCGGGAGATGGTGGACCAGGCGGCACGGCTCGACGCCGCGCATGTCATCGAGGTCAAAATGTGCCGGACGGAAATGCGCAGCCGCGGCATCAAGGAGGAGGATGTGCCGGCCTTTATTGAATTCGTGCCTTACGGACCGGACGAGGAAGAACGCCTGCGCCGCAACGGCTACGTCTATTTGTAAACCGCCGGCGGTTCCGACAGCACTTTGGTCAGGTACGCGACGAAACGGTCGCGATATATCTGGCTTTGAAACGCCTGGATATGTCCTCCGCCGGGAACGATCCAGATCTGTTTCGGCTCCCGGGCCAGATCGTACAACTCCTGTCCGTGGTGCATCGGCACGATCGAATCGCGATCCCCGTGGATGATCAACAACGGAATGGGGCTGACGCCGGCTACGGCCGCGGACGGGTTGTACGCGTCCGACACCGTCCACGACAGCGGCCATTGCAGCGGCCAGGTCAGCCAGAAAGCCGCCAGCTTTTCGCGCGTGATCTCACGGTAACTCGCAAACGCACTCTCCACCGCCAGGGCGCGTATGTGCCGGCGGTACGGCGAATGGGCCACGTTATAGATCGCGATCGCGCCGCCGAGACTCTGCCCCAGAACCACGACGCGGTCCGGATCCACGTCCTTTCGCGCCAGCAAGTGACGCAGCGCCGCGTCCATGTCGTCCTGGACTCCCGATAACGTGGCAACGCCGCCCGAAGCGCCGTAACCCCGATAGTCGAGCAGAAAAACATTGAAGCCCCGCGCCGGCAGCCAGCGCACCGACATGATGTGCGTGCTGATGTTCTCGGCGTTGCCGTGCAGAAACAGGATGGTCCCCTGCACCCGGCCCTCGGCCGGGAGGAACCAGGCGTGCAGCGGCGTGCCGTCGCCGGCCTGAAAATTCACATCCTCGTACGCCATCCCGAGATTCTTTGGCGTCTGAACGTGTCCGCGATAGGGTTGAAAAAAAACGCCGCTGCAGCCGAGCAGCGCCGCCGACAGCAGACCGATGAATATCAAGTTCCGCATCAGTAATAATATTGCAACGAAATCTCCGCGGCGTTCCAGTAATCCTGGAATTCCTGTTTTCGATACAATCCGAGATGCAAAGCGCTTTGCCGGCTCAGCGAGTAGCGCTGATCGAGCGCCAGCTCGCGCGCATTATGCGCCTCCCCGAGACCGTAGCGAAGCGAGCGCGCGTACAGGTTGATCCGCCAACGCTCCGAAATATCGGTCAGCCATCCGAACGCGGGACCGGCGCCCAGCGCGTAGTCCCCGTCGAAGCGCTTGCCCACGTCCAGGGCCGCTTCGAGAAAACCGTAATACACCGATTTTCCGTCGCGCGAGCCGGGCATGTTGAACGCCACGCCGGGTCCGCCGCCGGCGCGGAACACCAGCGGTTCGTGGTCGTCGGAAAAATGCTTGCGCGTCCAGCCGAAGTCGACCTTCCACGATGTCGGTTTGAAAAAATCGTCGCGCGGCGACAGCGAGACGATATTCAGCGGCGTGAACTCCTCCAGGCGCAGACCGTCGTCGCCCCGGTAATGCCGCCATCGCATGTTGAAAAACTCGATCTGCGCGCCGCGCGTATAACCGCCGTCGTCGTCCATGAGGTCGTGATACGTCGGGCGCAGGTTGAATTCCTCGAAACGGCGGCCGCCGCGGCTGCCGACGCCCAGCGCCAGGCGCGAGGTTTTGTGGCCCTGGTCCGGGCGCACCGCGGGCACGGGCACCTCGGGCCGCTGCGGCGGTACTTCCACGCGACTGCGCGCCAGCAGCAGTTCGTGCATCTGGCCGGCCGTCGCCGTGGCATGGCCCGTCGCCGAGCGATACGTGGCGTAGTCGTAGGCAAGCTCGAGCACCCTGGCCTGCTCCGGTGACGGCAGCTCGTGCAGACTATCGTCGGACGGGGGAATTTTTCGCTCTGCCAGATCCTTGGCCATGGCGGATTGTCGGATATCCATCTGCAGTATACGTTGTCGGATGATGGTAGCCGTGGCGGGACGATAGACCACGCGCTTGACCAGGCCGGGCTGTTCAGCGACGGCGCGCACCGTATCGGAAGGAATTGACCACCAGCGGAACTGGTCTGTCAGATGCAATCCGGGGCGGGCCACTTCCAGCAGCGACAACAGGTGATAGGCACAGTTCTCGTCAAAGAAATAATAATCAAAACGTGTTGGACCAAGCTCCCATGTATGCATCAGGAGTCGGTCAATTTCAGCGGGTGTCAGCGTCAGCTGATATTCCCATACATCGCGATTTTCGATGTCGCTATATTCCCTGACCTTGATGTAATAAGGCGTGATCGCAAACAGGCCGGGATAGCCTCCGAACAAACCTTTAACCGCGAACACAAGGCCGCTGGTTTCATCAGTGTTTGCGGCATAGCTGATGGAATAGGCGAGCAGACGCGTGCGCTCGTCCTGGTCCTTGGTATCGATACGCAACAACGTATGCCCGTACATCGATGCCGGATTGTTCAGGTAAGCAGCAGGGAAAACCAATGTAATTTGATACGGGTCTAAAGCTGCATGCCATTGATCAAATCGTTTACATGATTGTTCCCGCATACGTGCCGGATCAAAATGCAGTTCTTCCTTCAGCCAATGATAACGGGCGATAAACCGACACTGTGGATTTTGCACTTTGTCGGTTTCTTCCGTCGTTGAGAAAAAAACAGCGAGCGTGGCTTCTAGTTCCGCCGCGGCATCGGTTTTACCGCTAGGAGCATTGAAAAACACCGGATCGTCGGCGAGGCTGCGCGTCCACGTCCAGTAAACGTACGGCTTGTAATGCAGCAAGTTGAGCCATTCGGGGCGTTGCGCGAGATGATCCCGGCGCGCCCGCTCGACCAGTTCGTGCAGATACGCATTATCGTCCGCGAGAATCGCGTGCGGAAACCACAACAAGAATCACAACAGAATCCAGCGCCCGGGCATGGGATGCCCGTGATGATGACGGGGATATGAAAACGGCACCCAGCTTGCAAGCGCTGGGTGCCGTGGTGAAGCGACAACTTGAATCAGGTTAGATCGACTTGGAGTACGGAGCGAGTTCGCTGTCCGACGCCAGTACTTGCTTCAGAGAAGCGACTATCTGATCGGTGGTCACGTTATCGGAGACAAAGATGCGTGAAAAATTATCCTTGG
>JACQER010000037.1 GCA_016200465.1 Gammaproteobacteria bacterium | reverse complement strand
CGCCACGGAGGACATGCACATCGTGTCGCTGATCCCGCTGTTTTCCGAGCACAACATCCACCATGTCCCGATCGTGGATCAGGACCGGCGGCTGGTGGGCCTGGTGACGCAGACGGATCTGACGGTGGCGATGTACCGTTACTGGGCGGCGATGCCTTGAGGAATATTTTATTTAATGATCATTCACCGCAAAGGCGCAAAGAGCGCAAAGGTTTTGTTCAAGAATTCGTGTATCTTTCTTTGCGTTCTTCGCGTCTTTGCGGTGAGAATTAATATTTCTTGGAATAATTCAGGGTTTCAGCTTTGTTGCCCGGTTAATTCATCGAGACGGCGTTTGTACGCCTGCATTCTTTTTTCATACGCCTCCTGTTCCGTGTCGCTGGGTCCTGATTCGAGCCACTCGCCGGTGCGCAGGTCGCGCACCGCGAAACGGTAACTTTTGCCGACCTGATACACCTTGGTGACATCCTTGCCGGCCTGCTCCATGGCTTCGAGCTTGCCCAGCTTTCGCGCCGGCGAAGCGGAACCCGCGGACGGCGACGGGGAAGGGCGGTTGTCCGGTTTTTCATAAAGCATTTCGGTGTGCAGCATCTCGCCGCCGGTGTCGATGCGCACGCCGGTAATGCCCGGCAGCCGCTTGAGAATATAACCGGCCATCAGCGTGACCATGGTTTCGTTGGCGCCACTGAGCGAAACCAGCAATTTGTTGGCCGCGATCTGACAACGCTGCAGCCGGTCGGGATTCTCGATGAACTCGGGCCCCATCTGCCAGCCGCGATCCATGTCGGCGTCCATCTTGCGGAAAAAAACCTCCGCATCGAGCAGTATCGGCTGCGGAACGTCCACGGCGTAAACCCGCTCATCCACGATGACGTTGAGTTTCATGATCGTGAGGCGGCCTTCGGCGGCACGCAAATCGGCGGTTCCGAATCCGCCGCTGGTTCGAGCAGTTTTTCGATCGCGGCCTGATCGCCGTGTTCCCGGTACAGGCTCATGATCGTGCGCGCGGTTTCGAGCCAGCGACGTTGTCCGGATTCGACCAGTGCCTGCAGCGGTTGGAGATCGTCGGTTGTCGCCCAGCGGCGATACGCCTCCATCGCTTCGGGAAAAAGATGTTTGCGCATGCCGGTGAAATTGGCGAAATAGAAATGCAGCGACGCGAAGTTGTTCGATGACAGCAGACCCGGCAGGGTGGAGAGACAGTCGGCCAGGATATCGCGCACGGCGCGCACCATGATCTCGGCCTTGGAGCGCGAGAACGTGGCGAGCATTTTCTGCCATTCCGCCCCGAGCTTCTCGCCGGCCCGGCCTTCGCCCAGTTCGTGCAGGATCATCGCTTCGGTTTCGTTTTCGGTCATGCGCTCCAGCGCCGAATTCATGTCGATTTCGAACGCGTAGCAGGCCAGCGCCCGTTCCATGGCCTCGTTTTTGCGGTTCCAGCGCCATTCCTCGATTTTTTCCCACACGAAGCGGCGCACCGACTCCTGCCGGATGTAAATGGTTTTTCCCTGCAGCATGGCCGGCGGCGCTTCCAGATCGCGCGCGTATTCGCAGGAAGAGATGTATATCGTATGCCCGTCGCGCTGTTCCTTTTTGAGCAGCGTGCCCAGGAAAAAATGAGGTTTGCTGAAGCGGCCGTAGCCGCCGCTGTAGACGTAACCGCGGTGGATCAGCTCGCGATTGACGGTTTCCGCGTCGAACGGATCGAGATGGCCGGTTTCGAGCGGGAGCGGCTCGAAAGCGCTCGACTCCAGGTCGGACCACAGTCCTTCGCGTTCCTGCAGCCAGGTTCCGACCTCGCTCTTCGGCAGTTCGCTGGCGAACGGGATGTCGTGCTCCCAGCGATAGAACTCGCGCATCTTGAGGAGAAAGATGCAAAGCGTAAAGTCACCGGCGTGCCGCGCGTCGGAGATGTGGCAGTTTTTCTGCACGGCGTTGACCAGTTGTCCGAGGTTGAGCATGGCGGGCTGTTTCACGGGATATTTGGAAAGTATAGGTCCGGGGCCTGTCCCGAGACCAGCGGGAATTCCACAGGTTCCGATCGCCGGCGTTTCAACCGGACAGCCATTGCCACCGCGAATATCCCGAATAAACATGTGAATATATATAAAGGAATAGATAATCCGGCGATTTTATTCTTGAAAACCGGGTTTCAATGGGTAATATAGGCGCCGTTTTACCGCTGTTCCAATGCCAAGAATTCATTCAGGAGTGCGTTCATGAACAAAGCGTATTACGAAACCATCAACACGATGGAAAAGAAGGGCGTTGATAAGGAATACATCAACGGATGGGCGTGCGGTTTTCTGCACAATCCCAAGCGTGAAGAGCAGCGCCTGAACGACGCTTATAATGCCGGTTACGACGACGGCCACGCGGGCAAGACCGACGGTTTCGCCTCCTGGGCCAAGAAGTAATACTTTTCGCGATGGCGGACCGCGTCCGGCGCGGTCCGCGCGTTCACGAATTTTTCTGGGCCATCTCGTACCATTTCCGGGCCTCGACTTCGTTCTTTTCCACGCCGACACCCTGCTCGTAAAGCATACCCAGCGTCATCTGTGAGCCGGCCAGTCCCTGCTCGGCGGCGCGGCGGAACCATTCCACCGCCAGCTTCTCGTTTTTCGGAACGCATTCGCCCTGCATGTACATGAATCCGAGGCCGTGCTGGGCCAGGGAGTTTCCCTGCTCGGCGGCGGCGCGCATCCATTTATAGGCAAGCATTTCATTGCGCACGTGTCCCAGGCCGTTCTGATACATCACGGCCAGACGGTACTGCGCCTGGTCGTTGCCGGTTTCAGCCAGCGGTGAAAGAAACTTGAACGCCTTGGCGAATTCCTTGGCCTCGAAAGCGGCAATTCCGCTCGACAGATTCATATCGGGTTCAGACATGGGCGACTCCCTCTAACTTGCACGCCCGCATTTTGCCAGATACCCAGGTCGGGAGCGATGCAATACCCTGAGGTGCCAAGGGTACTCGTGTCGCGACTCCGCAGGAAACCAAAACTCTCCTATAATGCCGGCCATGGCGTTGCCGCTGAAAACCAAATTTCGCAAGAAGGGCCCCAAGACGCTGGAAGATCGTGCCAGTGTGGTGGCCACGAACATCTGGCGTATCGCGCAGGAAGCCGTGCGTCACATGGAAAAAGAAGGCTATCCGCTGGGCGGTGATCGCCAGGTCACGGCCGTGATCACCGAGATCATCGCGTTTCTGGTCCAGTGCGCAGACCGGATCGTGTACGGTCAGCTGACCGAGGAGGAGCGTGGCCGCTTCATCAACGCCCTGGGCAAACACCTGGCCCGCATCACTTCCGTCAATCTGGAAGAATTCGTCGGGCCCGGCGCTTACACTGCTGACTTCATCAGCACCCTGAATGCCCGGTTTGCCGACTATTCGGAACTCGAATTCAACGGCCATGACCCGAGCTACAGCGTGCTGCGTTACCTGGGGGAGAAAGTCTCCCGAGCCATGGAAGCCACGGACAGCAAGTGGGTGCTGGAGCAGGTGGTGGATGTCGAGACGCCGGGGCTCGTCAAAGCGATAAAGAAAGTAACCGGAGAAGTTCTGGGCGTGAAGATTTCCTAGACATTTCGAGCATCAACCAGTATCTTAATAAAAATTTGTAACAACCTGATTCTTGTAATTAAAGTTTCTATATTTTCAGCCATCAGCGATCCGGCAATGGAAGACCTGAATCCTCTGTTCAACCGACTGCGTGACCTCCAGGATCGTTCCCAGGTCTTACGGGGGTATCTTTGACTTCGACTCCAAGCAGCATCGCCTGACCGAAGTTCAGCGCGAACTCGAGCAACCCGATATATGGAGTAATCCCCAACGGGCCCAGGAGCTGGGGCGCGAACGCGCGCGCCTGGAAACAGAAGTCGGCACCCTGACCCGGCTCGCTACCGAGCTGGCCGAGGCGCGCGAACTGCTGGAACTTGCCCGCGAGGAAAATGACGCCGACGTCGTGAAGTCGGTGTCCGGTGATCTCGGGCGTCTGGAAAAGCAGTTGGGCGAGCTGGAATTCCAGCGCATGTTCTCGGGCGAAATGGACGCCAACAACGCGTTCATGGACATCCAGTCCGGCTCCGGCGGCACCGAGGCGCAGGACTGGGCCAACATGCTGCTGCGCATGTACCTGATGTGGGGCGACAAGCACGGCTTCAAAACCGAGATTCTGGAAATATCCGAGGGCGAGGTGGCGGGGATCAAGAGCGCCACGGTCAAGTTCACCGGTCCTTATGCCTACGGATACCTGCGCACCGAGTCCGGCGTGCACCGGCTGGTGCGAAAATCCCCCTTCGACTCGGGGAACCGCCGCCACACGTCATTTGCCTCGGTTTTTGCCTACCCCGAAGTGGACGAGAACATCGAGATCGAGGTCAATCCGGCGGACCTGCGCGTCGACACCTATCGCGCCAGCGGCGCCGGCGGCCAGCACGTGAACCGGACCGATTCGGCGATACGCATCACGCACATTCCGACCGGGATTGTGGTTCAATGCCAGTCTGACCGGTCCCAGCACCGCAACCGCGCCTCGGCCATGGCGATGCTGAAATCCAGGCTCTTCGAGCGCGAGCTGCAGGCGCGCAACAAGGAAAAACAGAAGCTGGAGGACAGCAAATCGGACATCGAATGGGGTCACCAGATCCGTTCCTACGTGCTGGACCAGTCGCGGATCAAGGACCTCCGGACCGGAGTCGAAACCGGCAATCCGCAGGCGGTGCTGGATGGCGACCTCGATAAATTCATCGATGCAAGTCTCAAGAGCGGACTGGTCAAGAGCTAATGCAATACATGATGCAAGTAATATAAATATCTGACATGTAAATAAAATGACAGAAGAAAAAGACGAGAACGAACAGATTGCCCTGCGCCGCCAGAAGCTCGCGGAGTTGCGCCAGCAGGGCAATCCCTTCCCCAACGACTTCCGCCGCAACGTGGTCGCCGGGGAACTGCATGCCGAATACGGCGAGAAAGACCCGGCTGAGGTCGAGGCCCGCAACGTGCGGGTCAAGGTGGCGGGGCGGATGATGACCCGGCGCGTCATGGGCAAGGCCAGTTTTGCCCACCTGCAGGATATGTCCGCGCGTATTCAGGTCTACGTGACCCGTGACGCCGTGGGCGAAGCACGTTACGAAGAGTTCAAAAAATGGGATATCGGCGACATCGTCGGCGCCGAAGGGACGCTGTTCAAGACCAAGACCGGGGAGCTGTCGATCAAGGTCGACGACGCGCGCCTGCTGGCGAAGTCGTTGCGGCCCTTGCCCGAGAAGTATCACGGTCTGACGGACACCGAAACCAAGTACCGCCAGCGTTATTTAGACCTTATTATGAGCGAAGTGGCGCGCAACACCTTCCGCACGCGCACCGCCATCGTCCGCTCGATCCGCCATTTCCTCGACGAGCGCGGGTTCCTCGAGGTCGAAACCCCGATGATGCAGGTGATCCCGGGCGGCGCCGCGGCGCGTCCGTTCGTGACCCATCACCACGCGCTCGACATGAGCCTGTTCCTGCGCGTCGCGCCGGAACTGTACCTCAAGCGCCTGATCGTCGGCGGTTTCGAGAAGGTCTACGAGATCAACCGCAATTTCCGCAACGAGGGACTGTCGACGCGGCACAACCCAGAATTCACCATGCTCGAGTTTTATCAGGCCTATGCCGATTATCACGATCTGATGAACCTGACCGAGGAAATGCTGCGCGGCCTGGCGCGGAGCGTGCTCGGCACCGAGACGATCACGTATCAGGGCGATCAATACGACTTCGGCAAGAGTTTCCGGCGCATGACGATCCGGGAAGCGGTGCTCCATTTCAATCCCGACATCCGCGAGGCCGATCTCGACTCGATCGAAGCCTTGCGCGGGATCGCCGCGCGCTTGCAAGTGCCGGTCAAGGACACGTACGGCACCGGCAAGCTGCAACTCGAAATTTTTGAAAAGACAGTCGAGTCAAAGTTGAAAGATCCGACCTTCATCACCTCCTATCCGACCGAGGTTTCGCCGCTGGCGCGGCGCAATGACAAGAACCCGGACATCACCGATCGTTTCGAGTTGTTCGTCGGCGGACGCGAGATCGCAAACGGTTTCTCCGAGCTGAACGACGCCGAAGACCAGGCCGAGCGTTTCCGCAAGCAGGTCGCGGAGAAGGAGGCAGGGGATGAAGAGGCGATGCATTTTGACGAGGACTACGTCCGCGCCCTCGAACACGGCATGCCGCCGACGGCGGGTGAGGGTATCGGCATCGACCGTCTCGTGATGCTGTTCACCGATTCGCCCTCGATCCGCGACGTGCTGCTGTTTCCGCACATGCGCCCGGAAAAATAATTTCACAGGTTAATCCTGTCTGATTATTCATTTCCGATGTCCGAGCTTCCTCCCGCTATTTTTCTCATGGGCCCGACAGCCGCGGGGAAAACCGCGCTGGCGCTGGCGCTGCATGACGTGCTTCCGGTTGAAATCATCAGCGTCGATTCCTCGCAGGTGTATCGCGGCATGGACATCGGCACCGCCAAGCCCACGGCCGACGAACTGGCGCGCGCGCCGCACCGGCTGATCGACATCCGCGATCCGCGCCAGACATACTCGGCCGCCGAGTTTTGTACGGATGCCCGGCGCGAGATGGAGACGATCACCCAACAGGGAAAAATTCCGCTGCTGGTCGGCGGTACGATGTTTTATTTCCACGCACTCGAGTTCGGACTATCCGATCTGCCGTCCGCCGACCCCGAAGTGCGCGCGCGACTGTCGGACGAGGCCGCGGCATTCGGCTGGCCGCGCCTGCATGCGCGCCTGCAGGAAGTTGATCCGGAATCCGCCGCACGCATCCACCCGAATGACGCCCAGCGTATCCAGCGCGCGCTTGAAATTTATGAGCTGACCGGACAACCGTCGAGTGTGCTGGGCGCGACCCGGCGCAGCCACGTATTTCCTTATCGGGCCGTAAAAATCGCTCTTTGGCCCCAGGATCGCGAGGTTCTGCATCGGCGCATCGCGGATCGTTTCGAGAACATGCTGAAGCAGGGATTTATCGATGAGGTGGAACAATTGGCCCGTTTGGACGGTCTCAGCCTGACCACGCCCTCCATGCGCGCCGTGGGCTATCGGCAAGCTTGGCAATACTTGATTAAAGAAGTCAACTATAGTGAAATGACGGAGCGCGCTATGACAGCCACACGACAATTCGCCAAACGCCAGATCACCTGGCTGCGCGGATACCCGGATATTCGCGCGTACGACAGCACCGATTCGCTGCCGGAGAAGGAATGCAGGGAGTATTTGCGCGAAACCATGCGTCTATGAAGCTTGGTCTGGGGTTATACTATATGTATTCCCTCCGGCCAGGGAGTAGGCCCGGTAGTTCGAAGAACCAAAGAATAGCCGGAAAGCAACAGGACATAAGAACAGGAGAACTGTCATGAGTCAGCAAAAAGGGCAAGCCTTACAAGACCCTTTCCTCAACACCTTGCGTAAAGAGCATGTTCCCGTATCCATTTTTCTGGTCAACGGCATCAAACTGCAGGGACAGATCGAATCCTTCGATCAGTTCGTGGTGCTGCTCAAGAATTCGGTGAGCCAGATGATTTACAAGCATGCCATCTCCACGGTCGTTCCCAGCCGCCCGGTGAAATTCCATTTTGAAGGCGCGGATGACGCCGACACCAAAGGCCCCGGAAACGAATAACGCTCCGCCGATTACCGGTTCAGGCAGGCGCGCGCGCGAGCGCGCGCTGCTGGTGCAGTTGCGACTCTCCGGGCGTATCGAACAGGAAGAGCTCGAAGAACTGCGGCTGCTCGCGGAATCCGCCGGCGCGGAAGTCTGCGGGGCGATTACCGGCAGTCGTCAGATCCCGGATGCGGCCACGTTCATCGGCAAGGGCAAGGCCGAGGAGGTTCGCGACGCCGTGGTCCGTGAGCGCGCCGATCTGATCCTGGTCAATCACGACCTGTCTCCCGCCCAGGAACGCAATCTCGAAAAAATAACCAGTTGCCGCGTGCTGGACCGCACCGGCCTGATCCTGGATATTTTTGCCCAGCGCGCCCACTCCGCCGAAGGTAAACTGCAGGTGGAACTGGCGCAGCTGGAGCATCTGTCCACGCGGCTGGTGCGAGGCTGGACCCATCTCGGCCGGCAGAAGGGCGGTATCGGCCTGCGCGGTCCCGGCGAAACCCAGCTGGAAGTCGATCGTCGTTTGATTCGCGACCGTATCAAGAAACTCAACGAGCGGCTCGAGCAGGTGTATGTGCAGCGTCGCAGCCGCCGCCGCTCGCGGCACAAGGTTCCGATCCCGACGGTGTCGTTCGTCGGCTACACCAACGCCGGCAAATCCTCGCTGTTCAACCGCCTGACGGCATCCTCGGTGTACGCGGCCGATCAGCTGTTCGCGACCCTCGATCCGACGATGCGTCGGCTCGAGCTGTCCGGAAAGTCGGCGGTCATTCTGGCCGATACCGTGGGATTCATCCGGCATCTGCCGCACGATCTGGTCGAGGCGTTCAAATCCACCCTGGAAGAAGTGGCCGGCGCGGACCTGTTGCTGCACGTGGTGGACGCGGCCAACCCCGAGCGCCTGGACCAGATGCAGCAGGTGAACAAGGTGCTGGCCGAGATCGACGCGCTTTCCATTCCCCAGATCGTGGTGTTCAACAAGATCGACCTCACGGGCGAGGCGCCGCGCTTCGAGCGCGACGCCAATTCGCAGATTTCGCGCCTGTGGGTGTCAGCCCGGACCGGCGAAGGCATGGAACTGCTGCGCGAAGTATTGTCGGAACGCTTCCGCCGACTGCGCCAGCGCCATCGGCTGCAGCTGCCGCCGGAAGCCGGCCGCCTGCGCGCCGTTCTGCACGATCGATTCGACGTGGTGCGCGAATCCGCCCTGGAGTCCGGAGGCTGGGAAATGGAGCTGGCGCTCGAGCCCGCCCAGTTGGCCTGGCTGCAGCAGCACGATGATTTTCGCGCCGAATATCTGCGAACCGAACCTGAATCCATCCTTGCTCCCACCGGGTCCTGACCCTAGAATGCGGCTCTTTGCCGTGTTTTATCGCTAACTAAGGAGTCCATCTTGGCCTGGAATGAACCGGGAAAACCCGGGGAAAAGGATCCCTGGGGGCAGCGCCGCAAGCCGGATGCCGGTGGGCCCGATCTCGACCGTATCGTGCGCAATATCCAGCAGAAGTTCGCCAATCTGTTCGGCGGCCGCGGTGGCGGCGGCCGGGCGAGCGGCTTCGGACTGGGCCTGGTTATCGTGGTGGCGCTGTTCGTGTGGCTGCTTACCGGCTTCTACGTCGTCAACCAGGGCGAACGCGGCGTGGTGTTGCGCTTCGGCAAGAAGGCCGAGATCACCGACGCGGGCCTGCGCTGGCACCTGCCGTTCCCGATCGAGAAGGTGGAAAAGGTCAACGTGGAGAAGGTCTCGACCATCGAGATCGGATACCGCAGCAATCCGCGCAGCGGCGGCAAGAGCAAGGTGCCGAAAGAGGCGCTGATGCTGACCGAGGACGAGAACATCATCGACATCGAGTTCGCGGTGCAATACAAGATCAAGGACGCGGCCGATTATCTGTTCAACATACGCGATCCCGAAACCACCATCACCCAGGCGACCGAATCCGCGGTGCGCGAAGTGGTCGGCAAGAGCACGCTCGATTTCGCGCTGACCGAGGGACGCGACCAGGTGGCGCGCGGTGCGCGCGAGCTGCTGCAGCAGATTCTGGACAAGTACAAGATCGGGGTACAAATCATCACGGTCGAGACCCAGAAGGCACAGCCGCCGGAGGAAGTGAAGTCGGCGTTTGACGATGCGGTGAAAGCGCGCGAGGACGAGCAGCGCCTCAAGAACGAAGCCGAGGCCTACGCCAACGACGTGATCCCGCGCGCCCGTGGCGCCGCGGCGCGCATCACCCAGGAGGCCGAGGGTTACAAGGCGAGCGTGATCGCGCGCGCCGACGGCGACGCGCGCCGGTTTTCGCAGATCGCCACGGAATACGTGAAGGCGCCGGCCGTGACGCGCGAACGCCTGTATCTCGAAACCATGGAGCAGGTGTTGTCCAGCACGACCAAGATTTTCATCGACCAGAAGGCCGGGAATAATATGATCTATCTCCCGCTCGACAAGCTGATACCGATGGGCGAGTCGGCCCATGCGCCGCCGGCAGCGCCGCCTGCGGAATCGGGCATGGCCCCGAGCCCGGAAGTGAAAAGCGGCGCCACCAGCCGTACCCGTTCCGACCTGAGGAAGCGCACGCAATGAACCAGTCGAAACTTTTTGCCGTGCTGGGTATCGTTCTGCTCGTGGCGATCACGGTGCGCTCCGCTTTTTACATGGTGGACGAGCGCGAGAAAGTCATCGTCGTGCGTTTCGGTCAGGTGTTGCGTTCTGACGATGCACCGGGGATACACTATAAGAGCCCGTTTCTCGACGACGCGCGTTATTTCGACTCGCGCATTCTGACCCTCGACGCGGAGCCGCAGCCGTTTCTCACCAAGGAAAAGAAATACGTGGTGGTGGATTCCTTCGTGAAGTGGCGCATCGACGACGCGCTCAAGTATTACCTCACCGTCAGCGGCCAGGAATCCGAGGCGCGCCGGCGGCTCGAGCAGGTCGTCAACAGCGGATTGCGCGACGAATTCGGCAAGCGCACGGTGCACGACGTGATTTCGACCGATCGGCACAAGATCATGGAAATCCTGACGGCCAACACCGACCGCGAAGCGCGCAAGTTCGGCATCGTGGTGACGGACGTGCGCATCCAGCGCGTGGATCTGCCGGACGAGGTCAGTCAGTCGGTGTATCAACGCATGAAGGCCGAGCGTTCGCGCATCGCCAACGAACTGCGCGCGCAGGGTGCCGAAGCGGCGGAAAAAATCCGCGCCGGGGCCGAACGCCAACGCGAAGTGCTGCTGGCCGAAGCCTACGGCAAGGCCGAACGCGTCCGCGGCGAGGGCGATGCCAGGGCCACGTCCTTGTACGCCGGGGCCTACGGTCGTGCGCCGGAGTTCTTTTCGCTGTATCGCAGCCTCAACGCCTACAAGGAAAGTTTCCGGAAGAAAGATGACATCATGATCGTCGATCCGAGCGCGGATTTCTTCAAATACATGAAGAAACCGACCCGGTAGACATCCTCGTGCGGGGTGGGTCATGTGGCATGAGCTGTGGATCGCGCTGGCGTTACTGCTGATCC
Source organism: Gammaproteobacteria bacterium (assembly GCA_016200465.1). GTDB lineage: Bacteria > Pseudomonadota > Gammaproteobacteria > Acidiferrobacterales > Sulfurifustaceae > Sulfuricaulis. Next base: position 2,468 of record JACQER010000037.1, on the reverse strand, counting down.
TGGAGGGGGTTATTCCTTTTCTCAGTCCGGACGGATTGCGAAGGGCCCTGGTGGCCATGCATCAGCTGAGCGACTCGCAGTTGCGCTTCGCGGGTCTCACCAGCATGCTGCTGGGCGTGGTGTTGCTGTACGTTATAAATCGTTAACATAAATATTTCCTGTTTTGAAATCGTCCGTATGCCGACCAAAGACCGCTGGCTGCTGCCCGAGGGTGTTGAAGAGATACTGCCTGCCGAAGCCCGGCGCGCGGAGGTCTTGCGTCGCGGCCTGATCGACCTGTTCAACGCCTGGGGTTACGAGCTGGTGATGCCGCCGCTCATCGAGTACCTGGAGTCGCTGCTCACCGGCGCCGGTCAGGAACTCGACATCCAGACGTTCAAGCTCACGGATCAGATGACCGGGCGCCTCATGGGCGTGCGCCCGGACATGACGCCGCAGGCGGCGCGCATCGACGCGCATTACCTGAAACGCAGCGCGCCCGCGCGTCTGTGCTACGCCGGTTCGGTGCTGCGCACGCGCCCGGATGGGTTCGGCGGCTCGCGCGAGCCGCTGCAGTTCGGCGCCGAACTGTTCGGTTATGCCGGCCCCCAGGCCGACGCTGAAATCCTGAGCCTGATGATCGCGGCGTTGCGGCTGGCCGGTATCCGCGAGGCGCATGTCGATCTGGGCCACGTCGGCGTGTTCCGCGGCCTGGCGCAGCAGGCGAAACTGGGCGCGGAACTGGAAACGGATTTGTTCGATGCCTTGCAACGCAAGGCGCGCAACGACGTCGAGGCGCTGCTTGCCGGCGGCGTGCCGGCGGCGTCGAAAAACATGATCGCCAGCCTGCTCGACCTCAGCGGCGACCGGGAAGTACTGGCGCGCGCCCGTGAGCAACTGCGCGGCGCGCCGGAACCGGTGATGCGCGCGCTGGCGGAATTGCAGGCGACCGCCGACCTGGCGATGCAGCAACCGGGTGCGCCGACTTTCTATTTCGACCTCGCCGAACTTTCCGGCTATCACTACTACACCGGCGTGGTGTTCTCGGCTTTCGTGCCCGGTTACGGCCGCGCGGTGGCGTGCGGCGGGCGTTATGACGGCATCGGCCGCGCCTTCGGGCGCGACCGCGCCGCCACCGGCTTCGGCGCCGATTTGCGTCAGTGGCTGCGGCTCACGTCCGCGCCGGCCGCGGCGCCGGCCGGAATCCTCGCGCCCGACGGCGGCGATGCCTCGTTGCTGGCGGAGGTGACGCGCCTGCGCGCCGAAGGTTCGCGCGTGGTCATGCGCCTGGCGGGCGACAAGTCGCCCGCGGCCGATTTCGGCTGTGATCGGGAACTCGTCAACAAAAACGGCCGCTGGATCGTTCAACCTGTCAAATAAAGAAACCGGAAATCATGGCTAAGAATGTGGTGGTGGTCGGCACCCAATGGGGTGACGAAGGCAAGGGGAAAATCGTCGATCTGCTCACCGACCGCGCGCATGCGGTGGTGCGCTTTCAGGGTGGACACAACGCCGGGCACACGCTCGTCATCAACGGCAAGAAGACGGTGCTGCACCTGATTCCGTCGGGCGTGCTGCGCGACGGCGTGATGTGCCTGATCGGCAACGGCGTGGTGCTGTCGGTGGCGGCGCTGTTCGAGGAAATCGAGGAACTGAAGCGCGGCGGGGTGGACGCCATGCAGCGGCTGCGCGTCAGCGAGTCCTGCCCGCTGATCCTGCCGCATCACGTGGCGCTGGATCACGCGCGCGAGAAGGCGCGCGGCAAGGCCGCGATCGGCACCACCGGCCGCGGCATCGGCCCGGCCTACGAGGACAAGGTTTCGCGCCGCGGCCTGCGCGTGGGCGACATGATGGATGCCTCGACCTTTGGCGAAAAACTCAAGGGCGTAATGGACTACCATAACTACGCGCTCAAGAATTATTTCCAGTGCGACGTCGTCGATTATCGCAAGACGCTGGACGAATGCCTGGCGCTCGCCGAAAAGCTGCGGCCGCTGGTGGCGGATATTCCCGAACTGTTGCACCAGTACGGGCGCGACGGCAAACGGGTGATGTTCGAGGGCGCGCAGGGCACCTTGCTCGACATCGATCACGGCACCTATCCCTACGTGACGTCGTCCAATACCTGCGCCGGTGCCGCGGCCACGGGCAGCGGCGTCGGGCCGGGACGGCTCGACTACGTGCTGGGCATCACCAAGGCCTATACCACGCGCGTGGGCGCGGGGCCGTTCCCGACCGAACTCAACGACGGAGTGGGCGACCGCCTGGGCGAGCGTGGCAAGGAGTTCGGCGCCACCACCGGACGCAAGCGCCGCTGCGGCTGGTACGACGCCGTGATCATGCGTCGCTCGAATCAGTTGAACGGCGTTACAGGCCTGTGCGTGACCAAGCTCGACGTGCTCGACGGGCTCGATGCGATCCGCGTGTGCACCGCTTACCGCTACGAAGGCAGTCTGCGGACCACGCCGCCGAGCGGCGCCGATGCGCTT
>JACQER010000033.1 GCA_016200465.1 Gammaproteobacteria bacterium | reverse complement strand
GCCGGGGAGAACAGGCTGATACCGCCCAAGAGTGCACATCGACGGCGGTGTTTGGCACCGCGATGTCGGCTCATCACAGCCTGGGGCTGTAGCCGGTCCCAAGGGTATGGCTGTTCGCCATTTAAAGTGGTACGCGAGCTGGGTTCAGAACGTCGTGAGACAGTTCGGTCCCTATCTGCGGTGGGCGTTGGAGATTTGAGAGGATCTGTCCTTAGTACGAGAGGACCGGGATGGACGAACCTCTGGTGTTCCGGTTGTCATGCCAATGGCATTGCCGGGTAGCCAAGTTCGGACGGGATAACCGCTGAAAGCATCTAAGCGGGAAACCCACCTCAAGATGAGATCTCCCCGGGAGTTCGACTCCCCTGAAGGGCCGTGGTAGACCACCACGTTGATAGGCTCCATGTGTAAGCGCCGTAAGGCGTTGAGCTAAGGAGTACTAATTGCCCGTGTGGCTTGACCATATAACACCCAAAACGCCGGGTGACTGGTCAACGCCGAAGCAACACCACCCGCGCTTATTACATACTGAAACTGCCCGAACATGGGCTGTGGCATGAAAATGCGACAGCGTAAAAGGTCTGCCTGGCGGCCATAGCGAACAGGAACCACCCGATCCCATCCCGAACTCGGAAGTGAAACTGCTCAGCGCCGATGATAGTGTGGGGTTCCTCCACGTGAAAGTAGGACACTGCCAGGCTTTTTATTCAAAAACCCCGTTGGCGAAAGCCAACGGGGTTTTTATTTGGCAGCGGCTGTTTGGATGTTGTCATTCCTGGCAGCGGAAACGCCCGGAGTATTTGCCTTGTGCATCCGTCTGGTCATTTATTACCGTCCGTCCGGCACGCGCTTGCGAGGTGAGTAATATCGGCTAGGGTTTACTTAAAGAGTTTTAACGGAATTGATGTCTGGAAACCAACGTTTGTGAGATAATGCAGTGGCAATGAGTTTTTCCGCACGTTGTGTTCCCTCCGCAGGTCTGCATACCCAGACGGAAGCATCTACCACCGGCAAATCCGTCGCACAGCGGTTGAAGCTGCTCAGTTACAACATCCAGGCTGGCATCGCCGCGAACGGTTACCGTCACTATCTGACGCACAGCTGGAAACATGTCCTGCCCTGCACCAAGCGCCTCGACAATCTCAGCCGCATCGGCTCGCTGATCGGCGATTTCGATATCGTCGGCCTGCAGGAAGTCGACGGCGGCAGTTTGCGCAGCGGGTTCATCAATCAGACGGAATTTCTGGCGATCGAGGGCCGGTTTCCCTACTGGTACGATCAAACCAATCGCAACCTCGGAAAATTCGCGCGGCACAGCACCGGTGTCCTGAGCCGTCTGTGTCCGGCGGAAGTCACCGAGGTGAAACTGCCCGGCATGATCCCGGGTCGTGGCGCGCTCACGCTGCGTTACGGCCACGGCGACGATGCACTGATTCTCGTGATCGCGCATCTGGCGCTCGGGCAACGCGCACGTTTCCGCCAGGTCGAGTGCATCGCCGAAATCATCCGCGATTACCGACACGTCATCGTGATGGGAGACATGAATTGCGGCACGGACAGCCGCGAGATCGACTGGCTGGTGAAGCGCACCGCGTTGCGGGAGCCGGCGCATCATCTGCCGACGTTCCCGAGCTGGCGCCCGTCGCGCAACCTGGATCAGATCCTGGTGTCGCCTTCGATCGAGATCGAACGGATCGAATCGCTGAGCTGCGCCTTCTCGGATCATCTGCCGATCGCCATGCAGGTCGTGCTGCCGATGTCCTTGCCCCGGTTTGACAATCAGCATGCGCCGCGCGTGTTGCCGCTGGCCGGCGCGGCCGCCTGAAGAGAAAATCAGCCGCGCTTTCGCAGTTCCTCGACGATCATTTCCACCAGTTTCAGTCCCGCCGGACTCATCCCGCGCGCCAGTTTTTCCACGTCGCTTTCGCCCTGCTCCATCTGTGACAGCGCCGACGCCAGCCGCGCCATGTCGCCGCCCGCCTGACGCATCTGGATCGCCATGTCCGCCAGCGCCTTCAGCGCCTCGACGTTGCCCTGGCGGCTGGCGGCGATCATGGATGCGAGGCCCGGCGCGGCGTGATTCGGATCGACGGCGGCGTTGAGATCGGGAAGCGTCTCCGGGTTTTGCAGCCCGCGCAGGATTGCTTCGGCGATGGTGCGGTCTTCCTCGTCCAGTCCCAGCAGCACGGCGGTATCGCGCTGACCGCCGAGTATGCGCCGGATGACGGCGACCAGCCGGATCCAGCCGTTGTCCTCGGAAAGTTTCAGCAGCTGATCCAGCTGCGGCATCAAATCGCGATTGTGGCAGGTGCGCACGACCGCATGCACCAGGCCGGCGTGGGCGGCGAGGATTTGTTGGTCTTTTTCGGGGAGCGCGGGCATCGTGAAATCCTTCAAGGCTTTGATGAGTCCGGCAAATATACTACGCTTGGCCCGGATGAAAATCATTCATACGCCATGATGCCAGTGTCATGATCGGACTGCTGCAGCGCGTGCGCAGCGCCCGGGTCGACGTCGACGGCGACACCGTCGGGACCATCGGTCCGGGCCTGCTGGTTTTTGTCGGCGTCGAACAGGGCGACGACGAGACGAAGGCGGACCGGCTGCTGGAGCGGCTGCTGGGTTATCGCGTGTTCCCGGACGCGGACGGGAAGATGAACCTGAGCGTGAAAGACATCGGTGGCGGGTTGTTGCTGGTTCCGCAATTCACGCTCGCGGCGGACACCAAAAAGGGCATGCGTCCGAGCTTCACGCCCGCGGCGTCGCCGGAAGAAGGCAAACGTCTGTTCGAATATCTGGCGGCGCGAGCGCGCTCGCAGCACCGGTCGGCTGAAACCGGACGGTTCGGCGCCGACATGCAGGTGACGCTGACCAACGACGGGCCGGTGACGTTCTGGCTGCAGGTATAAATGTAGGTTGGGGTGAGCGGAGCGAACCCCAACTTATGCGCGATCCACCGGAAAAGCCATCACCTCGGCAATGGAGCGCGCGCCGGCGGCCAGCATCACCAGCCGGTCGAAACCCAGCGCCACGCCGGCGCAATCCGGCAGGCCCTCCGACAGCGCGGCGAGCAGACGTTCATCCACCGGCACGACGGCTTGGCCGCCGGCCGCGCGGGCATGCAGCTGGCGTTCGAAGCGGGCGCGCTGTTCGTCAGCGTCGGCCAGTTCGTGGAAGCCGTTCGCCAGCTCGATGCCGTTCAAATAAAGCTCGAAGCGCGCTGCCAGCGGCGGCTCGCCCGGCAGAATGCGCGCGAGCGACGCCTGCGCCGCCGGGAAATCATATATAAAGGTAAGCCGCCCCTGTCCCAGCTTCGGCTCGACTGCGTGCGTGAGCAGCAGGTCGCGCCAGGTGGCGAGATCGTTTTGCGACGTCAGGTCTTTCGGCACGCTGATCCGCCGTTCCCGGGCTGCGGCGGCGAAATCCGCGGATGTAGCGGTGTGCGGGTCGAGGCCGGCATGACGCCGGAACACCTCGCGGTAGGAAATCCGTTCCGGAGCCTCGAGTGACTGGGTCGGTGCCAGAAGCTGCATCACCAGCTCAGCCACTTCGTCCATCAGCCGATGATGATCGAAGCCCACGCGATACCATTCGAGCATCGTGAATTCCGGATTGTGCAGGCGCCCGGCCTCGCCGTCGCGGAACACCCTGCCGATCTGGTAAATCGAACCGCTGCCGGCGGCGAGCAGGCGCTTCATCGGAAATTCCGGCGAAGTGTGCAGAAAAAAAGTCTGACCGCGAGGGAACAGCGGACCGGTGTAGCGCGTGGCCAGGCTCGCCAGCATCGGATCGGTGACCGCGGCGGCGGAGAGGATAGGGGTTTCCACCTCGAGCACGCCGCGTTCGGAAAAAAACGCCCGGATGCTTTCCAGCAGCCGGGCGCGGAGTCTCAGCACTTCCAGGGCGGCGGTCGGCCGCCAGTCGCCGGAAGTTTTGTTGTTCATCGTGTCAGGCGCGCGAAATATACTCGCCGGTGCGGGTATTGACCTTGATGGTCTCGCCGTTCTGCACGAACAGCGGTACGCGTACCACGGCGCCGGTTTCCAGTGTGGCCGGTTTGCCACCACCACCTGACGTGTCGCCTTTGAGGCCCGGATCGGTCTCGACGATCTTGAGTGTTACGGTATTCGGCGGCTCGACCGCCAGCGGCACGCCGTTCCACAGCGTGATGATGCACACGTCCTGTTCCTTGAGCCACTTGGCGTTGTCGCCCACGGCGTTCTTGTCGGCGGCCATCTGCTCGTAACTTTCCGGGTTCATGAAGTGCCAGAACTGGTCGTCGCTGTAGAGGTACTGCATTTCCACGTCCGCCACGTCCGCGGCCTCGATGGTTTCGCCGGATTTGAACGTGCGCTCGATGGTGCGCCCGTTCCTGAGATTGCGGATCCGCACGCGGCTGAAAGCCTGACCCTTGCCGGGCTTCACGAACTCGTTTTCGACGATCGTGGCCGGGTCGCCGTCGAGCATCACCTTGAGGCCGGCCTTGAATTCACTCGTACTGTAAGTTGCCATCACACACCTTTAATATTGCGTCTGGGAAAAAATGAGCGCGCTATGATACCCGGAAGTCCCGCATTTAGGCAGGTCCCCGCCTGGCAGTCCGCCCTGGCCCGCGCCATCACCGACCCCGCCGAGTTGCTGGCCGCGGTGGGGCTGGGGGCCGAATGGCTGCCGGCCGCGCAGGCGGCGGCGCGGTTGTTTCCGCTGCGCGTGCCGCGTGGATTGGTCGCACGCATGCGTCACGGCGATCCGCACGATCCGCTGTTGCGGCAGGTGTTGCCGCTGGCGGAGGAGTGTCTCGTGGCCGACGGCTTCGGGGACGATCCGGTCGGCGATCTTTCCGCCATGGCCGTTCCCGGCGTGCTGCACAAGTACCGCGGACGGGTGCTGCTCACGGTCACCGGCGCCTGCGCCGTGCACTGCCGCTATTGTTTCCGCCGCCACTTTCCGTACACCGATGCCAATCCCGCCGCCGATCACTGGAGTCGGGCGCTGGATTACGTTTCCAGCGACGACTCGATCACCGAAGTGATCCTGAGCGGCGGTGATCCGCTCAGCCTGTCCGACCGGCGTCTCGCCGATCTGGCGCAGCGCCTGGATGGCATCGCGCATCTGCGGCGTTTGCGTGTGCACACACGCCTGCCGATCGTGTTGCCGGAGCGCGTCAACGACGAGCTGCTCGGCTGGCTCGGCGCCACGCGGCTCAAGACGGCGATGGTCGTGCACGCGAATCACGCCAATGAAATCGATTCTTCGGTAATGACAGCACTGGCCAGACTGAAAACGGCCGGCGTCGAACTGCTCAATCAGTCTGTGTTGTTGCGCGGCGTCAATGACGACGCCGGCGTCTTGATGGCGTTGAGCGAGAAATTGTTCCAGGCGGGAGTGTTGCCTTATTACTTGCACATACTTGATAAGGTCCAGGGCGCGGCGCACTTCGAGGTGAACGAGTTCGAAGCGACGCGCTTGATGACGGAACTCAACCGGCAACTGCCGGGTTATCTGGCGCCGCGTCTGGTACGCGAAGAAGCCGGTGCGCCGGGCAAAGTCCCGGTAACATGATTTTTCTCGCGATCCAGTCGCGCTGGCAGACTGCAGACATGCTCACGCCGGATCCGATCGCGTTGCACAATGTGAAAATAAAATAATCGCGACATCCCCGATGCGCCATGAAGCAGAATTCATGGCCGGAGTCGCTGGATTGAAGCCTTTTCCCGTTTCATTATTCATGCCCGCGACACCGGGAACGGATGTTGTCATCAAGGTAACCCCAGGAACATTGCTGGATATCGCCGGCGGGTCGAGGGTAGACTAGTGCCGTTGTGATTTGGATATCTGACGTCTTTTGTCAACTGACACCTTGCGACAAGGAGGAAGAGATGAGCAAGAGAAACAAAAGCAAATTGAAATCCGCCGGTTCGAAAAATCCCCGTCAAGCAATGTCCCGCCGTAAATTTCTGGCGGCCACGGCGGCTTCCGTGGGCGGCGCGGCGGCAATCGGCTTCCCCATGGTCTCGCGCGCCGAGGCCGTCAACCTGCGTTTCCAGAGCACTTGGCCGACGAAGGACATATTTCATGAGTATGCCCTCGACTTCGCCGGCAAGATCAATTCGATGTCGGGCGGCAGCCTCAAGATCGAGGTGCTCCCGGCGGGCGCCGTGGTCAAGGCCTTCGACCTGCTCGATGCGGTGAACAAGGGCACGCTCGACGGCGGCCATGGCGTCGTTGCTTACTGGTACGGCAAGAACTCCGCGGTGGCGCTCTGGGGTTCGGGTCCGGCCTACGGCATGGACGCGAACATGGTGCTTGCCTGGCACAACTACGGTGGCGGCAAGGAAATCCTTGAAGAGGTTTACAAGACCATGAACATGGATGTCGTGTCCATGCTCTACGGCCCGATGCCGACCCAGCCCCTCGGCTGGTTCAAGAAGCCGGTCACCAAGGCAGCAGACCTCAAGAACATCAAGTACCGCACGGTGGGTCTGGCGGTCGACATCTTCAAGGACATGGGCGCGGCGGTGAACCCGCTGCCGGGCGGTGAAATCGTGCCGGCGCTGGATCGCGGCCTGCTCGACGCGGCGGAATTCAACAACGCTTCGTCGGACCGCCTGCTCGGTTTCCCGGACGTGGCCAAGATCTGCATGTTGCAGAGTTTCCACCAGTCGAGCGAGCAGTTCGAAGTCCTGTTCAACAAGAAGAAGTACGACGCGCTGTCGGCCGATCACAAAGCCATTATTAAATACGCCGTGGAGGCCGCCTCGGCCGACATGTCGTGGAAGGCGATCGACCGCTACTCCAAGGACTATCTGGAGATGGCCGAAAAGCAGGGCGTGAAGTTCTACAAGACACCCGATTCCATTCTGCAGCGCGAGCTGGAGGCATGGGACAAGGTGATCGCGGCGAAGAGCGCCGAGAACCCGCTGTTCAAGAAGGCGCTCGAATCGATGCGTACCTTCGCGGCCCGGGCGGCGCGCTGGCAGAACGACACCAACGTGGATTACAAGATGGCGTACAACCACTATTTCGGCAAGAAGGCCGCGAAGAAGGGTTGATCTCCGTGGTACACGGTCGCCCGGCGTGCGTCGGGCGACCGTCTTTTTATCCGGGTCATCACCATGCAAAAATTCATGCTCTTCATCGACAAGGCCAGTACCTTGGCCGGTCACGTTTTCTCCTGGATGATCCTGGGGCTGACGTTCCTCATCTCCTGGGAGGTGTTTTCACGCTATGCGCTGGATCACCCGCACGCGTGGGTGCTGGACGCCCAGATCATGCTCTACGGTTTCATGTTCATGATGGCCGGCGCCTACACCCTCTCGAAGAGCGGGCACGTGCGCGGCGACGTGCTGTACGGTTTCTTCAAGCCGCGCACCCAGGCGGCGATTGATCTGACACTTTATATTATCTTTTTCCTGCCCGGTATCTTCGCGCTGACCTACGCCGGCTGGACCTATGCCAATGATTCGTTCGCGATCCGCGAGCAGACCTTCAGTCCCGAGCCGCTGCCGCTCTATCCGTTCAAGTTCATCATTCCCGTGGCCGGCTTCTTCCTGCTGCTTCAGGGGCTGGTGGAGATCGCGCGCTGCGTGGTCTGCCTGCGTAACGGTGCCTGGCCTTCGCGCATCGAAGACGTCGAGGAGGTCGACGTCGACAAGCTCAAGGAAATGGTCCAGGTCAAGGATGAAGACATCGCCAGTCTTGATAAGTATGTCGTCAAGCAGGAGAAGAAGCAGTGAGAAAAGAACTACGATTCGGTTTCGCGCTGATGGCGATCATCCTGATTTCCGTGATTGTCTTCATGCCCTGGGGCCATCTCACCAACGGACACCTCGGCCTGCTGATGCTGGCGCTGATCGTGGTGGCGATCATGATGGGATTCCCGACGGCGTTTACCCTGATGGGCATGGGCATGATATTCGCCTGGCTTGCCTATCGCAGCGTGAATCCCGATCTCGCCGTGCAGCAAACGCTGGATCTGATGGTGCAGCGTGCCTACGGCGTGATGACGAACGACGTGCTCATATCTATTCCCTTGTTCGTCTTCATGGGCTATATCGTCGAACGCGCCAACCTGATCGAAAAACTGTTCAAGAGCATCCACCTCGCGATGGCGCGCATTCCCGGCTCGCTCGCGGTGGCCACCCTCGTCACCTGCGCCATCTTTGCCACCGCCACCGGCATCATCGGCGCCGTGGTGACACTCATGGGATTGCTTGCCCTGCCACCGATGCTGCGCGCCGGTTATGACGTCAGGGTGTCCGCGGGTGTGATTACCGCCGGCGGCACGCTCGGTATCCTGATTCCGCCTTCGGTGTTGCTGATTGTCTACGGCGCGACCGCAGGCGTGTCGGTGGTGCAGCTCTACGCCGGCGCTTTCTTCCCCGGCATCATGCTGGCCTCGCTGTATGTCGGCTACGTGATCGTCCTGGCCAAGTGGAAGCCGCGGCTGGCTCCGCCGCTGCCGATGGAAGAGCGGGTGGTACCGCTGCCGGAGGCGAACAAGTCGATCGCCCAAACCATCAGCCACAAGGCGTTGCCGGGACTGCTGCGCGCACTCAAGGGGCGGCGCAATGTCAACGTGCCCACGGGCAAAATTCTCCGGCAACTCATCATTGTGCTGCTCCCGGGAGTTTTCTGGCTCGGTTGCATGGGGGTGATTTACAAGTCAGTGACGGCGCCGCCCGAGGTCATGGAAACGGCCGGTCTCGTCGAGATGGGCACGGTCATGGCGCCGTCGGCGCCGAGTCAGGAAGAGACCGGAGCGCCGGGTGTTGAGGAACCGGTGGCCGAAGGCGTGCAGGAGCCCCCGGGCGCGGAACCGACGTCGCCGACCCAAGCGGACAGCGTGCAGGAACCGCCGGGCGCGGAACCGACTCCGGCGCAGCCCGCCGGGAAAAGCCCGCCGGGCGTGACCGAAAGCCACGCGGAGGCCGGTGCGAATGCTGGCCCCCAGTCGGCGCCGATGTCGTTCTGGATCGGTCTGGGTGTCGTGTCGTTGTTCCTGGTCTGGTATTACTGGCGATTTACTTTCGAGCGGCTCGAAGTATTCAAGATGCTGCTCAGCTCGTTCTTTCCATTGGCGGTCCTGATCCTCGCGGTGCTGGGCTCGATCGTGTTCGGTCTTGCCACGCCGACCGAGGCCGCCGCGGTCGGCGCGCTCGGCGGTTTCGTGCTTGCCGCCCTCTACAAGCGGCTCAACCTCGACGTGGTGAAAGAGTCGGTGTTCCTGACCGCCAAGACCTCGGCGATGGTGTGCTGGCTGTTCGTGGGCTCGAGCATTTTCTCGGCGGCGTTCGCGCTCCTCGGCGGACAGGAGATCATCGAGCACTGGGTGCTGTCGCTCAACATGACGCCGACCCAGTTCATGTTGCTCGCCCAGTTCATCATCTTCATCCTCGGCTGGCCGCTGGAGTGGACCGAGATCATCGTGATCTTCATGCCGATTTTCATTCCGCTGCTGGCGCACTTCAATATCGACCCGCTGTTCTTCGGGCTGCTCGTGGCGCTCAATCTCCAGACCGCGTTCCTGTCGCCGCCGGTGGCGATGGCGGCTTTTTATCTCAAGGGCGTGGCGCCTCCGCATGTGTCGCTCAACCAGATCTTCGCGGGCATGATGCCATTCATGGCGATTCAGGTTCTCGCCATCTTCCTGTTGTATTGGTTCCCGCAGATAGGCCTCTGGTTGCCGTCAATTCTTTATAAGTAGAATCACTTCTGGCAATGCGGCCGAAGGTGCTGGTGACACGCGAGGTATTCCAGGAAACCCTGGACTATCTCGCGCGTTTCTTCGAGGTCGAATCGAACCAGTCCGACGTGCCGTTGACCCCCGCGCAACTGGCCGAGCGTCTCGCCGACAAGGATGGCGCGCTGACCGTGCTCACCGACCGCGTCGACGCGCCGCTGCTGGCGCAATGTCCCAAACTCAAGGCGGCATGCAACATCGCCGTCGGCTTCAACAACTTCGACCTCAAGGCCTGCACCGAGCGCGGCGTCATGGCGACCAACACGCCCGGCGTGCTCGACGCTTCGACCGCGGATTTCACCTGGGCGCTGATCCTGGCCACGGCGCGGCGCGTGACCGAATCCGAGGCCTGGTTGCGCGCCGGGCAGTGGAGCGGATGGAGGCTGAAACAGTTTCTCGGCGCCGACGTGCATCACGCCACGCTCGGCATCCTTGGCATGGGCCGCATCGGCCAGGCGGTGGCGCGCCGCGCCCGCGGCTTCGACATGACCGTGCTGTACCACAATACCCGCCGTCTGTCGGCGGAAGTGGAAAAAAGCTGTCACGCGGCGTATGTAGGCATGGATGAACTGCTCGCGCGCTCGGACATCCTCACGTTGCACGTGCCGTACTCACCGGCGACGCACCATGTTATCGGCGCAAAGGAACTGACGCGCATGAAACCCGGCGCGATCCTGATCAACGCCGCGCGCGGCGGCGTGGTGGACGATGCGGCGCTGATCGAGGCGCTGAAGCGCGGGACCCTCGCCGCCGCCGGTCTGGACGTGTTCGAAAACGAGCCACGGCTGAACCCGGAATTTCTGCAATTGAAAAATGTCGTGTTGACGCCGCACATCGCTTCGAGCACCGAGGTGACGCGCCGCAAGATGGCGATGACGGCGGCGGAGAATCTGGTCGCGGCGCTGACCACGGGCAAGCCGCCCAATCTGCTGAATCCTCCCGCCTGAATGCCGGAAGCGCTGCATCATCTGGGCGTGAAGGACGCCCTGCAAGGACTGCGTGAGGACCGGTTCACCAGCGAAGCGCTGACGCGCGACTGCCTGACTCATATCTCGCGGCTGGATCCGAAAATCCAGGCCTGGGCCTGGCTCAAGTCCGAGGCGGTGCTGGAAACCGCGCGCTCGGCGGATCACCATCGGCGCGCGGGCAAACAGGGCGCGCTGCTGGGCGTGCCGGTGGCGATCAAGGATATCATCGACATCCGCGACGTGCCGACGCGCATGGGCTCGAAAGTTTTCGAGGATTACCTTCCGACCCTCTCCGCGCGCGTCGTGCACCGCCTGGAAGAAGCGGGCGCGGTGCTGCTCGGCAAGACCGTGACCGCGGAGCTGGCGTATTTCGCGCCGGGCAAGACGCGCAATCCGTGGAACCCGGCGCACACGCCGGGCGGTTCTCCGAGCGGCTCCGCCGCCGCGGTCGCGGCGCGGTTCGTGCCGGCCGCGCTCGGCACGCAAACCAACGGTTCGGTCATCCGGCCTGCGGCGTTCTGCGGCGTCGTCGGTTACAAACCCAGCGCCGGACTGATTTCGCGTTCCGGCATACTCAAGTTCAGCCAGACCCTGGACCAGGTCGGCGTGTTCGCGCGCGGCGTCGCCGACGCCGCGGTCGTGGCCGGCGCCCTGATCGGCCATACGCCGGATGATCCGGACAGTTTGTCCGACTTCGCGCTGGTGCCGAAGGAACTCGACCCCAGGCCCCTGTTCCAGCCGCCGCGGCTGGCGGCGGTGCGCTCGCCGGCGTGGCATCTCGCCGACGCCGATCAGCAGGAAAATTTCGCCCGGAACGTTACCGCGCTGCGCAAGGCCGGCGCGGCGGTGGAGGCGGCGGTTCTGCCCGATGCGTTTCTGCAGGGGCACGACGTCCATCGCACCATTATGTATTACGAAGGCGCGCGGTCTTTCGCCGCGCTGCAATCGCAACACCGGGAGAGCCTGAGCGCCGAGCTCAATCGCCTGATTGACGAGGGCAAAAAAATTTCCGAGGCTTCCTATTATGCGGCGCTCGAAAGCCGCACGCGCCTGCAGGGCGAGCTCAACGATTTCTTGCGGCGCTACGATGCGTTGTTGACGCCGCCCGCGCGCGGCGAGGCGCCCGCCACGCTCGAACATACCGGCGATCCGGTGTTCTGCACGATCTGGACGCTGTGCGGCGTGCCGGCGCTGACCCTGCCTTCGGGGCTCGGCGCCCACGGCCTGCCGCTCGGATTGCAACTGGTCGGCGGATATCTGCAGGACGCGCGCCTGCTGCAAGTGGCGCTGTGGTGCGAAAACGTCATCGGCTTCCAGGGCCGTCCCCCGGAACTTTAGTTCTCGCTGTACGCAATTCGCACGCCTGGCTCTTTACACCGGCGCGTTTTCCTTTTTAACTGGAGCCACGCATTTTTCCGGATGAGGGCGCGACGATGGCGATGAAATTGGGCTTCATCGGCCTTGGCATCATGGGTCGGCCGATGGCGCTCAACCTGCGCCGCGCGGGGCACGCACTGTGGGTCTACGGCCGGCGCGTGGAAAGCATGACACCGCTGACCGGGGCCGGCGCCACGGCCTGCCGGTCGCCACGCGAGGTCGCGGCGAATACCGACGTGATCTTTCTCATGGTCGCGGACACGCCGGACGTGGAGCAGGTGCTCCTGGGTGAAACCGGTGTCATCCATGGCGCGCGTCCGGGCTCGGTGGTGGTGGACATGAGCACGATCTCGCCGGCGGCCACGCGCGCGTTCGCGGACAGGCTCGCGCAACACGGCGTCGAGATGCTCGATGCGCCGGTCTCCGGCGGCGAAACCGGCGCGGTGAACGCCACGTTGTCGATCATGGTCGGCGGCAAGGAGAGCATCTTTCAGCGAGTCAAGCCGCTGTTCGAGGCGATGGGCAGGAACATCGTGCGCGTGGGCGAGCACGGCGCCGGGCAGGTGGCCAAGGCGTGCAACCAGATCGTGGCCGCGCTCACGATCGAGGCGGTGAGCGAGGCGCTGACCTTCGCGCGCCGCAACGGCGTGGATGCGGCCAAAGTGCGCACGGCGCTGCTCGGCGGTTTCGCCGGCAGCAAGATTCTGGAGGTGCACGGCCAGCGCATGCTCGACAACGACTTCAAGCCCGGGTTCAAGGTGAAGCTGCATCAGAAGGATCTGCGCATCGTGATGGAGGACGCGCACAAGCTCGGCGTCGGTTTGCCGGGCACGGCGCTGGTGGCGCAGCATCTGAACGCGCTCATGGGCAGCGGCGACGGTGAACTCGATTCCGCCGCGATCGTGAAAGTGGTGGAGCGAATGTCCGGCAAGAGCGGGACATGACGATGCAAGGCGCGATTCAAAGTGGCGGTTTTGCGGGAGGGTGGCGTGATTGAATGGCTGATCGACGTGCGCAACTGGATCGCGCTGCTGGAGATCATCGGCGTCAATATCGTGCTGAGCGGTGACAACGCCGTGGTGATCGCGCTGGCATGCCGCAGCCTGCCGCCGGCGCAGCAGCGCCTGGCGATTTTTTTCGGCAGCGCCGTCGCCATCGTGTTGCGCGTGGTGCTGACCGGGTTTGCCGCGCTGCTGCTCGTCCGTCCGTACCTGAAACTCGTCGGCGGCGTGTTGCTGCTGTGGATCGCCGTGAAATTGTTGCTGCCGGAGGACGAGGGGGACGGCGAGACCGGGGACAAGGCGGGCATGTTCGCCGCCATCAAGACCATCGTGATCGCCGACCTGGTGATGAGCCTCGACAACGTGCTCGGTGTCGCCGCCGTGGCCAAGGGCGATCTGGTGCTGTTGATATTGGGACTGCTGATCAGCATGCCGTTGATCATTTACGGCAGCACCCTCATCATGCGGCTGATGGGAAAATTCCCGGTGCTGATCACGCTCGGCGCCGCGCTGCTCGGTTACGTGGCCGGCGAAATGGCGGTGTCCGATCCGGTCGCGGCGCCGTGGATCGAGGCGAACATGCCGCTGCTTCATTCCCTGGCCGCCGTGACCGGGGCGGTGCTGGTGGTGCTGACGGGAAAGTTTTTCGCGCGCCGGAAGCGACGCGCGGTGGTCGAGATCGCGGTGGAAGAACAGCAATCCAAGCCGTGACACGGCGCGCCGCATGAATCAACGGGAGGAACAATGCTCAAGATCGTGGTAGCCGTGGACGGTTCGGAGGACGCCAGCCGGGCCGTGGATTACGTGCTGGAATTCGCGCGCAACAGCCGCGAGCCGCTGGAAGTGCACGTCCTGAACGTGCAACCGCCGGTCACGTTCGGCGACATCAAGCGGTTCGTCGGACAGGACGCGCTCAACGCCTATTATCACGACGAAGGCGTCAAGCTGATCGCGCCCACGCGCAAACGCCTCGACCAGTCTTCGGTCGCGCATCACTATCACATCGGCGTCGGTCCGGTGGCGGAGACCATCGTGAACTACGCGCACGAGCACGGCTGCCACCAGATCGTCATGGGAACGCGCGGGCGGAGTCCGGTTTCGAGCCTGCTCGTGGGGTCCGTGGCCTCGAAGGTTTTGCACCTCGCGAACATTCCGGTTACCTACGTCAAGTAACCGCGGGAGGCGGCGGCGGGCGGGAATCGGGTACAATTTCCGCATGACCACCCGCGCCGAAATCCTCCGGATGCTGTCCGACGGCGCGTTTCATTCCGGCACCGACCTCGGCAAAAAACTCGGCATCACGC
Organism: Gammaproteobacteria bacterium; assembly: GCA_016200465.1. Lineage (GTDB taxonomy): Bacteria > Pseudomonadota > Gammaproteobacteria > Acidiferrobacterales > Sulfurifustaceae > Sulfuricaulis. The sequence goes on along the minus strand of JACQER010000033.1, from coordinate 772 downwards.
GCGCCGCGGTGTGCAAAAGCATCCGCCACCTCACCCAATCCGGACTGGACGTGCATCGCGTGACCGGCCGCGGCTACAAGCTCGACACACCGCTCACGCTGCTGGACCGCTCCCGTATCCTCAAATATCTGGGCGCCGCGGCCGCGGACTTTCGCGATCGTCTGCATCTCCTCGAGGAAGTGGATTCGACCAACCGCCGTCTCGCCGAACTCGCGCCGCAGGCGAAATCCGTCGACGGCCTCGCCTGCCTGGCCGAGACGCAGTCGGGCGGACGCGGGCGGCGCGGCCGCAGTTGGGTGGCCACGCCGTATCATAATCTCATGCTCTCGATGGGCTGGCGGTTTCCCGGCGGGCCGGCGCTGGTTTCGGGGCTGAGCCTCGCCGCCGGGCTCGCGGTGCTGCGAGCCCTCGAGGAATACGGTGTCAGCGACGCCGGACTCAAATGGCCGAACGACGTGCTGTGGAACGGCCGCAAGCTTGCCGGCCTGCTCGCGGATGTACAGGGCGAGGCGTCCGGTCCGACGCTGGTGATTCTCGGCGTGGGCGTGAACGCTTATCTCGGTCGCGACGACGCCGAGCGCATCGATCAGCCGTGGGTGGACCTGCGCGAGATCCTCGGCGAATCCGTCGATCGCAACCGACTCGCCGCGCTTGTCCTGCGCCATCTGCGGAGCATGTTCCAGGAGTTCGCCGTGAAAGGGTTTACCCCGTTCCGCGAGACCTGGTCGTCGCGCCATCTGTATCACGATCGGCGTGTGCGCCTGATCCAGGG
>JACQER010000031.1 GCA_016200465.1 Gammaproteobacteria bacterium | reverse complement strand
ATCGGTCTCGTCAGCGATGTCGCCAACACCTGGTTCCTGCTCACGGAACTTTCCGAACGGGAGCGCTTGGCCGCCGAGACTTTGCAAACCCGCGAAGAGAGTCTCGCGCTGATTCGCAAGCGGCGCGAGGTCGGGCTGGCGACCGAACTCGACGTGCTCGCCGCCGAGGGCCTCACGGAATCCGTGCGCATCCAATGGACCGAGCTGAAGCGTCAGCGGGATGAGACGCAAAACGCGCTGAGTCTGCTCACCGGCATGGGCGCCGGCATCCCGGTTCCGACCAACGTCGCCGGCCAGCCGTCGATGGCCGAGCTGGCGCCGGGACTGCCTTCGGAAGTGCTGTTGCGGCGTCCCGACGTGCGTGCCGCGGAGCAGCGGCTCATCGCCGCGAACGCCAGCGTGGGCGCGGCCCGCGCCGCGTTTTTTCCGCGCGTCGCGCTCACCGCCAATCTCGGCACGGCAAGCCGCGAACTCTCCGGCCTGTTCGATGCCGGCAGCCGCGCGTGGCTGTTCCAGCCGGCGCTGAAGCTGCCGCTGTTCGACGCGGGCCGCACCCGCGCCAACGTGGACGTGGCCGAAGCGCGCAAAGTCCAGGCCGGGTATCGCCAGTTATCTTGAAGTGCTGGATGCCAGCCGCGACGCCTTCGGCGCGGAGCAGGCCCTGGTGAGTTCGCGCCGGCAGCTCCTGAGCGCGCACGTTTCTCTCTACAGGGCATTGGGCGGCGGGGAATAGCGGCGCTTTTTTCGTCGCAACATGACAAGAGAATGATAAAGTATCCGCGCGGTCGGCAATGATCGCATCGCGGGAAAAATAAACCTCATGGAAACCGCCACTACCCTCGGCCTCGTCGCCGGGGCGCTGACGACGATCTCCTTCATTCCCCAGGTCATCAAAATCTGGAAAACAAAACACGCGCGCGACATCTCCCTGGGCATGTTCGCCATTTTCAGCAGCGGCGTGCTGCTGTGGCTGTTCTACGGCATCCAGATCGGCTCCATTCCCGTCATCGTCGCCAACGCCGTGACGCTGGGCCTGTCGCTCACCATTCTCATTTTCAAGATGCGATACAAATAATTTTGTCCGCTATCGTGCCCGCTGTCCGGATCGGATAAAATCGCCGTCGTTTTGTGCCACGCTTCGGAGCGAATCCATGCCTGAGACGCTGTTTCAATCGGACATCAAGAGCCTGCGCCTGCGCCACCGCGGCAAGGTGCGCGACATCTACGACATCGACGACCAGCACATGCTCATCGTCACCACCGACCGGCTTTCGGCCTTCGACGTGGTGCTGCCCGATCCCATTCCCGGCAAGGGCGTGGTGCTCACGGCGATGTCGAATTTCTGGTTCAGCCGCACGCGCCAGCTCATCGCCAACCAGCTGACCGATGTTCCCCTGGAGCAGGTGCTGAAGGACCCGGCCGAACGCCAACAGGTCGAAGGGCGCGCGATCGTGGTCCGGAAACTCAAGGCGCTGCCGGTCGAGGCCATCGTGCGCGGCTATCTCGTCGGCAGCGGCTGGAAAGAATACAAGCAGAGCGGCACCGTTTGCGGCATCAAGCTGCCCGCGGGTTTGAAGGAAGCCGACAAGCTGCCCGAGCCGATCTTCACACCCTCGACCAAGGCCGCCGTCGGTCAACACGACGAGAACATCAGCTTCGAGAAGGCCGCGGAAATCCTGGGCCAGGACATCGCCGGGAAGGTAAAGGACGCCACGCTCGCCATATATAAGGAATGCGCGCAGTACGCCCTGACGCGCGGGATCATCATCGCCGACACCAAGTTCGAGTTCGGCCTCGACGAGAAAGGTGCACTGACATTAATCGACGAAGTGCTGACGCCGGACTCGTCGCGCTTCTGGCCGGCCGATCAGTACCAGCCCGGCGCCAACCCGCCGAGCTTCGACAAGCAGTACGTGCGCGACTGGTTGGAGGCGAGCGGCTGGAACAAGAAGGCGCCGGCGCCCAAATTGCCCGCCGAAGTGATCGCCCGGACCGCGGAGAAATACCGCGAGGCGCTCACGCGTCTGACCAGCGCGGGACGCTGACGCGGGCCGACTGACATGCGCGACATCGCCGACTTGGTCGCGGGATTCCAGCGTTTCCGCGAACGCTACTTCGGCAATGAGCGTGCGCTTTTCGACAAGCTGATCCAGAAGGGTCAGGCGCCGAAAGTGATGGTGATCGCCTGTTGCGACGCGCGTGTCGATCCCGCGATCGTGCTGGATTGCGACCCCGGCGATCTGTTCGTGGTGCGCAACGTCGCCAACCTCGTCCCGCCGCACGAAACCAGCGGCCACTACCACGGCACCAGCGCCGCGCTGGAATTCGCGGTGACCTGCCTGCAGGTCGAGCACGTCATCGTTCTCGGACACGCCCAGTGCGGCGGCATCCGCGCCCTGCTCGGCGACATCCGCTTCGAGGACGGCGCCGGCCAGTTCATCCAGCCGTGGATGACCATCGCGCGCGAAGCGCGAGAGCGGGTGCAGGCGCAGATGCCGTCCGCGTCGCGCGAGTCGCAGGCGCGCGCCTGCGAACAGGCGGCGGTCAGGGTGTCGTTGCGTAATCTCCTGAGTTTTCCGTTCGTGCAGCGGCGCACCGGCGCGGGAAAGCTGACGCTGCACGGCTGGTATTTCGATCTCGAGCAGGGAGAGTTGCTGCGTTACGACGCCGCGACCGAACGGTTCGACGTGCTGAACTGAGCCGGACCCCTTCGCATGATACGGGTGTGCATGTCTACGGATACCCCTACGGCGGAATACGCTGCGCTATTCCGCCCTGTATGAACTGCGGGGAATGAGCGAAAGTTACTTCGCCTGCAGGCGTTGGACGTACTCCGTCAGCGCAAGGATGCGACTACGCACAAAAGCTTCGCTATCGTATGGAATGTCAAAGTAGCCGGCGTAGGGCTCCATCGCGGTGTGTTCTGTCGATAGGAGATGGGCGCCCCAAATCGGCATATCTCGCGGTCCGTGGGCTTTCACGGCCTCCCTTCCATCAATAATGTCGTACGTCCGTTGGAACGGGAACACGCCATTGTTCCTCTTGGAAAGCGTCGTCAGGTCGGATATGCGGGTGTCACCCAAGCCCGCGTAGGGACCGTCGCCCTTCCCTTGCTTGCCGTGGCACACGGCGCAGTGCCCATCGTATAGACGCTTGCCGAAATCGAATTTCTCTGCGGCATAACCGATTCCCGTACCACCAATCACGGCTGCCCCCAGGAGTGCTGCTGCGATTCTCGTCGGTTTCATTGGGAATCCTCCTTTGTCCAGTTATTAACTCCACTGTGTGACATCGGCAGACTTTTGAAAAATTAATACCACATCTTTGCGACATGCGCATTGACAAATCTCAAAAAAAAGCGCTGAGCATTGTCGACAACTATGTTGCGATGATCCCGTGTATTCGCCCTACATCTGTGCAATTTTGTGCGCCACGTCCTCGGCAACTTTCATCCCATCCACGGCGGCGGAGATGATGCCGCCGGCAAAGCCCGCGCCTTCGCCGGCGGGATATAGGCCTTTCGTGTTCGTGCTCTCGGCATTTTCATCGCGCGTGATGCGGATCGGCGCGGAAGTGCGCGTCTCCACCGCAGTAAGCACGGCGTCGTTCATGGCGAAACCCTTCAGCGTTTTGTCGAACGCCGGGATCGCCTCGCGGATGGCGGCGATGGCGTAGTCGGGCAGCGCTTTGCTCAGGTCGGTCCAGGTCACGCCGGGCGTGTACGAAGGAATGACCGAACCCGGCCCGGTCGAAGGCCGGCCGGCGAGGAAGTCGCCGACGAGCTGGGCCGGGGCGTTGTAATTGCCGCCGCCGAGCACGTACGCCTGTTCTTCCAGTCGCTGCTGCAGACCAATCCCGGCGAGCGGGTGAGGCGACCCGAAATCGGCGGGGGTGACGCCCACCACGATGCCGGCGTTGGCATTGCGTTCGTTGCGCGAGTAATGGCTCATGCCGTTGGTGACCACACGCCCTTGCTCGGAGGTTGCGGCCACCACCTGCCCGCCCGGGCACATGCAGAAACTGTAAACGTCACGGCCGTTTTTGCAGTGATGCACGAGCTTGTAGTCGGCTGCGCCCAGTACCGGATTCTCCGCGTGACGACCCAGCCGGCAGCGGTTGATCAACGACTGCGGATGCTCGATGCGAAAACCGATGGAGAACGGCTTGGGTTCGATGTGCACGCCGCGACGGTGCAGCATTTCAAACGTATCGCGCGCGCTGTGTCCGAGGGCCAGGATGACGTGATCCGCGGCGATGGATTCGCCGTTCGCGAGCGCCACGCCGTGTACCGCGCCATTTTCGATCACGATATCCGTGACGTGGCTCTCGAAACGGATTTCACCGCCAAGCCCGATGATTTTCTCCCGCAGATTCTCCACCACCTTCACGAGCCGCAGCGTGCCGATGTGCGGCTTGCTGATGTAGAGGATTTCCTCCGGCGCGCCCGCGTCCACGAAATCCTCGAGAATTTTTTTTATATGATGCCCCCGGTCCTTGATGCCGGTGTGCAGCTTGCCGTCGGAGAAGGTGCCGGCGCCGCCTTCGCCGAACTGCACGTTGGATTCCGGATTCAAGTGACGCTCGCGCCAGAAGCCCCATACGTCCTGCGTGCGTTCACGCACGATCTTGCCACGTTCCAGGATCAGTGGCCGGAAACCCATGCGCGCGAGCGACAGCCCGGCGAACAGGCCGCAGGGGCCGGTGCCGATGACGACGGGTCTGGTCTTGAGATTCGCCGGCGCCTGAACCGGGTAACGATAGGTTTCGTCCGGCGCTTGCCTGATGTGCTGGCTGTGCCCGAAGCGCGCCAGCAGCGCCGCTTCATCCCTGACCTCGGCGTCGAGGGTGTAGACGAACACGATTTCGCCGGACTTGCGCGCGTCGTAGCCGCGCCGGCGCACGTGATAGCCGAGCAACTCCGGCTCGGGTATTCCCAGCGCGCGCAGGATCGCGGCCTTGAGGTCGGCCTCGCGATGATCGAGACCGAGTCTCACTTCAGTCAGTCGCAGCATGGGAGATTACGGCGAGCCGGGAGAATCGTACATGAATGGGTATCGCCGTATTATGGCACAGGGTCCGGTGGGAAATGCGCCTGGTTTCGGGATGTCCGTGTGGCGGAACTTTCGCAGGGGCCCAAGGTCGTTTGCAGGCAGGTTTGCCGTGAATCGACAATCTGCTAAAGTGCCTTTCATGTTTCGCCTGAAACGCCTGACCCGTGGCCTGTCGTTGCTGCTGTCGCTGGTGTTGGTTCTCGCACCGGTAATGCCGGTCTTTGCCTCCATCGCCCAGAGCGGCGAGGCGCACGCTGTTCATGTTGCGCACGACGGCGACCTTCGGGCGGACGACCCCGAGACGGACCATCACTCAAAGTCATGCACGCAGCATGATTCCAGCGTGGGCCAATGCTGTGCGCATTGCTTCGGGCTGGTATCTCTCGTCCAGTCAGCTTATTTCCCGTCGCATCCGGTGCAAACGCCGGTTCTGAACCAGCTTCATCCGTTTTTCCTGATCACGTCACCCGACCGACCACCGCGTTTCTCCCTCTGATTTCCCGTTGTTGATGACGCCGCAAGGCGTCGCGCCGCGTCGAGCGGCGTATCCCGGGTTTTGCGATTTATCCAGGGCCTGGCCGCGGGCGGTGTCCTGTTGGGATTGTCGCCCTGGCTCAAACCGACCTGGGCGCGGGCCGCCGACACCACCGCCACGGGCAGCGCCCCGGTGCTCGCCGGCACCGAGTTCGATCTCACGATCGCGGAAACGCCGGTCAATTTCACCGGCAGTCCGCGCCTGGCCACCACCATCAATGGTTCGATCCCGGCGCCCACATTACGCTGGCGCGAGGGCGATACCGTGACGCTGCGGGTCACCAACCGGCTTGCCGAGGAAACCTCCATCCACTGGCACGGCATTCTCCTGCCGTACCAGATGGACGGCGTGCCGGGCATCAGCTTCAACGGCATCGCGCCGGGAGAAACGTTCGTTTACCGCTTCAAGGTGCAGCAGACCGGCACTTACTGGTACCACTCCCATTCCGGCATGCAGGAACAGACCGGCATGTACGGCGCGATCGTCATCGAACCCCGTGGCGCCGATCCGATCCGCGCCGATCGGGATTACGTGGTGCAGCTGTCCGACTGGACCGATGAAGACCCGATGCGGGTATTCCACAAGCTCAAGATGCAAAGCGACTACTACAATTTCAATCAACCGACGGCGGTTGAATTCTTCCGCGATGCGTCCAACGAGGGGCTTTCGGCCGCCATCAACAAGCGCAAGATGTGGAACCAGATGCGCATGAATCCGACCGATCTGGCCGATATTTCCGCTTACACCTACACCTATCTCATGAACGGCGTCACGCCGGCCGGCAACTGGACCGGGTTGTTCCGTCCGGGCGAGAAGGTGCGGCTGCGCTTCATCAACTCCGGCGCGATGACCTTTTTCGACGTGCGCATCCCGGGGCTCAAGATGACCGTGATTCAGACCGATGGCCAGAACATTGAACCGGTCACGGTGGACGAGATTCGCATCGGCGTGGCCGAGACCTATGACGTGCTGGTTACGCCCAAGGACGAAGCCTACACGATCTTCGTGCAGTCGATGGATCGCACCGGCTATGCCCGTGGAACGCTGACGCCACGCGCCGGCATGGCGGCGGCGGTGCCCGCGCCGGACAAACCCGTGTCGCTCGAGATGGAGGACATGATGGGTGACATGACCGGTGTCGCGCGCGCGCATCACGCCAGGACCGAATACGGCCCGAGCACGGACATGCGCGTGGACACGCCGCGCACCAACCTCGACGACCCGGGCGTGGGCCTGCGCGACAACGGCCGCCGCGTGCTGACCTACGCCGATCTGCACACCATCGGCGGGCCGCTCGACAAACGCGGACCGGGGCGCGAGATCGAACTGCATCTCACCGGCAACATGGAGCGCTACACCTGGTCGATCGACGGAGTGGAGTTCGGCCGGTCCACGCCCGTCCATTTCCGCCACAACGAGCGGCTGCGCGTGATTTTCGTCAACGACACGATGATGACTCATCCCATGCACATGCACGGATTGTGGCAGGAACTGGAAAGCCCCGAAGGCCGCTTCCAGGTGCGCAAGCACACCATCAGCGTGCAGCCGGCGCAGCGCGTCACTTTCCTCGTCACCGCCGATGCCCTCGGCCGCTGGGCCTGGCATTGCCACCTCATGTTCCACATGGACGCGGGCATGTTCCGCGAAGTCGTGGTGGCTTGAGCATGGCGAGATCGAATAACGGAGGAAGCAACATGATGAACATACCCATAAGGCAAGACGAGCGAGCGCAGCGAGCAGGGCTAGGTTTGCATGCGATCGCCTTGGCGGCGATGACAATCGGCTTGTCGCCCGTCTGGGCGCAGGAGCCGGCGCAGCAGGCCTGTGAAATGGATGCGATGCCGGGCATGGATCATGGCAAAATGGACCACGGCTCCATGCCCGGCGCGGCGCAAGATGCGGGGCAGGACATGAACGACATGAATCATGCCGGCGGCATGGATCATGGCTCCATGCAGGGCGGCTCGGCGCCGCCCGACGCCCGCGATCCGCATGCCTATTCCGGCGGCTACGACTTTGGCCCGATTCCGCCTCCACACATGGGAGACACGCATCTTATTCACGGGCTCTTGGTCGATCGACTCGAAAGGGCGCACGCACGCGACAACTCGTCCACGGAGTACGATCTGCAGGCCTGGTACGGCCGCACTTACGATCGCGCGGTGCTCAAGGCCGAGGGTGAAATCGACGGCGGCAAGTCTCAGGAGGCGCGCACCGAGTTGCTCTGGGGACATGCCGTGGCCACCTACTGGGATACGCAACTGGGCGCGCGCTACGACAGCGGCGTAGGGCCGGACCGGAAGTGGCTCGCGTTCGGCGTCCAGGGGCTGGCGCCCTACTGGTTCGAGGTCGAGGCCACCGGCTATGTCGGCGAGGGAGGGCGCACCGCGCTGCGGCTGGATGCGGAGTACGAACTGTTGCTCACACAGAAGCTGATCCTGCAACCGAAGGTCGAGGCAAACTTCTACGGCAAGTCTGACGCCGCGCGCGAGCGAGGCTCGGGCCTGTCCGACCTGGCCGCGGGAATCCGCCTGCGTTACGAAATCAAACGTGAGTTCGCGCCCTACATCGGGATCGAGCGCAGCAACAAGTACGGCGGCAGCGCCGATTTCGCCCGCGCCGAGGGGAAACAGACCTCGGAGTCACGGGTGGTGGCCGGCCTGCGTTTCTGGTTCTAACCTGATTTTTCAATCTTAATCCAACGGAGAAACCTGTTATGAAAAAGATATTTTCGATCCTGATTCTCGGCGCGTGGTCCGCGCTCGCGCTGGCCGGGGGCAAACACGCCGGCGGGCACGACGACGATCATGCCATGGCGTATGGGGTACCCGGCGAGGCGGCGCAGGTGAGCCGCACGATCGAGGTGCAGGCGGCGGACAACATGCGCTACACGCCCGCCGCCATCACCGTGCGGCGCGGCGAGACCGTCAAATTCGTGGTGAAAAACACCGGCAAGCTGCCGCACGAGTTCGTGCTCGGCAACGCGCAGTCGCTCAAGGAGCACGCCGAAATGATGCGCCGCTATCCGGACATGGAGCACGACGATCCCAACATGGCGAAGGTGGCGCCGGGCGGCACGGGCACGTTGATCTGGAAGTTCACCCGCGCCGGCACGGTGGACTTCGCCTGCCTGATTCCCGGTCACTACGAGGCCGGCATGAAGGGTCGCATCCGGGTAAACGCCAAGTAGCGCGAGCCGGTTTCAACAACGCAACAACGAGAGGAATGCAATCATGAAAAACATGCTTTGGCTGGGTCTGTTCGGAATCATCGGTATGGGTATGTCGGGAGTCGGTCAGGCCGCGCCGGACGGCGCCGCCGTGCCACTCCGCGTCGCCGCCGCGGACGGCGCGCAGGCGGCGGCTGCGTCCGCGGTCGGCGTCGTGCAACAGGTCAAACCGGAAGAGGGCAAGGTCAAGATCAGTCACGAGCCCATTGCGGCGCTCGGCTGGCCGGCGATGACCATGTACTTCCGCGTCAAGGACAAGGCAGTGCTGGAAGGTATCGCCGCCGGCGACAGGGTGCGCTTCGATCTGGAGAAGGGCGCCACGGGACTGGTGATCACGCGCATGGAGAAGATGGCCAAGTGAAGCCACAACCAGGCCTGCTCTTATGACAGGACGAGCGACCGAAGGAAGCAGGGCTTCCTTTTCGGCCTGCGGCGCTTGCCGGCCCGGCTGTTTTGCCGCCAAGGCAGCGAAATGATTTTCTTTGCGCCGGGCAACAATTATCATTGGCGCCACGGTTGACGGCATGTCTATTCGGACTCCATGAAACAATTTGCGATGGTGGTGGCAACGGTGTTGCTGGTCGGCGCCTGTGGCAAGAAGGAATCGGAAACTCCGCCCGCCAAGGATCAGCCGAACCGGTTGTTTTCCACGGAGAGCCTGTTTCGCGGGGTGAGCCTGTATCAACAGCACTGCGCCCAGTGCCACGGGCCGGAGGCGCAGGGGCACCCCGACTGGCAGAATCCGCAGGTGGTCGCCGCGCCGCCGCTCAACGGCAGCGGCAACGTCTGGAAGCGGCGCAAGCAGGACATGATCGCGATCATCCGCAACGGCGCGACGCGACACGGCGAGCCGGTGATGCCGGCGTGGAAGGGACGGCTGAGCGATCAGGACATCGAGGACATCATCGCCTGGTTTCAGGCGCTGTGGCCGGCGGAGGTCTATCAGCGTTGGCGCGAAACCGAGGGCCGGACGGCCGCGCCGAAGGGTTGAGCCGTGGCCGCCGATCGTGACCACGAACTACTTCTGAAGGAGAGTTACTAATGGGTATTGCCATCTGGATCATTGTCATTCTGATCATCGCCGCGTTGATCAAGTATTTGTTGAGCGATTCCGGAAAGAAATGATTGCTTCGAAGGAGGGACGGACATGTACGGCTTCAACATTATCTTGCAGGACAGTTTCGATAACACCGTCAAACGCGTTATCGAGGCGCTGAAGACCGAGGGCTTCGGCGTGCTCACCGACATCGACGTGCAGGCGACGATGAAGGCCAAGCTCAATGTCGACGGCGCGCCTTACCGCATCCTCGGCGCGTGCAATCCGCCGCTGGCGCACAAGGCGATCACCGCCGATCCGGACATCGGCCTGCTGCTGCCGTGCAACGTGGTGGTGCGCGAGCAACCGGACAAGAAGATCAACGTGGGATTCATGGACCCGATAGCGGTCCTGAAGCTCACCGACAATCCCCAGATCGCCGGGATCGCCAAAGACGTGCGCGGCCGATTGGAGCGCGTGCGCGACCTTTTGCGCGGCTAACACCCAACTTTTTTGTGTACCGCGACGTCTTGAAACGCCTGTTGCACTGGGCGGTGCTGGCGTTCGTGCTGCATGGCTTGTGGGAGGCGATGCAGCTTCCGCTTTACACTTTGTGGGAAGACAGCGACCGCCGGCGTATCCTTTCCTACCTGATTCACTGTATTGCCGGCGATATCTTGATCGCCACCATACTGTTTCTCCTGATAGCGGCGCTATTCCGGGATTTTGTCTGGCCGTTGCATCGGCCGTGGCGCGCCGGTGCAATGATGGTGGCGACGGGTCTGGCCTATACCGTTTTCAGCGAGTGGTACAACGTTTACCGGGTGGGTGCGTGGGCGTACACGGCCTCCATGCCGCTGGTGGCGGGGATCGGCCTGACGCCGCTGATGCAGTGGGTCGCGGTGCCGATCCTCATGATCATCGTGATTCGCCGCTGGCGATGACGAATAAATGTCTCGGTCGTGCCAGCCTGATCGCGGAAGACCGGCGCCGTTTGACGGTTCGGGCTGTGTGACCAGGGTGGGAGCAGTAGTGTCACGAGGAACCCTCAGACCAGGCGTCGAACCTTGAAGATTGATGCCTATCAAAGTATGTATTTGGCGGTCCTGTAAGCTTTGCGTGCGATTTCAGAACTACGCGACCGCAGGTGAACATGAAGATGGTGCAGGGCATGATGGATGGAATGACGAGGCGCTAGACCGTGGACGGCATGGACATGAGCGGCTGGGGAATGGGATTCGGCTGGATGGGAATCCTGTTCTGGATTATTGTGATTCTGGTCATTGCCGCGCTGGTCAAGTACCTGATTATGGGGCCGCGCGCTTGACCTGTAATGTCCGGGGGAGACGATGAACAGAACCGTTGAGACGCGATACCGGGTTAGTGGAATGAAATGCGGCGGTTGCATTGCCAAGGCCACCGAGGCCGTGTCCAAACTGCCGGGCTACGTCAGTGCCGAGTTCGATCTCAAGAACGGCACCGCCGTGGTGAGGGGCGGCGTGGACCCGCAGTCCGTGGTCAATGCCCTGACCAAGGTGGGTTACCCCGCGGAAGCGGATGAGGGTTGATGCGCCCGGAACATCATGTCCGGGTGACGGGCGAACAGCGCTTTTGACCTGCATCAAAGTTTATGTCGCGGTTTGTGTTTGACTGATCCGGGATTTTGTATCGAAGCCGACGGTTTGTCTGAATAGTGGCTGTCCGTTGAGGAGCTCGCGATGCCGCCAAGCGTGATGCAAATGGGCGCCGAGAGACGGAGGATGTCCATTACCTCCCGGCTGATGGCGGCGTGGCTGTCGCTGTCGCTGGTTCTGACCCTGACCCCGTGCTGCAAGGTCTTCGCCGATGCCGTGGCGCCGTTCACGCCTGATGCGGCGCTCGATCACGGGCATGACGGGCCTGACGGCGCGCTTCACTCACCGGGGTCGAACGACTTTCATGATCCGTGCACGAAATGGCTGGATCATGCCGACTACACGCTGAACTCTCTGCCTGTCGCCGTAACATCGGGATCCGATCCGCACCAGGACATTCCCATCGCCCCACTGTTGTCGTTGATGCCCCACGCCGGAACCATGGCGACGGCGCTGTTTTCGTATCATCCTCCACCGGATCCGGCGCTACCCTTGTACCTCCGCATCGAGCATTTGCTGCTCTAGATACCTTCCCTAACCGGCGTCGCGGCGCGATCCGGGGTGCTTTGACGTCCCCCGTGTGATCGGCCGTCCGGCTCCGTCTCTCTTTTATTGTTCCAGTTGTTTTTGGCGAGCGCGTGTCTATGGTCATGTCGTCAAACCTCTTTAAGACAGAAACACTAATGACGCAAAGGAGATCTTAAATATGAAAACTTCGATACTCGCTGCTGTGGTCGCATCCGCGGTGTTATCCGCCCCCGGGGTGTATGCGGACGATACCCACCATCCCGACAAAAAAGACGCGCCGGCGATATCCGCACCGGCCAAAGACAAGAAGGCGTCCGCGGGCAAGGGCGCGGGAGCACCGACGGCGCAGATGCAGGAGAACATGATGAAGATGCACGACCTCATGCACAAAATTCATGACACGAAGGACCCCAAGGAGCGGGAAAAGCTCATGCAGGAACACATGCAGATGATGCAGGAGCACATGAAAATGATGCAAGGCATGATGTGCGGCCAAGGCGGCGGGATGATGGGCCAGGGCATGACGGGTGGTGATGGAAAAGGCGGCATGATGGGCGCGCCGGCCGGCAAGTAACAGGCCGGCAGGCACCATGGCAAAACCCGTCTGCGTCGTGGGCATTTGCGGAACCGATTGAAGGAGGCAGAGCATGAAAGGCTCTCAATGGAAAATGCATGCATTGTCACTGGCGACGACGCTGGGTGTGGCATATGTCTTCTGTGCCATCTTCGATGCGCTCTTTCCACCCTTCGGGCTGCTTGCCTGGCTGGCGCCGGCCAGCCCCTGGCCGATCACGGGCAGCCTCACGGCTTTCATTACCGGATTTGTGCTGTTCACCGCTGCCGGCTTCGTGCTCGGCGCGCTTTATGGAATCGCATGGGGATTCTGGAACAAGAGACTGAAATGAGGTGACGTCATGGACCCGGACATCCTGAAAAACGTCGGTTGGTTGCTGCTCTGGGGCGGCTTGTTTCTCGTGATGATGCGCTATGGTTGCGGCGCGCACGTGACGGGTGGACACGGGCGTCATGCTGGACACGGCGGTCACGGCGGGGGTGAACCGGCGGCGGGCGGTAAGGTGCGCGATCCGGTCTGTGGCATGGAAGTGGACCCGCACACCGCGGTCTCGACCCTGCACCAGGACCGGACTTTTTATTTCTGTTCCACCACCTGCCGCGACCGTTTTGCGCAGGCCCCGGATCAATATACCGGCGCACCCATGCCGGGAGGACATCATCATGACTAGGCTGGATTGGCGCGTGGCCGGGTTGGCGATGGGCTCGTTCCTGTCCATCAGTTATATCGTCTGTGTGGTCGGCGACCTGATGTTCGAACATCGCATGTACGAGGTCTGGCTCAAGCTGCTTCCGGGTTTCACCTGGATCAGCTGGCCCAGCTTCTTTCTGGGACTGATCGAGACATTTGCGTACGGAATCTATTTCGGTCTGGTGTTCGTGCCGCTGTACAACTTTTTCCATGATCGTTTTGTGGCCGGAAAAGGAAGTGAGTCATGAATAGACCGAATCCCTTGGCGACCATCTTTGCCGTTGTTTTGTCGTTTATTCCGCCGCGGTCGCTCCCTGTCCGGACAGCACGTTTGAAGGATCGACGCCATGGTTTTATGGCCCCGATTGCACATGACAAGCAACCTGGTCAATTAAGGAGATCGATATGAATATGAAAACCCTGCGCAAGCTGGCAAAGCAACATGACCTTGCCCCCGAAAAGCTGGACAAAATCGAACTGATCCGCAGCATCCAGCGCGGCGAGGGCAATTTCGACTGCTTTGCCAAGGCTTATGACGGTTACTGCGATCAATCGACTTGCCTGTGGCGTGAGGATTGCTTGCCGATCGCGACGCAGCGTCCGAGGGACAACTGAGAGGCCAGCATGGAATTGGCTCTATCTAAATTCGGGACAAACTACGCCAAGCGCGTGGTGCAGCGCGTGCTCCGGGATTACCGCGGAAACCTGGCAGTGCGTTTATGGGACGGCCAGACTTTGAGGTTCGGCGAAGGGGCGCCCGAAGCCTGCCTGGCTTTTCGCCATCCCGGCCTGCTTCGTGACCTGGTTCTTTCCCGCGATCCGCTGCGCCTGGCCGAGGCGTATATTCAGGGCGAGCTGAATGTGGAGGGAAACATCCACGCCGCTCTGGGACTGAAAGAACATCTGCAATCCCTGGCATTGTCCGTCGCCGAGAAAACAGCCTTCGCGGCCGGGGCGCTGTTTCTGGGTGAGACGCCGTACGGCGACAACCGCATATCGGGAGCGCAGCGCCGACCGCTGTCGCTTCGTATCGGGCGCGCGCATTCCAAAGACACCAACCGCAAGGCCATCGCCTTTCACTATGACGTTTCCAACGATTTCTACCGGCTGTGGCTCGACGAGCAGATGGTCTACTCCTGCGCCTATTTCGAGAACGCGCACGACAGCCTGGACCAGGCGCAGCGGAACAAGCTGGACTACATCTGCCGCAAACTCCGGCTCAAGCCCGGCGAGCGCCTGCTCGATATCGGTTGCGGCTGGGGCGCACTGATCCGCTGGGCCGCGCGGTACTACGGCGTGCGGGCGCACGGCATCACGCTGAGCCGGAATCAGTACGAATACAGCCGCGCGAAAATCGAGAAAGAGGGTCTGGAAGGGATGGTCAAGGTGGAACTCAAAGACTACCGCGACCTGCCAGGCGAGGCGGCGTTCGACAAGATCGTGAGCGTCGGCATGTTCGAGCATGTCGGTTTGAAGAACCTTCCGCTTTACTTTGGCCTCGTCCAGCGCTTGCTGAAACCGGGCGGGCTGTTCCTGAATCACGGCATCACCCAGGACACGGAGGGGTGGCGCCGGACAACGGCAACGAAATTCATCAACCGCTACGTGTTCCCGGACGGCGAGCTGGACACCGTCGGCAATGTGCAGCGCGCCATGGAGCGATTCGGTTTCGAGATTCTGGACGTGGAGGCGTGGCGGCCGCATTACGCGCTCACGCTGCGGCACTGGGTGCGGCGGCTGGAAAACCGCAAGACCGAGGCCCTGCGGCACGTGCCGGAGACGACCTACCGGGTCTGGTACCTCTATATGGCGGCCTGCGCGCGTCAGTTCGAACAGGGTGAAATCGGCGTGTATCAGATTCTGGCGGCGAAGAAGGGTAAAGGGCTCAACCCGGTTCCGCTGACGCGGCGGGATCTTTATGCCCAAAGGTAACCGGCATGCACGAGATAGGTGATGAATCGATGAGACGCAGTTCACGATTTTCAACCAGCAAGAAGCAAGGAGAACGTCATGTTTAGCATTGCGATGGGGAAGCGCCTGAAAGCTGTATTCACGTTGATGGTCGCGGTCGCCGCGATCGCTATACTGAGTCCGCCCGCCTACGCGGTGCCGAGCTTCGAACGCCAGACCGGCATGGCGTGCGCCTCGTGCCATACGGTTTTCCCCGAACTCACCGCGTTCGGGCGGCAGTTCAAGCTGCGCGGCTACACCCTGGGCAACCAGCTCGACGAGAAGGCGTTCCCCGCCAACCTGCCGTTGTCCGCCTCGCTGATCGCTTCCCGCACCGCCGTGGACAGCACCCGCGCGAGCGATCCGAGGGAGGACTTCAAGCGGAATGATGAAGTCATCCTGCAGACGGTGGCGATTTACTACGGCGGCAAGATCACCGATAAATCCGGCGCGTTCGCCCAGTACAACTACGACGGCATCGAGCGCAACTGGGCGGTGGAGATGGTGGACATCCGCTATGCCGACACCACGACGATCACGGACAAGGAACTCCTTTTCGGCCTGACGCTGAACAACGGGCCAACGACCCAGGACGTCTGGAACGCCGCGCCGATGTGGAGCTTCCCCCATCTGCCGGATGCGGGCGTCATGCCCCCCGTCGGCACCCTGATCGACATGGGACTGGCGCGGCAGGCGGCCGGACTGGGTGCCTACGGATTCTGGGACAACACGCTGTACGCGGAACTCTCGTTCTACCGCACTACCAAGCGCGGCCTGCTGAAGCCCCTGAGCGCCGGTGAAGTCACCAACACGGTGGTCGACGGCTACGCGCCGTACTGGCACGTGATGCTCAACCGCGAATTGGGCGCCCACAACTTCGCCGCGGGAGTCCACGGGATGACCACGGACATTTTGCTGAATTCCGAAGATAGCGGCAGTCCCACCGATCGCTACCGGGACCTGTCCTTCGACGCGCAATATCAGTACGTCGGCAGCGACCACATCTTCACGACCGACGCCACATGGGTTCGCGAGAAGCGCCTCTGGAGCGCGAGCTTTCCGGCGGGCATGGCGGACAATCCCGCCGACATGTTGCGTTCCTTCAAGATGAACATCCACTACTGGTACCAGCGTCGCGTGGGCGGCGGCATCGGCTACTTCTCCACCTGGGGCGGCAGCGACATGATGAAGTACGCGATGAGCACTGACCCAAGCGCCATGGGCAACGCCACCGGCAGCCCGGACTCGCGCGGGTGGACCGCGGAAGTGAATTACCTGCCGTTGAAGGACATGCAGAACCTGAAGGTCGGCCTGCGCCGCACCTGGTACAGCAAATTCAACGGCGCGCGCTCCGACTACAACGGCTTCGGACGGGACGCGGCCGACAACAACGTGACCTTCCTCTATGGCTGGCTGCTCTTCTGAGCGTGCCGGCCCGATGAAGGCAAGGCCGGGGTTGGAGCGGCTGCTTTATACGTGGCCTGGTTCCGCCGACGGGTCACGGCCGGGCGACGGTCAGGCGTTTCCACGTGAAATGTTCGTACACGCCCGACCAGTACATGCCGAAGGCGATGGCCCAGGCGAGTTCCTCGATGGGCATGCCGAAGACGAGCAGGCCGGAGAGTGCGGCGAGGTTCCACACGCGCTCGATGTAGCCCAGCGCGGACCATTCGAGTCCGAGCAGGAACACGACGTAGTAGCCGAGGAACAACAGTCCGCCGACCCAGGTCTTGGTCTTGAGGTCGGGACGGCAGAGCATCGTGGCGACGGCGCCGATCGCCATCGCGGCGATGCCGGGATAAATCGGATTCCAGGGAAAGAGGTAAAGGATTGGAAAGGCAATGAACGGCGAAGCCAGCGCCTTGTAGTGATGCCGGTGCAGCGGCCGGTGTTTCTCGTGTGCCGGCATGGGACGCGTGCCACGACCGGCGAGCGTGGAGTAGAGCACGGCGGCCACGCCGCCGATGCCGAAGGTGAAGACCAGGCTTTCGATATCGAAACCGGTGCGCTGCGCGAGGTTGAAAAGGCTCGGCGGGTTCCAGTACCTGGGCACGAACAGCGGTTCCGTCAGCCCGAATGCGGCGGTGAACGCGCTGGCTCACATCATGGTCTTACGATGCATGGGAAAGGCGAGGTAGAGCGCGGTCCAGGGCGCGAGAAAGGCGGACGCCCACGTGAGCCACACGTATTGGTCGCTGATCATGCCGTGAGGTTAATACCGGAATTCTCGAAGTACAACCGGAAAGGAGTGAATATGACGCAGCATTATCAAAGAGGAGACGCAGGGGTTGCCATGGTCATCGTGATGGTGGCGGTGATGATCGGGTTTCTCTGGCACGGCGGCGCGGGGCACGGCAGTGATCGCGGCAGCCACATGTCCTCCGGCGCGCCCACGGGCACGTCGGCAAAATCGCCGCTGGACCTGCTGGACGAGACCTACGCGCGCGGTGAGGTCGGCCGCGAAGAGTATCTGCGTAAGCGCGAGGATTTGGTGAGGCGCTGACAGGTAATTAAACCCGACGGGCAAGCGCCCGAGCGAAGGGAGCGATGATGGCAACTGATCCGGTATGTGGCATGTCCGTGGATGAAAAATCGGCCGCCGGGAAACAGGCGCACGAGGGAACGGTCTATTATTTCTGTTCCGCCGCCTGCCTCGACAAGTTCAAGGCCAACCCGGCGGCGTATGTGCATGCAGAGGCAGCAGCCGTTCCTTTGAAAATGGCCGTGGGCCAGAGCCATGACCACGCACCGGGCATGACGGCGGCCGCGCCGAAGTCGAAATCCGCCAAGGAACTCGCCAAGGACCCCATCTGCGGCATGGTCGTGGAGAAAAGCAAATCGCTCAAGACCGAACGCGCCGGCCGCGTGTATTACTTTTGCAGCGCCGGTTGCCAGCGCACCTTCGAGTCTCCCGAGCAGGAGCTGAAATCCATGCGCACGCGCGTGACCATCGCGCTCACCGGCGTGCTCGCGCTCGCGATCCTGCGCGCTGGGGCGTTTCTCGCGCTGGCGACCGGCGCCACCATCGTGACCTGGGCGCCGATCCCGCAGTTGCCCTGGTTCACCTGGGGCATGTGGCTGTTCATTTTGGTGACACCGGTACAGTTCATCGGCGGCTGGAGTTTCTACAAGGGTTCGTGGCAGGCGATCCGCACGCGATCGATCAACATGGATTTCCTGATCGCCCTCGGCACCACGGTCGCCTATGTCTACAGCGTCGCGGTGCTGTTCTTCCCCGAGGTGCTGCCGGTGAAGGTCGAGGAGCGCGACGTGTACTTCGAGGTTTCGGCCGTGATCATCGCGTTCGTGCTGCTCGGCAAATACATGGAGGAGCTGATCAAGAAACGTTCCTCGGCCGCGGTGCGTAAGCTGCTCGACCTGAAGCCGGCGACCGCGTGCGTCATCCGCGAGGGCCAGGAAATGGAGGTGCCGGCCGAGAGCGTCATGGTCGGCGACGTCTGCGTCATCCGCCCGGGCCAGAAGATCCCGACCGACGGAGTGGTGCTCGAAGGCAGTTCGTCGGTGGATGAATCCATGTTGACCGGTGAATCCATGCCGGTGGAGAAGGCGCCGGGTACTCAGGTGATCGGCGGCACCTTGAACCGCACCGGGCTGCTGCACTGCCAAGCGACGCGCGTGGGAGCCGAAACGGCACTCGCACAGATTATCAAGATGGTCGAGGAGGCGCAGGCGAGCACCGCGCAGATCCAGCGCATCGCCGATCAGGTCACCGCCAAGTTCGTTCCGGCGGTGGTGATAATCGCGTTCGTTGCGTTCTTCGGCTGGTGGCTCGCCGGAAATTTCCCGCAGGCGCTGTTGTCCTTCATCGCGGTGCTCATCATCTCCTGCCCGTGCGCGCTGGGCGTGGCCACGCCGGCCGCGCTCATGGTGGGCGTGGGCAAGGGCGCCGAGGCCGGCATCCTGATCCGTGGCGGCGAAGTCCTGGAACGCGCGCAGAAACTTACGGCGGTGATTTTCGACAAGACCGGTACGCTCACCCGTGGCGAACCGAACGTCACGGATATCGTCCCGCTCGCCGGTGCGACCGAGGAAGAAGCATTGCGGTTTGCCGCCGCGGTGGAGGCTGGCTCGGAGCATCCGCTCGGCGAAGCCATCGTGCGCGCCGCACGGCACCGTAACCTCGAATTACCCAAGGTAACGGGATTTGAGGCGATCCCCGGCCACGGCATCCAAGGCAGCGTGAACGGCCGCAAGGTGCTGCTCGGCAACCGGCGCCTGTTTGCGCGCGAAGGCATCAAGACCGACACTGCCGAGGAGGCGATGACACGCCTCGAACATGAAGGCAAGACCGCCATGCTCGTAGGCAGGGACGGCAAGCTCGCCGGGGTGATTGCCGTGGCCGATACGCTCAAGCCCGAGGCCAAGGAGGCCATCACCGCGCTGCGCGATGAAAAGGTCGAGGTCGTCATGCTCACCGGCGATAACCAGCGCACCGCGCAGGCCATCGCGCGCGAGCTCGGCATCGAGAAGGTGATCGCCGAGGTGCTGCCGGGCGACAAGGCCAAGGTCGTGCAGGATCTGCAAAAGCAGGGCAAGTCGGTGGCCATGGTGGGCGACGGCGTGAACGACGCCCCGGCGCTGGCCGTGGCCGACATCGGCATCGCCATTGGTTCCGGCTCGGACGTCGCCAAGGAGACCGGCGGCATCATCCTCATCAAGAACGACGTGCGCGACGTGGTGCTCGCGATCCGCCTGTCGCGCGCGACCATGCTCAAGATCA
The DNA here is from genome assembly GCA_016200465.1 of Gammaproteobacteria bacterium. Classification (GTDB taxonomy): domain Bacteria; phylum Pseudomonadota; class Gammaproteobacteria; order Acidiferrobacterales; family Sulfurifustaceae; genus Sulfuricaulis. The sequence goes on along the minus strand of JACQER010000031.1, from coordinate 7,564 downwards.
AGCAGAACCTGTTCTGGGCGTTCATCTACAACAGCATCGGCATCCCGGTCGCGGCACTCGGCTTTCTCAACCCGATCATCGCCGCCGCGGCGATGGCGCTGTCGTCGCTGTCGGTGATCGTCAACTCGGCGCTCTTGAAGCGCCTACGGTTGGTGCTCGCATGAATGCTGTGCACATGCGAAGCAGATACTACGGCGTTGGGGTGCTGTGTGCCGCGACAATGTCAGCATCCGCGACGCTTATCCTTCTGTGGTGGGGATTTTCGTTGCGCACGGCAGTGATCATCGCTCTTTCCTGTCCGCTTGCCGCTCTCTACGCTTGGTGGCTCGCGCGCCGGGTGTTACGACCGCTCGACGCCACCACTGTGGGCCGCGACGTAGACCCTGATCGCCCGGTCACCGTGGCGTTCAAGCACTGGCCTGACGCTGCTGGTTTTTCTCGCGATCGCGGCGTTCGACAAGCGTTTGCGAGAACTTTACTGGCCTGTCGGCGTTACCGTGTCGCTAACACCGGCCGATGGCATATCTATTTCCCGTCAAGATTCTCACATAAGGAGCAACCTGCCATGATCTCCAAAACTGTAACAAGACTCGTCATCCACAGTACTTTGACGTTAATCCTTTCTACGTTGTGGTGGCCGGCGCTGGAAGCCGTTGCTGCGGACGTTACCGTTTACAAAGACGCGCGATGCGGTTGTTGCGCCAAATGGGTCGAACACCTGAACCGCGACGGCTTCCACGTTACGACGCATAACGTGGCATCGGTGGACAAGATCAAATTCACGCACGGTGTTCCGGCGCAACTGGCATCCTGTCATACGGCCATCGTGGATGGTTATGTGGTGGAGGGGCATGTTCCGGCCGATGTACTCCAGCGCCTGTTGCGGGAACGCCCACGAGTGAAGGGTATCGCCGTGCCGGGAATGCCGGCGGGCGCGCCGGGCATGGAGGGCCCGCGCGCGCAACGTTACGACATCGTGAGTTTCGATGCGCAAGGCAAGACCGCGAGATACGAAAGCCGGTAGGCATGTTACGTTTCGGTCAAGGCGCGCTTAAACAAAGAAACAAAACTGGGGGCTTGTATGAATCATGAACATGCGTCCGATAAAAAAGGCTTCTGGCGTTCACGAAGCGTATGGGCGTTTCTTGGCTTCCTCGCGATCGCGGCCTTCTTCCTGTTTACCGAGCACCGCGCGCATGCGCTTGGCGTACTGCCGTTCCTGCTGTTGGCATTGTGTCCGCTGCTGCATTTCTTCGGCCACGGCGGACACGATCACGGCGCGGAGAAAGGAGACAAGCCATGAACCCCGCCACCTCCGCGCCCGCCTACGGCCTGTGGTCGCTCGTGGTCATCAACTCGGCTGTGTTCATCATCTTTCTCTACAGCTTCGCCAAGCCGCGGAGCCCGCGCGACTGGCGCTCCTTCGGCGCCATCTCGGCGTTCCTGGTGGCGCTGTTCACCGAGATGTACGGCTATCCGCTCACGATCTATCTCCTTTCCGGGTGGCTGCAGAGTCGCTACCCGAACGTCAACTGGTTCTCGCACGACGCCGGGCACCTGCTGGAGATGCTGTTCGGCTGGAAGGCCAACCCGCATTTCGGGCCGTTTCACCTGCTGAGTTTCGTATTCATCGGCGGCGGGTTCATTCTGCTATCGAACGCCTGGCGCGTGTTGTACGCGGCGCAAAAGAATCACGCGTTGGCGACGACCGGCCCGTACGCGCGCATCCGCCATCCGCAGTACGTCGGTTTCGTGCTGATCATGCTGGGCTTCCTGGTGCAGTGGCCGACGATCCTGACGCTCGCCATGTTTCCGGTGCTGGTGTTCATGTACGCGCATCTTGCCCGGCGCGAGGAGCAGGAAGTCGGGCGCGAGTTCGGCGAGGCATACGCGCGCTATCGTGCGCGCACGCCGGCGTTCATTCCGCACTTGGCGATACCACGTGCGTCGCCATGAGGTGTTGAGAAGATTACTGACGAATGTCTGTCCGGACTGGGCGCGACATCAACCAACCGGGGGACGATCCCCGCACGAAGAAAGGAGTAAACCCATGAAACAATTAATACATCAAGACGAGCTCGCGCAGCGAGCAGGGCTACGTTTAATGACACGAAACATGATCCGCACGGCGGTTTTCGTGGCGGTGAACTTCGTGGCGCCACTCTGCGCCGCGGCCGAGAGCGATCTGAGCGTGAGCCTGGGAGCCGAATACACGAGCGGAGACTACGGCACCGGGACCGATACCACGATCTGGTATTTCCCGCTCTCGCTCAGCTATGGGAGCGAGGTGACGACCTTCTCGATCACGGTTCCCTACCTGATCGTCGAAGGTCCGGGCAACGTTACGCCCGCCATCGGCGACACGCCGCGCGGCATGGCCCCGGGCATGGGCGCCATGCAGGTGGTGCGCCCCCGCGTCGCCGCAGCATCCACCCGCCGGGAGTCGGGTCTGGGCGACGTCGTGCTCTCTGGTTCGGTGCGGCTCGTCGCGGAAGCGCCGGCGCAACCGCGCGTCGATCTCACCGGCAAGATCAAGCTCGCCACGGCCGACGAAGACAAAAATCTCGGCACCGGCGAGAACGATTATGCCGTGCAACTGGATCTGGAGAAGGGCGTCTTCTTCGGCTACGTCGGCTACCGGGTGTACGGCGATCCGCCGGGGATCAACCTGGACAACGTTGCCTACGGCCTCGTCGGCTTGTCCCAGCCGCTGGATTCGGCCACGCGCGCGGGCGTTTCCCTTTACGCGCAGCAGGCGGCCGCCGCCGGCACCGACGACCAGCTCGAGCTAAGCCTGTTCCTGAATCGCAAGCTCGGCAAGGGCAACTCGCTGCGGCCGTACGTTGTGTTCGGGCTCGCCGACGGCAGCCCGGACTGGGGCGTGGGCGTGACGCTCGCGCTGTATCGATGAGCTACGAGTGTGTTCGGTCGATCGGCGGCAATGATTTCGGAGTCGGTTGATCCGGAAAAGGAGCGTCCCGTCACGGGATGCAATGACAATCGGGGAGCAATCCCCATAGCCAAGGAGCGAAACCATGAAACAGTCAATGTGTAACAGGTTGGGAACGGGTCTACTGGTGCTGGGGCTTGCCATCGCGCTGCCCGCTTATGCCCAGATGGGCGGGGGCATGGGTGGAGGCGGCATGATGGACGGCGGCAAAGGGATGGACTCCGGCGCAAAGCAGAAAGGCGGCGGCAAGATGGGCGGGCAGCAGGGCATGGGCGGGCCGGGCGCGCAGCAGATGTCCGGCACGATGCACGACATGTCCGGCCAGATGATGGAAATGTCCGGCCGCATGTCCAAGGGCAACCTGAGCGCGGCCGAACAGAAGCAGATGGCCGAACGCATGCGCGAGATGTCGGGCATGATGGACCATATGTCCGGCATGGCGGGCAAGGGCATGATGATGGACGAGGACATGCAGAAGCAGATGGATCAGATGCGCAAGCGCATGGATGAGATGATGAAGCCATCGGCCGGTGGTTCGAGGAAGTAGGCAACGCCGCCGGCGGTCGGAAACCGCCGACCGTGATTTCTCGTGGAGGTGTGTCATGACGACAGCATGTGTGACAAGACCGAGGTGGCTGTTCGCGGGACTGTTGCTGTTGGCGTCCGCCACCGTGGCGGCGGGCGGCTACCAGCAGGTGGCGGACGGTGTGGCGATCTACTTCGGCATTCTGCCGGCCGAGCTCGTGCGCGGGCATCCGTCCGTGCATCCCGAGAGCGGGATGCACGGCGGTGTGCCGGTCGGCGAGAACCATATTACGGTTGCGCTGTTCGAGGACAAGACCGGCAAGCGGATTACGCGTGCCGAGGTCACCGCAACGATCACGGGCCCAGGCAACTTTAAGGCGGAAAAGAAACTTGAGTCGATGGTGATCGCCGGAGCCGCCACCTTCGGCAATTACTTCACCATGCCCGGTCCCGGTCCGTATCGCATCGCCTTGCGTATTCGAACGCCGGGCATCGGGCACGACATCGAGGCGACCTTCACCTGGGCGCGGTCGTGAACGGGACGAATTGATCATGGAGATCGCCTTCCTCGGCGCCACCGGCACGGTCACCGGCTCCAAGTACCTGGTGCGCGCCGGCGGCAAGAAGATCCTGGTGGACTGCGGCCTGTTCCAGGGCTACAAGCAGCTGCGCCTGCGGAACCGGGCGCCACTGCCGGTGAATCCTCGGGAGATTGACGCGGTGATCCTAACGCACGCGCATCTCGATCACAGCGGCTATCTGCCGCTGCTCATAAAAAACGGTTTCGCCGGCAAGGTGTACGGCAGCGAGGCCACGCGCGATCTGTGCGCCATCCTGCTGCCGGACAGCGGGCATCTGCAGGAGGAAGAGGCGGAGTACGCCAACCGTCACAAGTTCTCAAAACATGCGCCGGCGCTGCCGCTGTACACGCGCGAAGACGCGGAGCGTTCGCTCTCGCGCTTTGTACCGGTCGATTTCGCGCGCGATACCGATCTCGACGGCGGACTCACGCTGCACCTGTTGCCCGCCGGGCATATGCTGGGCTCGTCCTTCGTGCGGTTGCGTCACGACGGCAAGACGTTGTTGTTAACCGGTGATTTGGGCCGGCCGAACGATCTTATTATGGTGGCGCCGACGGTCGTTGACCGCGCGGATTATCTGGTCGTCGAGTCCACTTACGGCGACCGGCGCCACGATTCTACCGATCCGCAGACGCGGCTCGCCGAGATAATCAACCGCACCGTGAAGCGCGGGGGCGCGGTGATCGTGCCGGCGTTCGCCGTGGGGCGCGCGCAGACGCTGATGTACCTCATCCATCTGCTCAAGGCGGCGTACGCCATTCCCGACCTCCCGGTGTTTCTCAACAGCCCCATGGCGGTAGACGCCACGCGCATCTACCACAACCACCGCGGCGAGCATCGCCTCACGCCCGATCAGTGCGACGCCATGTGCGCCGCCGCCAAGATCGTCAACACCGTGGAGGAGTCGAAGCGGCTCAACGATTTTCGCGGCCCGATGATCGTGATCTCCGCGAGCGGCATGGCCACCGGCGGGCGCGTCGTACACCACCTCAAGGCGTTTGCGCCGGATCCTCGCAACACGATCCTGTTCGTGGGCTTTCAGGCGGGCGGCACGCGCGGCGCCGCCATGCTGAACGGCGCCGAGACGATCAAGATCCACGGCGAGTATGTGCCGGTGCGCGCCGAGGTCGTGAACATCGACAACCTCTCGGCGCACGCCGACTACGCCGAGATCCTTGCTTGGCTCGAACACTTCGAATCGCCGCCGCGCCAGACATTCGTCACGCACGGCGAACCCAGGGCGGCCGACGCGCTGCGCCACCGCATCGAGGAAAATCTCAAATGGTCCGTCCAGGTGCCGGAGTACCTGGAGACGGCGCGGCTGGAATAGCGATCACGACATCATGATACACAATGAAACATTGCACACGCCGCAACCGGGACCGCCCGCGGAGACCGGGCGCACGAACATCGTCACGGTTGTCACGCAGCCGTTCACCGATCAGCGCCCCGGTACTTCCGGACTGCGCAAAAAGGTCGCGGTGTTCGCCCAGCCGCGCTACCTCGAAAACTTCGTGCAGTCGGTGTTCGACGCGCTGCCCGGCTGGCGCGGCGCGACGCTGGTGTTGGGCGGTGACGGGCGCTACGGCAACGAGCTTGCGCTGCAAGTGATCCTCAAGATGGCCGCGGCCAACGGCATCGGACGCGCGCTCGTGGGACGGGCGGGGCTGCTGTCCACGCCCGCGGCCTCGTGCGTCATCCGTCGCCGCGACGCGGCGGGCGGCATCATTCTCTCCGCGAGTCACAACCCCGGTGGACCCGACGGCGACTTCGGAATCAAGGTCAATCTGGCCAACGGCGGTCCGGCGCCGGAGAAAGTGACGCAGGCGATCTACGAGACGAGCCGGACCATCCGCGCTTATCGTGCGCTCGACGCGCCCGATGTGCCGCTCGATCGCCTCGGTCAATCCCGTCTCGGCGACATGGTCGTCGAGGTGATCGATCCGGTCGCCGACTACGCCGCGCTCATGGAGCGGCTATTCGACTTCGAGGCGATCCGCGCGCTGCTCACGTCGGGGCGGTTCCGCATGCGTTTCGATGCGATGCACGCGGTCACGGGCCCGTACGCGCACGAGCTGCTCGAGCGGTGTCTGGGCGCGCCGGCGGGCACGGTGTTGCGTGGCGAGCCACGGACCGATTTCGGCGGCGAACCACCCGACCCCAACCTCGCGCACGCGCAAGCGCTGGTGGCGGAAATGTTCGGCCCCGACGCGCCCGACTTTGGCGCGGCCTGCGACGGCGACGGCGACCGCAACATGATTCTCGGGCGACGCTTCTTCGTGACGCCCTCGGACAGTCTCGCCGTGCTCGCGGCCAACGCCGCGCTCGTGCCCGGCTACCGCGGCCGGCTCGTGGGCGTGGCGCGTTCGATGCCGACGAGCCGGGCGCTGGACCGCGTCGCCGCGCGTCTCGGCATTCCCTGCTACGAGACGCCCACCGGCTGGAAATACTTCGGAAACCTCCTCGACGCCGGGCGCATCACGCTGTGCGGCGAGGAAAGTTTCGGTACCGGCTCCGATCACGCGCGCGAGAAAGACGGGCTGTGGGCGGTGCTTTACTGGCTCAACCTGCTCGCCGCGCGGCGCGCGTCCGTCGAGGACGTCGTGCGCGCGCACTGGCGGAGCTACGGGCGCGATTTCTACACCCGCCACGACTACGAGGGACTCAATCCGGTAACGGCCGAATGCCTGATGAAGCGTCTGCGCCGTCGGCTCCCGCACCTGTCCGGGCAGGTGTTCGGCGCGCAGCGTGTGCGGCTGGCGGACGAGTTCAGCTACACCGATCCGGTGGACGGCAGCGTGAGCCCCGGGCAGGGCCCGCGCATCGAGTTCGAAGACGGCGCGCGCCTCGTGCTGCGCCTCTCCGGCACCGGCACGCGGGGCGCCACCCTGCGCGTCTATCTCGAGCGCTTCGAGCCCGATCCGGCGCGACAAGGCGAGGACGTGTCGATCGCCGTCGCCGCGCTCGCGCAGGCGGCGGAAGCCATCGCCGGCATGCGCGCCCGCCTCGGGCGCAAGCGGCCGTCGGTCGTCACCTGAGGATGAATCATGATGGCACCGGCAACGGAATCCTCTGTCGATACGATGCGCCGCCGCAACCGGTGGGGCCGCGGCACGCATGCGCCGCCGTTCATGCCCGCGTCCGTTACGCGCGTCATGATGGCGGCCGGGCGATGGCGATGATCGTGCTTACGGTCAACGCCGGCAGTTCCTCGGTGCGCCTCGCGACGTTTAAAGACGATGCGGTGCCGCAACGGCACGCTGTCGCACATGACGGACACGGCACGGCGGCCGCGCGGTTGCGCGCGTTCCTGCGCGAGCGGAATATCGGCCCGGTGTCCGTTGTCGCGCACCGCGTCGTGCACGGCGGCAACGCGCTCGTGGCGCCGTGCGTGGTGGATGCGCGCGTCGAGGCGGAGATCGAACACCTGGCACCGCTCGCGCCGCTGCACAATCCCGTGGCGCTCGCGTGGATTCGCGCCGCGCGCGAGGCCCTCGGCCCCGGCGTG
>JACQER010000036.1 GCA_016200465.1 Gammaproteobacteria bacterium | reverse complement strand
GCTGCCGGCGACGCCGTTGAGCGAGGCCACGCGCGCGCTCTGCGTCAGGTTCGAGAACCGTGGCAGAGCGGTGGCCGCCAGCAGGCCGAGAATGACGATCACGATGACGAGTTCGATAAGGGTGAAACCGCTTTGGTGTTTAGACATATATATCTCCTGAGTCACTGAATAAAAGCGCTTTACGCTCTACCACGTCCGGCAGCGGGATTGATGCCTGCCACCATTCTTCATACCGGCCCGACATCATTGCCGGGACCACGAATAAGGTTCCACGGGACTGAGACGCATACCTTCTATGGCATCCATGCCAGGGTCGAACACGCCATTCCCGTTTTTGTCACTATAGACCAGCCTCAGGGCGAACCGCGCCCGCGGAGGGTTGGGCTGTCCACCAACAAAAAATCCCTTGTGGCGGACTAAATAGACCAATACCTTGGCCTGTCTATCGAAATACCAGTTGCCGTCCTCGAGCGTGGCCGGGTCGACCCCGTCACGCTCGCCCAGATAGTTACGTGGCGTCTCCGCCAGCAGATCCATCGGGTTGCTGCCCTCGAGGGCCCGAAGGTCGGCTACCTTCATTCTGACAATACTTTCTGCAACCTTTATGCCAATCGCGCTGCGCAACGTTCCAGCCACCGTCTCCATGGTCACCCGCTCGGCATCCACTTGCAGCGCCAGCAGGCGCGAAATCGCCAGCACCAGCAGCACCGAAATGATCACGATGACGATGATCAGTTCGAGCAGGGAAAAGCCGTGATTACAATGTCTTGCGCACCCACGACCTTTCGGGTCCTGGCTTTCCCGGTTCACGATTCGTCCCTTCCCGCTGAAACACGGCAGCCTATGAAAATACAGTAGGTTACGATTACTATCTTGTCTAGTTTCTGAGGACCGGACGAATCCCGCATAACCGTAGCCCTACTTCGTTCGTCCTGACGCAAAAGTAGCCCTGCTCGCTGCGCTCGTTCGTCCTGACATAAGAATACCTAGCCTTTTCGCGCCACCTGGACCAGGTCCCACATCGGCAGGAACACCCCCAGCGCCAGAATGAACACCATGATCGCCAGGAACACGATCAGCATCGGTTGGAGGGCGGTGCTCAGGTTGCGGATGTCATAATCCACTTCGCGCTCGTAGAAATCCGCCACGTTGAACATGAGTTCATCCACCGAGCCTGTTTCCTCGCCCACTGAAATCATCTGGATCACGAGCGGCGGGAACATGCCGGTCGCTGCGGCAGTGCGGGCGATGGTCTCGCCGCGTTCGACTCCGTCGCGCATCTGCACGATCCGGTCACAGATATACTCGTTATCCACCGCGCGGCTGACCACGGTCATGCCCTGAACCAGCGGCACGCCGGATTTCATCATCACCGCCAGCGCCCGGGTGAACCGGCCGAGCGTGGCTTTGTAAATAACCTTGCCGACAACCGGAATGCCGAGCTTGAATTTATCCCAGCGATAACGGCCTTCCGTGGTGCGGATGTAGTAGCGAATCGAGAACACAGCCGTGATCAGCGTCATCACTATCAGCGGCCAGTAGGCGACGGTGAAATTGGACGAAGCGATGAGCGCCTTGGTCGCCCAAGGAAGTTCAATCTTGAATCCGGCGTAAACCTTGGCGAACGTCGGAATCACGAACAGATTAATGATGAAGATCGCAATGAAAATCGCGGCCACGACGAAAATTGGATATCGCGTTGCCGACTTCATCTGGTCACGGGTGTCTTTTTCACGCTCCAGGTAAATAGCAAGCTGCAAGAAAACCTCCTGCAAGCTGCCGGTGGTCTCACCCACCTGGACCAGGTTGACATATAGCGATGAAAAAACCTTGGGGTGACGGCGCAACGCGCTGTTGAGGTCCAGTCCGGTATCGAGACTTTCGCTTAAACTGGCGATGACACTGGCCAGCGCGGGATTCCGCGTCGACTCGCGCAACCCGCGCAGCGCCTGCATGATCGGCACGCCGGCCTTGAGCATGGTGTACATCTGCCGGCTGAAGAGCGCGAGATCCGTGAGCGTAATCTTGGTGCTGGCCGCCAGGCGCGAATGCAGCGCTCCGAAAACATCCTCCCGCGCTTTGGCAATCATGATGTCGATGGGAATGACCCCGCTGTTCATGAGTTGCGCGGCGACGGCGTCGGGCGAAGCGGCATCGAGGTGGCCTCGCACCGCCTCCCCGCGCTGATTGCGTCCCTTGTATTGAAACAGCGGCATGAATGTATGCTCGGTTCCCGGGATATCGCTACTCTTCCAGCGAATACGTCGCGCGGATCACCTGGTCCATGGTGGTCAGACCCTGCGCGGCGAGGACGATGGCGCTGCGGCGCAACGACTGGTATCCCGGCTGTGCCCTGGCCACGGCGGAGAATTTGAGCGGATCGCCTGAATGCATTGCTTCCACCAGCGCGTTATCCATCTCCAGGTATTCGAATACGCCTATCCGGCCCTGATAACCGCTGCCATTGCAATGGCTGCATCCACGTCCGCGCTTGAATTGCAGCTGGTCGGCCTTGTCTCCGGCCTCAGCCCGGACAATCGCCATTTGCGCGGCGGGCAACTCGCAGGGCTCGGCGCAGGATTCGCAGATGCGCCGCACCAGACGCTGCGAAACGATCGCGCGCAGCGAGGCGGCGACCATGTACGGCTCCACCCCCATGTCGATGAGCCGCAGCGCGGTGGAGACCGCGTCGTTGGTATGCAGCGTCGACAACACCAGGTGACCGGTCATCGCCGCGCGCAGACCGATTTCCGCGGTTTCCTGATCACGCATTTCGCCGACGAGGATGATGTCCGGGTCCTGCCGCAGCATGGACCGCAGCACGCGCGCAAATGACAGTTCGATCTTGGTATTGACCTGGACCTGGTTGATGCCGGGAAGCCTGTACTCCACCGGATCCTCGGCGGTCAGGATCTTGAATTCGGGGCGATTGAGTTCCTTGAGCGCACCATAGAGCGTGGTCGTTTTGCCGCTGCCGGTGGGGCCGGTCACCAGCACCATGCCGTTGGGGTTGTGAATCATGCGGCGAAAACGCTCAAGCACGTTCTTCGGCATGCCCACCTGTTCCAGGCTGAGCACACCGGCGAAGGGATTGAGCAGGCGCATCACCACCGATTCGCCGAACTGCACCGGCATGGTCGAGACACGCACGTCAATGCTTTTGTCGCGGATGCGTACGTTGGTGCGCCCGTCCTGCGGCAGGCGCTTTTCCGAAATATCGAGATTCGCCATCAGCTTCACGCGCGATACCAGGGCACTGGCGATGCGTCGGTCGGCGATGGTCTGCACGCGCAGCACGCCATCAAGCCGAAAACGGATGCGCAGCTCCTTCTCGTCCGGTTCGATGTGTATGTCCGAGGCGTTTACCTGCACCGCGTCTTCGAACATGCTCTGCAGCAGCTTGACCACCGGCGCATCGGTCAGCCCCTCGGCCTCGGCCAGCGCCGCCAGGTCTACCCCGCCCTGGGCCGTCAATTCCTGCTGGAGTTCATGCGCCAGATCGCTGATCTCTTCCGTGCGCCGGTAGACGCGGTCGATGGTCTTGAGCAGCTCGGATTCCTTGACCACCGCGAAGCGCAGCGGGCGACGCAACACACGCGACAACTCGTCGTAGGCGAAAATGTCGGTCGGGTCGGCCATACCCACGAGCAGGCTCTCGCGGCTGTCTTCGAGCGCGATGGCGCGGAAGCGCCGGGCATGCGTCTCCGGGATCAGGCGGACCGTTTCGGGTTTGTAGTGGTAGCGCCGCAGATCAATATAAGGAATATTGAGCTGCTGCGAGAGGAAAGTGAGCAATTGATCCTCGGAGAGAAAACCGTTGTCCACCAGCACCCGTCCCAGCTTGCGGCCGCTCTTTTTCTGGTCCGCCAGAGCGGTATTGAGCTGTTCCTGCGAAATGACCTTGTTCGCGATCAGCAAATCGCCGATGCGAATCTTCTTCGGTTTCATTTCGGTTATCGTTGCCATGGTGACTCCCCGTCGGACCGCTCCTCATCCCGGATATGAAGTGGGCGACCTAATGCACTGAAAAGAAAAAACTTACCCCCAATATAGTCGAAAAAAACCGGGCTTCCGGCCTTTTCGACGCACTGGAACAGTCGTTTTCCGGCGTCGGGAAGAGCCGGGTATCCCTGAAATACAAGCAAATACCGAGCCAGCCTTTAGAGCTCGCCGATCGGAGCAGAACGACCGAGAAATCTAGTATCCACGCGGGTAATAACTCGCGTCGGCCTGTTTCTCCAGATACCGCGCCTCGTCTTCCAACGACTTCGCGTCGTCTTCCCTTCCTGTCGCGCGTCTGAGCTTGGCTGTCAGGGAATAAAACGAGATCAACTCGGGCACATAGGAATACCTGTACTTCAAGCCCTCTTCGAGTATCGCCAAGGCTTCTTCGTTCTTGCCCTGTTGGAGCAGCAGATCGGCGTAATCCAGGCGCCCTTGGAGCAGCCTGGGGTCAAGCGCCAGGGCACGGCGAAACGAATCAACCGCATATTCATGCCAACTATCGCCCGCGAGAGCAGGATTCTGCTGATAGAGCCTGCCGCGAACAACGAACGTCAAGCCACGCAAGGGGTTGGCACGTTGCGCCCGGTCGAGCAACTTGAGCGCGTTTTCGTACAACGGCTTTTTGCTGCCTTCAGCCTCTGATGGCAGGAGTGTCGCTGCATACCGATAGAGATCGGCATGGGCAACCAGTATGCGATCATCCGCCGGAACCAGACATTGCGCAGCAGCAAGGCTTTTGTCGGCTTCCTGCAGTTTTCCTTCGCGCGCCTGCGCAAGGGCCGTCTCATAATAGGAATTGGTCAGGCCCAGTGACAAAAAATACGCAACGGGGAGAAGAAGCGGAAGAAGCACGATGACGGGATAAACCCTCATGCTGGTAATCCGTGAAAAATGTATTCGCCATGAAGAAAAATTCAATTCACGGTCGACGAGTTCGTGCAGTCGGCCCATGGCCAGACCCGCCGTCATCATGATGGAAAGAATGTAGAGATTGAAATCGACGATACTGTGTCCGGCCACCGCCAGCAGCCCGCAAAACAGTCCCGTCATCTCGATCCTTGCGTGATCACGCCTGCCGGTTACTCTCAACGCGCGAACGAACAGCCATAAAACCGCAAACAACACCGAGAGCAGAAGCAGCAACCCCGGCAGTCCGGTCTCGATCCAGATTTGCAGGTAATCGTTATGGGCGAAATAGCCGCCGGAACTGTCCGCCGGATTGCGGAACGCCGGATACGCCAGAAAAAAAAGTCCCAGACCGACGCCCTGCCGCGGAGATGCCTGCAACAGGTTCCAGGAGGATTCCCAGATGACGCGGCGGCTGGAATCCTGCGCCAAATGAGGAAGGCGTTCGCTCAGTTCTCCATGTAAGATATTGGCGAACAGGAACGCGACCAGCATCAACAGGAGAAGCACGCCGATTCCACGCCTCGTCGTGTTGTGCAGGGCAAGCACGACCAGCACGCCCATGCTCAAAACCAGACTCAGCGTGGCGCCACGACTGGCGGCCAGAAAGATTGAAAAAAACAGGACATACAAGGCCGTCCCGAGCAGGACGGGATAATGTCGGGGAAGCCTTTTGTCCGTCATCGACAGCAGAAAATACGCCGACGCCGGCAGTGTCACTATATTCAGAAACGCGGCCTGGGTATTGCGCGTCTCGAAAACGGACCGCGCCGGCTCTTCAAGAACGAACGTCTGATAAATGCCCATCAGCGCCAGCGCGATTCCAATAACCAGGACAACGGCGGCCGCGTTCGACCACAGCGTTTCACGGTCGGGTGTCAGGACATAAAGCCAGAAAACCAGCGCCACGCTGCCGACCCACCAGAAGTTGATGAGACTGATGCCGGGTGCGAGACTCCAGATCAGCGAAACCGCCAGCCATGACCAGAACAGGGTCAGGCAAAGCGTCAAGGGGGTTTTCGGGACGCGCAGAGCCTGATCCCGGGATCGCATAAGGACCCACCCCAGCCAGATCACCAGCAGAATCTGGGTAACGGCGAAATATTCCATTTGCGGGCCCTTGAAAAACAGGGCGGGTACAAGAGCGCAGATAAACAATAGGGAACTGACGTGTACGGTGGGCAGGTCCGGGGTTTTTCGTTTAACCACCGCGATATTCCTCCCTGAATGGCCGGTAATGGAGCGTGCGGATTACCTGCTTACTTATATACAATCTTCGGCGAAACACCAGATGGCTCATCATTGATATTCAAAGATGCCGAATCATGTTGCATGTCGTGCTTTATCAACCCGAGATTCCGCCCAACACCGGCAACATCATGCGGCTGTGTGCGAATACGGCGGCTCGCTTGCATCTTATCGAGCCGCTCGGCTTCAGGCTGGAAGACAAGGAGCTCAAGCGCGCGGGTCTCGATTACCGTGAATGGGCGGAAGTCCTGACCTATGCCAGTTATGAGGCATTTATCGAAGCCGTGAGGCCACGACGGTTGCTTGCCTTTTCGACGCGTGCGCGACGGCTTTACACCGAGATGTCATACCAGGAAAACGATGTGCTGCTCTTCGGACCCGAAACACGCGGTCTGCCTCGGCAGCTTCTGGAGACCATCCCCGGGGAACAGCGCCTCAGGCTGCCACTGGTTCCCGGCAACCGCAGCCTGAATCTTTCCAACGCCATCGCCATCGCCGTGTACGAAGCATGGCGGCAACTGGGATTCAAGGGCGGGGAATAATCAACCTACTCTTGACGGGATTCGCGCCTGAGCAGCGCCTCGACCGCGGACTGGGGCGGGAGATTTTCGTAGAGTACGCGATAAACCTGTTCCGTGATCGGCATGTCCACCTTGAGCTGTCGCGCCAGCTGATAAAGCTCGCGCGCCGTGGCCACGCCTTCCGCCTCCTGTCCCAGCTCCGCCAGGATTTCGGGAAGTTTGCGTCCCTGCCCCAGCGCCATGCCGACGCGACGGTTGCGCGAGGCGTTGTCGGTACAGGTAAGAATCAAGTCGCCCGCGCCGGTCAGACCCATGAAGGTTTCCTTCTGCCCACCCATGGCGACACCGAGACGGGTGAGCTCGGCGAGGCCGCGCGTGATCAGTGCGGCACGTGCATTCGCGCCGAACCCGAGACCGTCGCTGATCCCGGCGGCGATGGCCATGACGTTCTTGATCGCGCCGCCCAGCTGCACGCCCGCCACGTCGCGGCTCGTGTACACACGCACCCGTTCATTGCGCAGCCAGGAAGCCGCTTCTTCCGCGGTTTTATCGCTTTCAGATGCGACGGTCAGCGCCGTCGGCAGGCCAAGCGCCACTTCACGGGCGAACGTCGGCCCGGAAATCACGGCGAGAGCACGCCCCCCAAGCACCTCGGCTGCCACGGTGCTCAGCAGTTTGCCGCTGCCGGGTTCGAGGCCCTTGGTCGCCCAGGCCAGAATCGCATCGCCGGACAACAACGGACGCAGCGCGGTGAGCGTAGCGCGAAAGGCATGACTGGGAACGGCGATCAAGCCATCGTGGACGTGCCGCCCAGGAAGCCATAGCGCTCAACCAGCAGGGTATCTGCGCCGGTGCGTGCTGCCGCAAGCGCCGCAAGACAGCCCGCCGATCCGGCGCCAAGCACGACCACGGCGGATTTTTTTTCGGAAGCCATCTGATTCCTTGATGCCTGCCGAAAATCCATCACGGCAGGAGGTTGGACCAATGAAAAACTCCTCGCAGCAAAACATCTCAAACCGATGCCCCATGACGCCCCTCTTCCCTGCCGGCGCCATGAACAGACTTTTAATATTTATTAATTGATGCTCGGTGGGTTCGCCTGGCCGACCTGTTTCTGCTCGTACAAAGCCTCGAAATTGATCGGATTGATCAACAACTGCGGAAACCCGCCCTTGCCCACGAGTTCGTTGATCGTCTCGCGCACGAAAGGCAACAATACGTAGGCGCAACTGATCTGCAGCGTCCGTTGCAGTGTTTCGCCCTCAATGCCGTTGATACGGAAAATGCCCGCCTGTTTGACTTCGACCAGGAAGATGGTCTTGCTTTCGCGGTTGGCGGTGGCCGTCACGGTCAACGCCACTTCATATATGCCATGTTCCGCATTGAGCGCGCCGTGCTCGAGCCCCAACTGAACGCCGATTTCCGCCGCGCCGTCTTGCGCTTGGACGAACGTCATGGGCACACTCGGCGCCTCATAGGAAATATCTTTTATGTAAATCTTCTCGATATTGAAAACGATATTCTCTTGTTGATCCTGTTCCACCGTCTCTACCCTCGCTAATCTGAATTTGTTTGTAAATGCAGGCGACTCAAGATTTCAGCAGCATGTCCAACTGCCCCGCCTGTTCGAGCCTCGCCAGCTCCGTGTATCCTCCGACATGCGTCGCGCCGATGAAAATCTGCGGCACGCTGGTCCGCCCGGTGAGCCGGATCATTTCCTCGCGGCGCGCGGGATTTTCATCCACCATCACCTTTTCCGCCTGCGCGCCCTTTTTCTCCAGCAACCGCTCTGCCATGCGGCAATAGGGACAAACGCGGGTGCTGTACATCAGCACTCTCGCCATGGCTACTTCTCCACGGGCAGGTTGTCCTTTTCCCAGGCGAGCATTCCGCCGGAAAGATTGTAGACCGCGGCAAATCCGCTTTTGCGCAGCATCACGGCGCCCTTCATGGAACGATTGCCGGCGCGGCAGGCGACGATCACCGGCTTGTTCTTGTATTTGTCGAGTTCACGCAACCGGTTTGACAGCGTCGATAGCGGCAGATTAATCGCGTTCGGAACGTGACCGGACTGGAACTCTTTCGGCTCGCAGACGTCCACCACCACGCCGTCTTCGCGGTTCAGCAATTGTACCGTCTGGGCGGCATTGGCGTTCTTGATGCCGTGAATATATTGGGTCAGCGGACCGGCTGCCAACAAAAACAGAATCACGCCCAAGGCGACGAACAGATACCAGTTATGGATGATGAACTGCATGGCTTAACGACTCAATGAGATGGGTTAACAGTTAATTGAATGATCGACGGCGGGAAATGGGCCGGCTATTGGCTTAACGCGGTTCAACCATGATTGTCGGTGGATTACGTTCCGTCTTGAGCCTGGCCGCACTCAGCGGCGCACTGCGCTGCAGAAGGCCGAACGCAACGATCCGATCAGCTGCAGGATTTTCGGGTCGCTGATACGGTAATAAACCTTGTTGGCGTCCTTGCGCGCCGCGAGAATGCCCTTGTCGCGCAGAATCGAAAGATGCTGCGAGATATTGCTTTGCGACGTGCCGACCTGCTCGACGATGTCCTGAACGCTGACTTCGGTATTGCCCCCGAGAATGCAGAGGATTTTCAGGCGCAGCGGATGCGCCATGGCTTTCAGGGAACGGGAAGCGAGATGGATGTCATCTTCGTTGGTGATCAGTACGTCTTCTACTTTTTCGGCGGCGGCGCTCATGTGTTCAGGCCTCATGGATCGCTCTCAGCCAACGCTCCCTCTGCGGACCCTAACTCTGCTGTGTCGCGAACAAAAACATTATACAATATCGGCGATATTTAAAAGAGACTGGAATAACCGCTATTTGAGTCATCGAGCATGTCATCGACCCCTAAGCCCTTGGTTCTGATCGTTTTGGACGGATGGGGCTACCGTGAAGACACCCAGTACAACGCCATCGCCGCCGCCCGCAAGCCGGTGTGGGACGCACTCTGGAAGCAGTACCCGCACACCCTGATTCACGCCTCGGAGGCGGCCGTCGGCCTGCCGTCCAGCCAGATGGGCAACTCGGAAGTCGGCCACCTCAATCTCGGCGCCGGCCGGGTCGTGTACCAGGAATACACGCGCATCAACCGCGCGATCAGCACCGGTACCTTCTTCACCAACAAGACACTCACCGACGCCATCGACTTGGCGCTGAAAACCGGCAAGGCGGTGCACGTCATGGGCCTGCTCTCGCCCGGCGGGGTCCACAGTCACGAGGAGCACATTCACGCCATCGTCGAACTCGCGGCCAAACGCGGGGCGACCAAACTCTACCTGCACGCGTTCCTCGACGGACGCGATACGCCGCCGCAGAGCGCCGCGGCTTCGATCCGGACCATGGAAGAAAAATTCGCCGCCGTGAAACAGGGCCGTTTCGCCTCGCTCATCGGCCGCCACTACGCGATGGACCGCGATCACCGCTGGCCACGCATCCAGGCGGCGTACGACCTGATGACGCAGGGCAAAGCCGAATTCAGCGCCGCCTCGGCTTCGCAGGCGCTCGAGATGGCCTATGCCCGCGGCGAGACCGATGAGTTCGTCAAGGCCACCGTCATCGCGCCGCCCGGCGCGGAACCGGCGCACATCGCCGACGGCGACGTGGTCATCTTCATGAACTTCCGTTCCGACCGCGCGCGCCAGATCACGCGCCCCTTCATCGACCGGAACTTCGACGCCTTCGAGCGCGCGGCGATTCCCAAGCTCGGCGCCTTCGTCAGCCTCACGGAATACAATTCCGAGTTTCACGTACCGGTCGCGTTCCCGCCGGAACGGCTGCGCAACGTCATGGGCGCCTACCTGGCGAGCCTGGGCCTGCATCAACTTCGCATCGCCGAAACGGAAAAATACGCGCACGTGACCTTCTTCTTCAACGGCGGCACCGAGACCCCGTTCGAGTTCGAGGATCGCATCCTGATCCCGTCGCCGACGGACGTGCCTACCTACAACCTCAAGCCCGAAATGAGCGCCCCGCGTCTCACCGACGAAGTGGTCAAGGCGATCCGCCACGGGCATTACGACGTCATCGTCTGCAATTTCGCCAACGCGGACATGGTGGGCCATACCGGCGATTTTGACGCCACGGTCAAAGCCATCGAGGCGGTCGACCAATCCCTGGGACAGATTTACAAGGCGATCAGGGAGACCGGCGGGGAGATGCTCATCACCGCCGATCACGGCAACGCCGAGCAGATGTTCGACTTTGAAACCGGACAACCGCACACGGCGCACACCACCAATCCCGTCCCGCTCCTGTACGTGGGTCGTCCCGCCACGCTCGCGCCGAGCGGAGCGCTGGAGGACATCGCGCCGACCATGCTCTCGCTCCTGGGTCTGCCGCAGCCGACGGAAATGACCGGCCGTCCGCTGGTGACGCTGCCGTCCGTGCAGCCGGCGGCCGCCGAGGGTCGCTCCTGACGGACCATATCCTGCCGCCTTTTAGCCTTCCCGATATCGCACGGATGAATCGCCGCAAAGCGCATCGGACGCACCAAGTGGTGGCGGTACTGTTATCCGCATTTTTTTTCACAGGCTTTCATCCGGCCGATGCCGCCGACCCCACCCGCGAAGAGGCACGGCTGCAAAAACTGCGCACGCGCATCGGCGCATTGCAGGAAAGGCTCAACGAGACCCGCGGCCAGCGCGACACCGTGCGCGATGAAGTCCGCGATCTCGAACGCCGCATCGGCGACCAGTTGCAAGGCCTGAGGCTGACCGAGACGCGTCTGCATGCCAATGAGAGAAAACTGCAGAACCTGAAGGCGCAGGCGGCGCGTGGCCGCGATCAGATCGAGGCACAAAGACAGCAGCTCGGACGCCAGATGCGCACGGCCTATGTCATGGGCCAGCAGGATTATTCAAAGATGCTGCTCAACCAGGAAAATCCCGCGAGCGTGGCCCGGGTGCTGACTTATTATCAGTACTTCAACCGCGCGCGCGTCGAGCGTATCGCCAATCTCCAGGCCAGTCTGTCGAGACTGGATACGCTCGACCAACAGATCCGGGAGCAGAACCGCGAGCTGGTAAATTTGCGGGCCACCCAGCGGGAGCAGAAAGCGGCGCTCGAGACGGCCCGCACCCGTCGCGGCGAGCTGCTCGCGAGCCTCAACCGCGAGGTACATGACCGTTCCCGGGAACTCGGACGGCTGCAAACCGACGAAAAGCGCCTGGAACAGCTGATCGAGGAGCTGAAAACGGTGTTGCCGGAAACCGCACCCCCGCCGCCCACCGGTGAAAAACATTTCGCACGGCTGCGGGGGCGTTTGCCGCTGCCGACGCGCGGCCGGATACTGGCGCGTTACGGCGCGCAAAAAAACCTGGGGAATCTCAAATGGCGCGGTCTTTTCATCGCCGGACGCGAGGGACAGGACGTGAACGCCGTGTTCCGCGGACGCGTGGTGTTCGCCGACTGGTTACGGGGTTTTGGGCTACTCTTGATTCTGGACCACGGAGATGGCTATATGACGCTGTACGGCCACAATCAAAGCCTGCACAAAGCGGTCGGCGACTGGGCCGAGACCGGCGAGACCGTCGCCAGTCTGGGCAACACCGGCGATGCGGCACAAGCGGGGCTGTATTTCGAGATTCGTCAGAACGGAGATCCGCGTGACCCGCTGATCTGGTGTAAGGCACGATAACGACCGCTGCTCATATCTCAAGACGAACGAGCGAAGCGAGTAAGGCTACTTTATTCGCCGTCCGCCGACGTGGCGGAACGGTTCATTCAACGGAGCATCATTAATGAAACTTGCAACACGTTATATTCTGGTCCTGTTTCTCGGGATGTTCGTCGGTGCCGCGATCATCCTGGACATGGGTGTCTTGGCCGAGCGCGACGAACCCAAGGAGGCGCTCGCGCCGCTGCCGCTCAACGAGCTGCGCAGCTTCACCGAGGTATTCAGCCGCATCAAGTCCGACTACGTCGAACCGGTGGAGGACAAGAAACTTCTCGAAGATGCCGTGCAGGGCATGCTCGCCGGGCTCGATCCGCACTCTGCCTACCTGGATGCCGAAAGCTTCAAGGACATGCGCGTGGAAACCGAAGGCCAGTTCGGCGGCCTCGGCATCGAAGTCACCATGGAAAACGGCTTCGTCAAGGTCGTCTCGCCGATCGAGGACACGCCCGCGGCGCGCGCCGGTGTGAAACCCGGCGATCTCATCATCCGGCTCGACGACAAGGCGGTGAAAGGTCTCACGCTCACCGAGGCCGTACGGCTCATGCGCGGCAAACCCGGCAGCGACATCACGCTCACCATCGTGCGCGAAGGCGCGACCAAGCCGCTCAAGATCACGCTCACGCGCGCGGTCATCAAAATCCAGAGCGTGAAGAACCGCATGCTCGAATCGGGTTATGGCTATGTGCGCATCACCCAGTTCCAGGCCGGCACCGACAAGGGTCTGGCCGAGGCGATCAAGAAACTGGAAAACGAGAACAAGGGCGCGCTGCGCGGGCTGGTTCTGGATCTGCGCAACAACCCCGGTGGTGTGCTCAATTCGGCGGTCGGCGTCAGCGACGCGTTCCTCGACAAGGGGCTCATCGTGTATACCGAGGGCCGCGTGGCGGATTCCAAGATGAAGCTATCGGCGACGCCGGGCGACCTGCTGAACGGCGCGCCGATGGTGGTATTGATCAACGGCGGCTCGGCTTCGGCGTCGGAAATCGTCGCCGGCGCGCTCCAGGATCACAAGCGCGCCGTCATCATGGGCACGAAGAGCTTTGGCAAGGGTTCGGTACAGACCATCATCCCGGTCAGCAACGGCGCCGCACTCAAGATCACCACGGCGCGTTACTACACGCCGAGCGGCCGCTCGATCCAGGCATCCGGCATCGTGCCCGATATCGTGACCGAGGAAGCCCGGATCACCAAGAGCGAAGCCGCCGACCGCCTGCGCGAAGCGGATCTCGCGCGCCACCTGGAAAACGGCGATGAAATGGCCAAGCCGAAGGAAGAGCCGAAGAAGGAAGACAAGAAAGACGAGAAGAAGAAGGACGAAACCGGCAAGCCCGCGGTCGAGGACTATCAGCTGCAGGAAGCGCTGAACCTGCTCAAGGGCATCAGCTTCTTCAAGGCCCAGGATAAATAACCGGGACCGGATGGCGACCGTACTGGTTCCGCTGGCGCAGGGCGTCGAAGAACTGGAGGCGGTCACCGTCATCGACCTGTTGCGTCGCGCCGGCATCGAGGTCGTTACCGCGGGCCTCGATGCCGGTCCGGTGAAAGGCAGCCGTGGCACGGTGCTGCTGCCGGATGTCACGCTGGATCAGGCGTTGAACCGCGAGTACGACATGAGAAGGGCGCTACACCGCCGCCATCTGCGCCGCGCCCAAGGTTCTGGCCGTCGCAGGCGTGCTCGGCGGTAAACATGCCACGTCGTTCCCCGGCGCGCTCGACCCCGCCCGGTGGCCGCACATCCATCTGGAAAACCGCGCCCTCGTCATCGACGGAAGGGTCGTCACCTCGCGCGGGCCCGGTACGGCGATGGACTTCGCGCTGGAATTGATCGGCCTGCTCACCGGAAAGGAAAAACGCGATCAGGTAGAGGCCGGATTGCAACGGCCGGCCCATCATCGACAGCCCGCGAACGCGGACTGAAAAGACATCAAGGGAAATTCAGCGTCGCGAGATGCGACTCGGCACGACGGTTATTTGAAACCGAAGCGGGTACCGAAAAGGATTCGGCTGCGTTCGAGGCTGTTGGGGTCGAGACTGGTCGTGGAGCTTCCCAAACCGTAACTCGCCTCGGCCTGGAGACTGAAACCACGCTGCACCTGCCACTTCCATCCCGCCGATAACAGCGAGCGGTCGCTGCTGCGCGGCGACACGAACGCCGACTCGTCGGCCGCGTCATACAGGCTCTTCTGCATCTTGAACGACACATAAGGCGTATGCGACTGGAACAGCGTCACGCTGCCGCCGACGGTGAACCCGTAGTAACGGCGTCCGAGATGACGGTAGATTTCCTCGCGCGCCACTTCATCGCCGAGAAACACGCTGCCGGTAACGCTCGGTTTCACGGCGCTCGGCAAACGGCTGGTCCAGGAGATCGCCGCACGGGTGTCGAGCGTATCCAGCGGCGACGGGTTGACCGCGGTACCCTCGCCGTACTCGGCGGAAATCGCGAAACTGTTCGCGGTATCCACATGGTGCCGCCATCTGACACCGAAGGCATTGACGCGGTTGCCCGGCGTCTGCTCAAAAGAAGCAGGAGAAGAGTTGCCGGGGGTCTCGATCTCCCCGTAAAAACTGACCGAGGAGGCGCCCATTCCGGCCACGCCGGCATCCACGGCAGAACCATCATCCGCGGCGACACGCTGGGAGCGGTACAGGTCAAGACCGAAGGAGTTGTATTCAGAGGAATTCCGCAACTGGACCCGGGGAACCCCCAGGGTGCCCACGCCCGCGAACGGGGCATCATCGAACCAGGAGAGCTTTCCCGATTGCGCGGACAAAGCCGTGCCGGTGCTGGCCAGCAGCACCGCGCCTGCGAGAATGGTTTTTTCGACGGCTCTCATGGCACCGGTCCGGTTTCATCAATATATGTAATAAAATTCTAGCATAAATAGCACTTCGGGCAGACACCGTCCGTCACGGATTCCGGCCCGGCCAGCCTCGCAACAGCATGAAAACCCCCATCGCGGCCAGCGCCCAGCCGGCGACGTTGCTCCATCCCGGCTCTCCTGAATGTGTCATATCCAGGCCCAGCAACAAGGCGCCGCCAATCAGCAGGCCGCTCCCGGAAACTGCGAAATAAAGCCGGCGCTGCTGCTGCCGCAACTGGCGGCGCAGTTGCTCAATCTCGCGCGCCGAGGATTCCTGAGCCGAGCCTCGCTCACGCGTGCGCCGCAGGTTCTCGTGCACCAGCGCCGGAATCTCCGGCAGCATGGCCCACCACTTGGGGAATTCGTTGCGCAACGCGCGGATGAACGCGCGCGGCCCCATGTGTTCACGCATCCAGCGTTCAAGATAGGGCTTGGCGGTGTCCCACAGATCGAGGTCGGGATAGAGCCGCCGCCCGAGCCCTTCGATGTTGAACAGGGTCTTCTGCAGCAGCACCAGTTGCGGCTGGATTTCCATGTTGAAACGGCGCGCAGTCTGAAACAGGTGCAGCAGGAACCGGCCGAAGGAGATGTCTTTGATGGGGCGGGCGAACACCGGCTCGCACACGGTGCGGATCGCGGCCTCGAATTCCTCGAGCCGGGTGCCGGGCGGTACCCAGCCGGCGCGCAGATGCGCGTCGGCCACGGCGTGGTAGTCGCGGTTGAAAAACGCCAGGAAATTTTCCGCGAGGTAGCGTTTATCTTTTTCGCCGAGCGTGCCCATGATGCCGAAGTCCACCGCGCGATACTGTCCCTCGGGCGAGACGAAAATGTTTCCCGGGTGCATGTCGGCGTGGAAGAACCCGTCGCGGAACGCCTGGGTGAAAAATATTTCCACGCCATTGTGCGCCAGCTTTCGCATGTCGACCCCGGCGGCCTTGAGTCCCTCGACATTGCCGATCGGGATGCCGTGGATGCGCTCCAGCACCATCACCGTGCGGCGCGTGAGGTCCCAATAGACTTTCGGCACGTACAACAGGTTCGAGCCTTCGAAATTGGCGCGCAGACGGCTCGCGTTCGCCGACTCCACCCGCAGGTCGAGTTCGTCGTGAATGGTCTTGTTGAATTCGTCCACCACTTCGACCGGCCGCAACCGCCGTGCCTCGGTCACGTAACGCACCGCAAGTCGCGCCAGCATGTACAGCAGATCGATATCGCGCTCGATCACCGTCTCGATGCCGGGACGCAGTACCTTGACCGCCACTTCGGCGCCGTCGTGCAGGCGTGCGATGTGCACCTGCGCCACCGAGGCCGAAGCGATCGGCTCCCGGTTGAATTCGCTGAAAAAGCTTTCGAGCTTTCCACCCAGCGCGCGCTCGACCAGACGCACCGACTCGTCGCCGGCAAACGGCGGCACACGGTCCTGGAGCCGCGCCAGTTCCTCGGCGATGTCCTCCGGCAACAGGTCGGGGCGGGTCGACAGCATCTGACCGAACTTCACGAACACCGGTCCCAGTTCCTCGAGCGCCTCGCGCAGGCGCTGGCCGCGCGGCAACCCGCGGCGCGCGAACAGCCGCCACGGCGCGAGCCGCAGCAGCAGACGGTAGGGACGGAACAGATGGATCGCGGTGACGAATTCGTCCAGGTCGTGCCGGACGAAAACCTGCGTGATGCGCAGCAGGCGCGCGAGCTGGCGCAGGCGCTTCATTTCACGCCCCCGCGCAGACGGTCGAGGCGAGATTCCAAGCGCTCCGACTCCAGTCGCAGCGATTCCACGGCCCGACGAAACTCCTCGACGCGCGAGCGCGAGGGCAGCAACCGGCTTTCTTCGCGCAGGTAATCGGCCGCATCCTCGCCCAGCGTATTCAACGAGTGGCGCGTCCAGCCGCTGAATCGGCGCAGCGCATTGCCGAGCTGATGCGCGGCGACGTCGCCCAGCACGCGGGCGATCTGCTCCTCCCAGTCAATATCGATTTTTTCGAGCAACTGCTGGAAGCGCTGCCCGAGAGGAATGTCGCCGCTTATCTGGACCTCGCCGTCGGCCACGACATCGGGCACGAGGCGTCGCAAAGCCAGCTTCGCAAACACCGGGATATCGCCGGCCAGCGTGACATCCGCCTCGGTGTCATGGTTCGCGCGCAGACTGACGCCGGACGCGGACGGCAGCACGAACATCTCGAGCGGGCGGGTTCCCGCGATCCGCAGCCGGATGACCTTGCCCTCGAGTTCACCGACTCGCGCGAGCGTGCCCGTATCCAGGCGCAACACGCGATTGACGGCGGATTCCAGCAGCGGGATAAACGTCGGATCAGATTTCACGAGGCATTACCGTCGGCAGAGATATACGGCTCAGAACTTATACCCTTTATGCAGGGCGACGATGCCGCCGCTCAGGTTGTGGTACTGCACCCGTTCAAATCCCGCCTTTTCCATCATCGTCTTCAGCGTCTCCTGGTCGGGATGCTTGCGGATCGATTCGGCGAGATAGCGGTAGCTGCCCTCGTCCTGCGCGATCACGCGCCCGAGCCACGGCAGCACATTGAAGGAATAGGCGTCATAAAGGTTATTCAGACCGGGCACCACCGGACGCGAAAACTCGAGCACCAGCAGCGCGCCACCCGGCTTCAGCACCCGGAACATGGATGCCAGCGCGCGATCGATGTGCGTCACGTTGCGCAGCCCGAAGGCGATGCTCACGCGATCAAAATAATTCTCGGGAAATGGCAGGTTCTCGGCGTTCGCCTGCACGAACGCGACGTTGCCCACGATGCCGCGGTCGACGAGGCGCGTGCGCCCGATGCCCAGCATGGATGCATTGATGTCGGCCAGCACCACCTGCCCGCGCCGACCGGCGCGCATGGCGAACTTGGCCGCCAGGTCGCCGGTGCCGCCGGCCACGTCGAGCACGCGGAACCCGCCGCGCACGCCGCTGGCCTCGACCGCGAACTGTTTCCACAGGCGGTGGACGCCGAGCGACATCAGATCGTTCATCAGGTCGTATTTGTCCGCGACCGAATGAAACACCCCGGCGACGAGATCGTCCTTCGCCGACTCCGGCACCTCGCGGAAACCGAAGTGCGTGGTGCGCTCTGACTTGCCGGGTTCGGGCATAGCGTTTATCCCGCCGGTTTAGGCTTGCGCTGGTAACCGGCCTTGGCCAGCCGTTCCAGATACTGCTTCCAGAGGCTTTCCTGGTTCGTGCCCAGCTGATGCAGCCAGTCCCAGGAATAAATGCCGGTGCTGTGGCCGTCGTCGAAAAACAAGCACACGGCATAGCTGCCCACCGGCTCGATGTGGGTGATGTTCACGTTCTCCTTGCCCACCTGCAACACTTCCTGTCCCGGCGCGTGACCGCGCACCTCGGCCGAGGGCGAATACACCCGCAGGTATTCGCAGGGAAAATTGAATTGACTGCCGTCGTCGAACGCTACCTCGAGCAGGCGCGATTTCTGGTGCAGCTTGATGTCGGTGGGTCTGACTGCGTCTTTTCTCATGCTTTTCCTGCCTTGATTCGTCCGGCCGGCCCGCTTGGGGCGACGGCCCGGCGCTGAAACGGTTAATGGTAACCAAATTGCAATATTTATGGTATGAAATGGCGGCAAAACCAAGGGTCATTACGCCCGGGCACTCAACCATGCGGGCCAAAATCCTCGTTGTCGACGACGAATCCGCCATCCGGCAGATGGTCTGCCTGGCCCTGTCGCAGTCGGGTTACGACTGCATCGAGGCGGCCGACACCGCCGAGGCACAGGCGAAAATCCTCGCTGAGAAGCCCGACCTGATCCTGCTCGACTGGATGCTGCCGGGACAAAGCGGGATCGAATACTCCCGGCGTCTGCGGCGCGAGAAACTGACACAGGACATTCCCATCATCATGCTCACGGCACGCACCGAGGAACAGGACAAAGTGGCCGGACTGGACAGCGGCGCCGACGACTACATCACCAAGCCGTTTTCCACGCGCGAGCTGCTGTCACGCATCAAGGCACTGCTGCGGCGCACCGCTCCGCACGCCGCCCAGACGACGGTGGAAATCGGCGGCCTGAAGCTCGATCCGGTCGCGCATCGCATCAGTGCGCGCGGGCAAGCCCTGGAAATGGGTCCCACGGAATTCCGCCTGCTGCAATTCTTCATGACCCATCCCGAACGGGTGCATTCGCGCGAGCGGCTGCTCGACAGCGTGTGGGGCAGCAACGTGTACGTGGAAGAACGCACCGTGGACGTGCACATCCGCCGCCTGCGCAAGATCCTGACCGCCACCGGACACGAGCGCTTGATCCAGACGGTGCGCGGCACCGGCTACCGCTTCTCGACGCAGGACTGAGCGCATGCATCCCGGCCTGTGGCGCGAAATCTTGATTCTCGTCGGCATCGCCGTGCTGAGCCTTTTCTTGGGCGCGCTCACCGGCCGGCCGTTCCTGATCGCCGTGCTCGGCTTCGGTTTCTACATCGCCTGGACCTTGCGTCACCTGCGCAACCTGCACCGCTGGCTGCTCGACCGCCGCGCCGGCGACATGCCGGAGGCCGGCGGGTTGTGGGGCGAGGTCTTCGACGAGATCCACAAGCTCGTCAAACAGGCGTCGCGTCGTCAGGACCAGTTGAGCGGCATGTTGGCGCGGTTCCAGAATGCCGCCTCGGCGATGCCCGACGCCGTGGTGGTGTTGTCGCAGGCGGGCGACATCGAGTGGGCCAATCGTTCGGCCGCGAGCCTGCTCGGCATCCGCTATCCGCATGACGCGGGCATGCGCCTGCTCAACCTGTTGCGCGTGCCCGGCTTCGCCCAGTACCTGGAACGCGGCGAATACGTCGAGCCGCTGGAAATCACCTCGCCGGACAATCGCGAAATCCACGTCTCGATCCAAATCACACCGTTTGGCAGCAGCCAGAAACTGGTCATCGGGCGCGACGTCACCCGGCTGATGCGGCTGGAACAGATGCGCCGTCATTTCGTGGCCAACGTCTCGCACGAGCTGCGCACGCCGCTCACGGTCCTCGGTGGCTACGTCGAAACACTGCGGCAAATGGACCAGATCAAAATGGAAGATCTCCAAAAACATCTCTCCACCATGCACGAGCAATCCCAGCGCATGCAGCGCCTGGTGGAGGATTTGCTGATGCTTTCGAAACTCGAAACCGCGCCGCCGCGCACACACGTCGAGCCGGTGGATATCGCCGCGCTTCTGAAGAGCCTCGTGGAACAGGCGAAACTGTTGAGCGGGGAGAACCGCCATGACATCACGCTGGAGGCCGATCCATCGCTCAGGCTGCTCGGCAGCCGCGACGAATTGCACAGCGCCTTTTCCAACCTGATCAACAACGCGGTGCGTTACACCCCGGCCGGCGGCGGGATACGGCTGACGTGGCGCGCCGCGGGTGACGGCGCCGAATTCGCCGTCAGCGACAGCGGCGAAGGCATCGCGCCGGAACATTTTCCGCACCTGACGGAACGCTTCTACCGCGTGGACACGGCGCGTTCGCGCGCTTCGGGCGGGACCGGCCTGGGGCTTTCCATCGTCAAGCACGTGCTGCTGCGTCACGACGCCCGGCTCGAAATCGAAAGCGAGGTCGGTCAGGGCAGTACGTTTCGCTGCATCTTCCCGGAACAGCGGGTTGTCCGCGCCTGACGTTGCCGGCACCGGTGTAATACGAATTTCATAGAGACGGTCCATCATGCCGGCCATGAGCAATGTGGCCGCCAAGTTCCACCGCATCGAAGCAAGCCCGGCCGTCGAACAAGCCGCGCAAGCCCCCGTTCCCGGCCACGTTACCGCTGACGTTATTTATCCTGCCCTGGTCCGTCATCTCACCGGATTGCTGATCGTAGCGCTGTGCCTGTGGATGCTGGCGGGGATTATTCACCTGATCGCCGGCCTGCGTGAAACGCTCACCACAGGCTGGGCAAGCATTGCCGAACACGTGATTATCAAGGCGCTCATCATGCTGGCACTGCTGGAAGTCATTCGCACGCTCCAGGCCTATTTGAAACTGGGACGCGTGCGCGTCACATTCATTCTCGATACCGCCCTGGTGGTGCTGATCGGCGAACTGATGGGCCTATGGTTCAAGGAATACGCTCCGGAGAAAGTCCTGCTGGGGCTCGGCGTAATCGTCACGCTGGTCGCACTGCGTATCGTGACGGCGCGTTTCTCGCCCGAAACGGGGAGTGAAGCAAAATAGCCGCCCCCGCCACGAGCCAGCCGGTCACCAGCCTTATTTTCAAGGATTGAAACAATGACTTATATATATGATTGAACATATATATGTATTGTCATATATTCATGAATATGATTACCGCTGAAAACTTCTTCCTCGCCCTGGCCGATCCGACGCGATTGCGCTGCCTGTTGCTGCTCGCGGCCGAAGGCGAGCTGTGCGTGTGCGAATTCACCCACGCGCTGGCTGAGTCGCAACCCAAGATTTCGCGCCATCTGGCAACGCTGCGCGAGGCCGGGATCGTCAGCGACCGGCGCGAGGGATTGTGGATCCACTATCGTATCAATCCCGATCTGCCGGCCTGGGCGCGCGAAATTCTGAGCACCGCGAACCGGGCCAATGCCGCGGCCAAACCGTTCGCACAGGACCGCAAGCGCCTGCGCGGCGCGCCGACCCGGCCACCGGTACGCTGCTGCGCCTGATGGCCGGCGCCGACATACGTGAAGTCGAAAGCCGGCTCGCGGGCTGAAGGAAACGTATGAACAGATTCATTACTCAACCGTCGACGATCCATTCCGCGACCGGAACCGAAGACCTGGCCACGGCGCTCAATCGTGATTGTCTCTGCGTGACCGTCAACCGCGACACGCTGCGGCAAGGGCTGGACGCCGACGGCGCCGGCGCCGACGCCGATCTCTATGACGAAATCCTCGCCAACCGGCCGAATCTTTTCTCGGCCATGGCGGTGTTCGTAACGCCGGAACAGGCCGAACGCATGCGCGAGATCATCCGGGCGGTCGAGGCCGTGGTGGCGCTCCCGGCCTATCGCGAGGAAGCGCTGGCCGAGGCGCCGGAAATCGCCCGCTTCGACCCGGGACCACGTGGCGTGTTCATGGGCTATGACTTCCATCTCGGAGCCGCGGGACCGCAGCTCATCGAGATCAACACCAATGCCGGCGGGGCGCTGCTCAACACCGCACTGGCGCGCGCGCAGGCTGCGTGCTGCGAGGCCATGAAACCGCTGATACCGGAGCCCACGCCCGTCGCCACGCTCGAGGACATTTTCCATCAAATGTTCCTGCGCGAGTGGCACCGGCAACGCGGCGCACAACCGCTCGCGAGCATCGCCATCGTGGATGACGCTCCCCGGGAGCAGTATCTCTACCCGGAGTTTCTTTTATTCGAGCGTCTGTTCCGCCGTCACGGGCTCAAGGCCGTGATCGCCGATCCGTCCGAACTCATGTTGTGCCACGACAAGCTGTGGCACGAAAACCAACGAATCGATCTCGTGTACAACCGCCTGACCGATTTCGCCCTGGAAGAACCGCGGCACGCGGTGCTGCGTCAGGCGTACCTCGAAGGCGGTGTCGTGCTCACGCCCCATCCGCGCGCGCATGCGCTCTATGCCGACAAGCGCAATCTCGTCGCACTGACCGACGGCGCGCGGCTGCGTGCGTGGCGGGTTCCGGAGCCCGTCATCCATACGCTGTTGACCGGCATTCCACGCACCGTGCCGGTGACACGCGCCGGCGCCGAACTGCTGTGGGCACAGCGACGCGCACTTTTCTTCAAACCCGCCGCCGGTTACGGCGGAAGAGCGGCCTATCGCGGCGACAAACTCACCAAGCGGGTGTGGGACGAAATCATCACAGGTCACTACGTGGCGCAGGAGCGAATCGCGCCAAGTGAGCGGCGGCTGCGACAGGACGGAGTCGAAACGGCACTCAAACTCGACATCCGTAATTACGTCTACGACGGCGAGGTGCAGCTGCTCGCCGCGCGACTGTATCAGGGGCAGACGACCAACTTCCGCACCCAGGGCGGCGGGTTCGCACCGGTGTTCTGCCCGTCGCCGGATGGCCATCCGCCCGGCAACCCCATCGCCTGCAGCACGGGCACAGTTTGCAGATAAATCTTGATCGTTCATACAGGAAACCGAATGTACAAACGCAAAGTGAGGATTCTGTTTCTGTGCACCGGCAACTCCTGCCGTTCGCAAATGGCCGAAGGCTGGGCCAATCATCTGGGAAGCGAATGGCTGGAGGCGACATCCGCCGGCATCGAGGCGCACGGAAAAAATCCGCGCGCGATCGCCGTCATGCGCGAGGCCGGCGTGGATATCTCGCGTCAGGAATCCACACGCGTGACGCCGGAGATGCTGGTGCAGGCCGATCTGGTGGTCACCGTGTGCGGCCATGCCGATGAGCACTGTCCGGTGCTGCCGCCCGGCGTGCAGAAGAAACACTGGCCGCTGGAAGATCCGGCCAAGGCCACCGGCACGGAAGAACAGATCATGGCCAAGTTCCGCGCCACGCGCGATGAGGTCAAAAGCCGCGTCGAGGGAATGATCGGCGGAATAAAAATGCTGGCGCGCAGCGACAGCAAGGAGCACACATGAGCGCCCGATGCGAAGTCACCGGCAAGCACGCCGCGGGAAATCCGATGGGGCTGTTCGAGCGCTATCTCACGGTGTGGGTGTTCCTGTGCATCACCGCCGGAATACTGCTGGGGCATCTGTTCCCGGAGCTGTTCCACGCGGTCGGGCGGCTGGAGCTGGCGCGCGTCAACCTGCCGGTCGCGCTGCTGATCTGGCTCATGATCGTGCCGATGCTGCTCAAGGTGGACTTCGGGGCGCTGCACCATCTGCGCGAGCACTGGCGCGGTATCGGCGTGACGCTGTTCATCAACTGGCTGGTCAAGCCGTTTTCGATGGCCCTGCTTGGATGGATTTTCATCCGCCATGTATTCGCGCCCTGGCTGCCGGCCGACCGGATCGATTCCTACCTCGCGGGGCTGATCCTGCTCGCCGCGGCTCCGTGCACGGCGATGGTATTCGTGTGGAGCAACCTGAGCCGTGGGCACGCCAACTTCACCCTCACGCAGGTCGCCCTCAACGACGCCATCATGATCTTCGCGTTCGCGCCGATCGTGGGCCTGCTGCTCGGACTCTCTGCAATCAGCGTGCCCTGGAACACGCTGCTGCTGTCGGTGGCGTTGTACATCGTCCTCCCGGTGATATTCAGCCAGTGGTGGCGCCGTCAGTTGCTGCGCCACGGGGGCGACGCCGCGCTGCAACGCGCGCTTCGCCGGCTGCATCCGGTTTCGCTGCTGGCGCTGCTCACCACGCTGGTCCTGCTCTTCGGCTTCCAGGGCGAACAGATCCTGCGCGCCCCACTTATCATCGCTTTGCTGGCGGTGCCGATTCTGATCCAGGTGTATTTCAATTCCGGTTTCGCCTACCTGCTCAACCGGCGGTTCAGGGTCGCTCATTGCGTCGCCGGTCCGTCGGCCCTGATCGGGGCCAGCAATTTCTTCGAACTCGCCGTGGCCGCCGCCATCGGTCTGTTCGGTTTCGAATCGGGTGCGGCGCTGGCGACCGTGGTCGGTGTGCTGATCGAAGTGCCAGTCATGCTCTCGGTGGTGAAAATCGTCAACCGTAGCAGTGACTGGTACGAGCGCAAACGGGGTATCCCCACTTACGCCGAATGCTGCCCGGCTCCGGCCATATCATCCACACATTGACGCCGGCACGTACCTGACATTGCCCGGTCTTCAGGGCTGTACTCGAGTTGTGCTGGGCAAGCGCGCTGTCATACATCTGTCACATTGCCTTGGCATGATGTGCCCCGCATTCAGCGATAATCGACATTACGGAGACATGACAAAAATGTGTATCTTCCCCAAGCAACTGAAACATACGGCGACGGCTGCGGCGATGTTGCTCGGCCTGGCCGCCGGCCTCGCACAAGCCGCCGAAACCATCAACGGCGCGGGCGCGACCTTCCCTTATCCGATCTACGCCAAATGGGCCGAGGCTTACAAGACCAAGACCGGCACGAGCATGAATTACCAGTCCATCGGCTCGGGCGGCGGCATCAAACAGATCACGGCCAGAACCGTGGACTTCGGCGCCTCGGACGCACCACTCACGGTGGAAAAACTCAACGAGATCGGGCTGATGCAGTTCCCCATGGTCATGGGCGGCGTGGTGCCGGTCGTGAATCTGGAAGGCGTGAAGGCGGGCGAACTGAAAATCACCGGCGCGGTGCTGGCCGACATCTATCTCGGCAAGATCACCAACTGGGATGACGCCGCGCTCAAGAAACTCAACCCGAACATGAAACTGCCGAACGGCAAAATTACCGTCGTGTCGCGCGCCGACGGTTCTGGCACCACCTTCATCTTCACGCATTATCTGTCCAAGGTCAGCCCGGGCTTCAAGGAAAAGATCGGCAACAACACCTCGGTCGCCTGGCCGACCGGCGTGAGCGGCAAGGGCAACGAGGGCGTGGCCTCGTACGTGCAGCGCCTGAAGGGTGCGATTGGTTACGTCGAATATGCTTACGCGCTGCAGAACAAGATGACGTTCGCGCAAATGCAGAACAAGGCCGGCCAGTTCGTGAAGCCGGACAGCGAAACGTTCCAGGCCGCGGCCGCGGGCGCCGACTGGAAAGGCACGCCGGGTTTCAATCTGATGCTCACCGATCAGCTGGGCGCGAAAAGCTGGCCAATCACGGGCGCGACCTTCATCCTGGTTTACAAGAAACAGGAAAAAACCGAGACCGCCCAGCAGGTGCTGAAGTTCTTCGACTGGGCCTATCACCACGGTGGCAAGATGGCCGAGGGACTCGATTACGTCCCGATGCCGGCCAGCATCGTGAAACTGGTCGAAGAAACATGGAAAACCGAGATCAAGGACGCGAGCGGCAAGGCTATCTGGACCGACGGCATGGTCCAGAAGTAAGATTGCCGGCAAACGAGCGGTAAATCTGCGGGGTCCTTCGTGACCCCGCTTTCTCTTTACCATAATAATATGGACATCAGCCGTTCACACATTTCCGACACCATCAGCGGGCGACAACGCCTGATGGACCGTTTCTTTCAAGCCTTGACCACCGGCTCGGCCTGGCTGGTGCTGGTGATCCTCGCCGGCATCATCGTGTCTCTGTTTGTCGGCGGCTGGCAGGCTCTCGTCGCGTTCGGCCCGAAATTCCTCGTGACCGACGAATGGAATCCGGTGACTGAACGATTCGGGGCGCTCGTGCCGATTTACGGAACGCTGGTCAGTTCCGTGATCGCGCTGCTGATCGCGGTACCGATGAGCTTCGGCATCGCGGTATTTCTCACCGAGGTGGCGCCGGGATGGATGCGACGCCCGATCGGTACCGCCATCGAGCTGCTCGCGGCCATTCCCAGCATCATCTACGGCATGTGGGGACTGTTCGTGTTCGCGCCGGTCATGTCGCAGCATGTCCAGCCCTGGCTGCAGGCGCGATTCGGCGACACCGTGCTCATCGGCGCCCTGTTCCAGGGCGCGCCGCTCGGCATCGGCATGTTGCCCGCCGGCATCATCCTCGGCATCATGATCATTCCGTTCATCACCGCGCTCATGCGCGACGTGTTTCTCACCACGCCCAAGTTTCTCAAGGAGTCGGCCTACGGCGTCGGCGCCACGCATTGGGAAGTGGTGTGGAACGTGGTGCTGCCGTACACGCGCGTCGGCGCGGTGGGCGGCATATTCCTGGGGCTGGGGCGGGCGCTCGGCGAAACCATGGCCGTGACTTTCGTCATCGGCAACACCCACCGCATGAGCGCCTCGCTGTTCGAGCCGGGAAATTCCATCGCCTCGACGCTGGCGAACGAATTCAACGAAGCCGTGGGCGACATGCACACCTCCGCGCTCATCGCGCTCGGGCTGGTGCTGTTCATGATCACCTTCATCGTGCTGGCGCTGGCCAAGCTACTGCTGCTCGGGCTGGAGTCGCGCGACAGCGCCAAAAGCTGAGCCATGGACCTGCGCTACTTGCGGCGGCGTACCGTCAACATCGTGAATCTCACGGGGTCGCTGCTCGCCACCGTCTTCGGCCTGTTCTGGCTGTTCTGGATACTCTGGACCACGCTGAGCTACGGCGTCTCGGCCTTCGACTGGAACCTGTTTCACCAGAACACACCCGCTCCCGGCGCCGCCGGCGGACTGGCCAACGCCATCGTCGGCAGTCTCATCATGGTGGGACTGGCGACCGTGATCGGCACGCCCGTCGGCATCCTCGCCGGCACCTATCTCGCGGAATACGGCGGCCGCACCTGGGTCGCCGGGACCATCCGCTTCATCAACGACATTCTGCTGTCCGCGCCGTCGATCATCATCGGGCTTTTCGTTTACGAGATGGTCGTGATCCGCATGGGGCATTTCTCCGCGCTCGCCGGCGCGATTGCGCTCGCCATCATCATGCTGCCGGTCGTGATCCGTACCACCGAGGAAATGCTGCGGCTCGTGCCGAACCCGCTGCGCGAGGCGGCGCTCGCCTTGGGCGCGCCGCGCTGGAAAATGATCTCGCTCGTGGCCTACCGCGCGGCGCTTTCCGGCATCCTCACCGGTGTGCTGCTGGCGGTCGCGCGCATCGCCGGCGAAACCGCGCCGCTGCTGTTCACGGCGCTCAACAACCAGTTCTGGAGCACCGACCTGATGCAGCCGATGGCCAACCTGCCGGTGGTGATCTTCCAGTTCGCCATGAGCCCGTACCCGGAATGGCACACGCTCGCTTGGGCCGGTTCGCTCCTGATCACCCTGAGCGTGCTGGCGCTGAGCATCTTGGCGCGAACCCTGCTGCGCAAGGTGCGACTGGAGCACTGATGGCCAACGACATCCACGGCAAGATTCAGGTGCGCGACCTGAACTTCTATTACGGCAAGTACCAGGCGCTCAAGAACATCAGCCTGGATGTCGCCACCAACATGGTCACGGCCTTCATCGGCCCGTCGGGCTGCGGCAAGTCCACGCTGCTGCGCACCTTCAACCGCATGTACGAGCTCTACCCGGGCCAGCGCGCCACCGGCGAGATCCTGCTCGACGGCGAGAACGTCCTCGCGCCGGGAGCCGACCTGTTCCGGCTGCGCGCGCGGGTGGGCATGGTATTCCAGAAGCCGACGCCGTTTCCCATGTCGATCTACGAGAACATCGCCTTCGGCGTGCGCCTGTATGAGAAACTGCCGCGTTCGGAAATGGACGATCGCGTGGAATGGGCGCTCACGCAGGCGGCGCTGTGGGGCGAGGTCAAGGACAAGCTGCGTCAGAGCGGCATGAGCCTGTCCGGAGGGCAGCAACAGCGCCTGTGCATCGCGCGCGCTATCGCCGTGAAACCGGAAGTGATGCTGCTCGACGAACCGGCCTCGGCGCTCGATCCGATCTCGACCCTGAAGATCGAAGAACTGATCTACGAACTCAAAAAGAACTATACTATCGTGATCGTCACGCACAACATGCAGCAGGCCGCGCGTGTATCAGACTTCACGGCCTTCATGTACCTGGGAGAGGCGGTGGAGTTCGGCGACACCAACACCATCTTCACCAATCCGTCCAAGAAACAGACCGAAGATTACATCACCGGACGCTACGGTTAACGCCGATCCGGAGGAGTCACAGCGATGGAACAGATGCATACCCATATCTCCCGCCAATTCAGCGCCGAGCTGGAAGACATCCGCTCGCGCGTGCTGCAAATGGGCGGGCTCGTGGAGCAGCAGATCGAACAGGCTCTCGATGCCCTCATCAAGGGCGACACGGCGCTGGGTGAAAACGTCATCCTGCACGACACCCAGGTCAACAAGATGGAAGTCACGATCGACGAGGAGTGCAACCAGATCATCGCGCGCCGTCAGCCCGCGGCCAGTGACCTGCGGCTCGTGGTCGCAGTCATCAAAACCATCACCGATCTCGAGCGCATCGGCGATGAGGCCGAGAAGATCGCGCGCATGGCGGTGCGGCTGGCGGGCGAAGAGCGTCCCAAGAACAACTACGCGGAAATCCAGACGCTCGGCATCCACGTGCGCCAGATGCTGCACGAAACGCTCGACGCGTTCGCGCGCCTCGACATCGAGGCGGCGGTACGCGTGGCACGCGAGGACGTCAAGATCGACCAGAAATACGACGGCGCCATGCGCCAGCTGATCACCTACATGATGGAAGACCCGCGCACGATTTCGCGCGTACTGAACGTCATCTGGGCGGCGCGGGCACTGGAGCGCATCGGCGACCACGCCTGCAACATCTGCGAATACATCATCTACCTGGTGAAGGGCAAGGACGTGCGTCACACCAGCCTGGACCAAGTGGAGCGCGAGATTCTGGGCAAGGAGTCGCGCTGAACGGCGTTGGACGCCGGTCTTGGTTTTCACGCACCCAAACACGATCCGTTTGCATCGGCAGCCATCCAACCCACCTTGTGTGATACATCCGGCTTGATATCTCAGCGCCCATCCCCATGTAATCTGCGCACTGTCGTTTCAGGCCGGTATAATCCGTTTTTCAACCTTAACTTTCAGATGGCATCCCCGCGATGCCGCGGGGGTACAAAGTGGCAACCGTCGAAGTGACTCAGGAAAACTTCCACCAGGTCGTCGGTGGAAACAGCATGGTGATCGTGGATTTCTGGGCGCCGTGGTGCGGGCCGTGCCGTTCGTTCGCGCCGGCCTATGAAGCCGCCTCGGAGAAATACCCGGACGTGGTGTTCGCCAAGGTCAACACCGAGGAGCAGCAGGCGCTGGCCGGTTACTTCCAGATCCGCTCGATTCCTACCCTGATGATCTTCCGCGACAAGATCATCATCTTCGCGCAGCCCGGCGCATTGCCGGCCGCGGCGCTGGAGCAGGTGATCGAGAAGGCCAAATCGCTCGACATGGACGAGGTCCGCCGCGAAATCGCCAAGGAACAAGCCGGTGAATTGAAAAGCGGCTGATCCCGCGCTCCGCTTCTTTCCCGCGGCATCACCAACCGCCGGCCTTGCCGGCGGTTATAATTATTCCGTAGGCCAATCATGATTACGGGCGACTCCCTGCAACGCTTCATGTTCGAACACGCACCGATCCGCGGCGAGATCGTGCATCTCGACGCGACCTGGCAGGCGGTACTCGAACGCCGTAAATATCCGCCGCGCGTGCGCGAAATCCTCGGTGAACTGATGGCGGCCGCGGCGCTGCTGACCTCGACGCTCAAGTTCGACGGCCGGCTGATCATGCAGGTGCAGGGCAAGGGGCCGGTGAGCCTGCTGGTGGTGGAGTGCACCAGTAACCGGACCATGCGCGCCATTGCCCAATGGCAGGGCGAGATCCCGGACGTCCCGCTTGCCACACTGGTGGGCGACGGTCGCCTCGCGGTCACGATCGACCCGCTGAAAGGCAAGGAACGCTACCAGGCGATCGTTGCCCTGGAAGGATTGACCGTGGCCGAGGCGTTCGAGAACTATTTTGCCCGTTCCGAGCAGCTCGCCACGCGCCTGTGGCTCGCCGCCGACCCGCGGCAGGCGGCGGGCATGTTGCTGCAACGCCTGCCGGAAGGCGGGCATTCCGACGATGACGCCTGGACGCGCGCAGTGCATCTCGGCTCGACCCTGACGCGCGACGAACTGCTTGCGCTTCCGGTGCGCGAAATTCTCCACCGCCTCTACCACGAAGAGGACATACGCCTGTTTTCGCGCGTGCCTGTCAGCTTCCGCTGCTCCTGTTCGCGGGAACGGGTCGAGGCGGTGTTGCGCATGCTCGGACACGATGAAATCCATTCCATCCTCGACGAGCAGGGCTCGGTCAGTGTGGACTGCGAATTCTGCGGCAACCGCTACGAATTCGACCGTATCGACGCGGAACAGCTGTTTGCCACCCCCCACAACGCCCCGGCGAACCCCACGCGCCATTAGGCCGTTGCTCGGCAACTGTGTATAATGCGCGGCCTTTTTGCCCTTACACCCGGTTAGTCCCATGATTCAGAAACTGCGCAACATCGCCATCATCGCCCACGTCGACCACGGCAAGACCACGCTCGTCGACAAGCTGCTCACCCAGTCCGGCACCTTCGCCGCGCACCAGGCCGTGGGCACGCGCATCATGGATTCGAACGACCTGGAAAAGGAACGCGGCATCACCATCCTAGCCAAGAACACCGCGATCCGCTGGAACGACTATCGCATCAACATCGTGGATACGCCGGGCCACGCCGACTTCGGCGGCGAAGTCGAGCGCGTGCTGTCGATGGTGGACTCGGTGCTGCTGCTGGTCGACGCCGTGGACGGACCGATGCCGCAGACGCGCTTCGTCACGCGCAAGGCGTTTGCCCAAGGCCTGAAACCCATCGTCGTCATCAACAAGATCGACCGCCCCGGCGCGCGTCCCGACTGGGTGCTGAACCAGACTTTCGACCTGTTCGACAAACTCGGCGCGACCGACGAACAGCTCGACTTCCCGGTGGTGTACGCCTCGGCGCTGAACGGCTACGCCGGGCTCACGCCGGACGTGCGCGAAGGCGACATGACGCCGCTGTTCGAAACCATCATCAAGCATGTCGCCCCGCCCAAGGTCGATCCCGAAGGCCCCTTCCAGATGCAGGTATCGAGCATCGCCTATTCGAGCTATGTCGGCGCCATCGCCATCGGCCGCATCACCCGCGGCAAGGTGAAGACCAACCAGGCGGTCACGGTCATCGACCACGACGGCAAGACCCGCAACGGCAAGGTACTGCAGGTGCTCGGCTTCATGGGGCTGGAGCGCACCGAAGTGCCCGAGGCCGAGGCCGGCGACATCGTCGCCATCACCGGCATCGAGGCGCCGCGCATCTCCGATACGCTGTGCGACCCGAACAACGTCGAGGCGCTGCCGCCGCTGTCGGTGGACGAGCCGACCGTGACCATGACCTTCGAGGTCAACAATTCCCCGTTCGCGGGCCAGGACGGCAAATACGTCACCAGCCGCCAGATCCGCGAGCGGCTCGAACGCGAGCTGATCCACAACGTCGCGCTGCGCGTGGAAGACACCGGCAGCCCGGACAAATTCCGCGTCTCCGGGCGCGGCGAACTGCACCTGGGCATACTCATCGAAAACATGCGGCGCGAGGGCTACGAGCTCGGCGTGTCGCGGCCGCAGGTCATCACCAAGGAAGTGAACGGCGAGCTGCACGAGCCGTACGAACTGCTGACCGTGGATATCGAAACGCAGCACCAGGGCGCGGTCATGGAACAACTCGGCCAGCGCAAGGGCGACCTGCTCAACATGGAGCCGGACGGCAAGGGCCGCGTGCGCCTCGAGTACATGATTCCCGCGCGCGGGCTCATCGGCTTTCAAACCGACTTCCTCACCGCCACCGCCGGCAGCGGCCTGATCTATCACGTGTTCGATCACTACGGTCCGGCGAAGAAGGGCGTGGTCGGCGGGCGCATCAACGGCGTGCTGATCTCGAACGGCGCCGGCCAAAGCGTCGCCTACGCGCTCTTCAACCTGCAGGAACGCGGACGCATGTTCGTCGGTCCGGGCGAAGAAATGTACGAGGGCATGATCATCGGCATCCACACGCGC
>JACQER010000032.1 GCA_016200465.1 Gammaproteobacteria bacterium | reverse complement strand
GATGAACTTGCCCGGCTCGAACTGATCGCGCGACTTGGTGCGGACCTCGCGGTAGTTCCGCGGGCCTTCACCCATATGCTGGATGACTTTGTTGTGACGATCGATGAGCGTCACGCGGGCCGCCAGGTCCGGGATCACCATCACCCCCTGGCGCTCGTGGAAATGACACGGCAGGTTTACGCCAGTGACGAATTTCAAGTGCTTGCCGTCCAGCGAAAAATACTGCAAGCGATTGTTGGCGCGATCGGCAACCAACAGAAGCGGCTCAGGGCCCCGTGTGTCCATCGTGATCCCGTGCGGGCAATTCAATTCTCCCGGCCCGGAACCCTTCCCGCCGAAAGTGCGGATGAACTCACCCTTACGGTTGTACTGGTTTATGTAGCTCGAGCCGTAGCCGTCGCCGACGTAAATGTCACCGTTCGGCGCGATCGCCAGATTGGTAGGCCGGTACAGGACCAGCGGTTTGCCTTCGGCATCCATCCGGTACATGTCCGATTCCTTGGGGTACCCGAGCGTAAAGACTTCTTCGCCCTGGGGCGTGGTCTTGGCGACGAAATTGTGCTTCATGTCGCAGAGGTAAAGGAACTCTTCCCTTCCCTCTTTGCGGATGTGCAACCCATGGGCGCCGCCCTTGAACTGCTTGCCCCAGGACTTCACAAACTTGCCTTTGGAATCGAACACCACCATGGTGTCTTCGCTCTCGCTCGCGGCGTTGACCGTGTGGTGCACGTAAATCTGGCCCTGCGAATCCTCGCACACCCCGTGGGTGTTGCCGTACTGGATGCGCGCGGGCAGCTCTCCCCAGTCATGGATCGCCTCGTAGGTGTACTCTCCACTGCCCAGCACCGGGCGCCTGGTTCCCGCCTTGTCGGCGGCGCCGAGGATGATCGGCGCGGCGGCGGCGGTCTGAAGAAACCTGCGACGTGAGGTTGGCATTTCGAAATCCCCTCCTGCTACGATATCCCAGACAGGATAACATCAAAATGCGCCGCCGGAGTTTCCTCTTGTCACCACTGCTGATGGTCAACGTCGCTTCGGTCAAAGCCCTGGTCTTCGACGTCTTCGGCACGGTCGTCGACTGGCGCGGCGCAATCATCCGCGAGGGGGCCGAGCTCGGCAAAGCAAAAGGCCTGACCGTCGATTGGGCCAAGTTCGCCGACGCCTGGCGGGGCGGCTACGGCCCCTCGATGGACCGCGTCCGCCGCGGCGAGTTGCCCTGGACCAATCTCGACGCCCTGCACCGCATGATCCTCGACCGCCTGCTCGATCAG
>JACQER010000025.1 GCA_016200465.1 Gammaproteobacteria bacterium | reverse complement strand
TCGGCGAGCGACTGGGTCTTGCCCACCTGCGGCTGGCTTTCGAGAAAGGCCTGGAGCTCGGACATGCCCTGCAGCACCTTCGGCTCCTTGAGACTGTCCTGGCCCTGACCCTCGATCAGGAAAAAGATCGAGCTGGTGCCGGCGAAGCGGGCGTTGAGGGCGGTGTCGTCGGTGCGTACTTCGCTGCCTTCCAGGTTGTAACGCTTGAGGCTGTTGTCGGCGCGCAGCAGCAGCGTTCCG
This sequence comes from Gammaproteobacteria bacterium, assembly GCA_016200465.1. Taxonomy (GTDB): domain Bacteria; phylum Pseudomonadota; class Gammaproteobacteria; order Acidiferrobacterales; family Sulfurifustaceae; genus Sulfuricaulis. The sequence goes on along the minus strand of JACQER010000025.1, from coordinate 3,035 downwards.
GTGAAGGCAAGCGCGATGAAGACGAGTCCGGCACCCAGCAACCAGGAGGCGCGGCCACCGGAGAGCCAGTCCGCGAGCCGCGCCAGGCTGCGGTCCAGAACGTCGGCGCGGCGCTCGCGCTCGGCCTCGCGCCGCTTGGGCGCGCGCAGGTAAGAGCGCAACACCGGGATCAGGGTCATCTCGAGGATCACGGCGCTCAGGATGCCCGAACCGGCGAAGATACCGAAGTGGCGCACCACCGAGATCTCGCTGCCGCTGAGCGAATAGAAGGTGATCACGGCAATCAGGCCGGCGGTCAGCATGACCGGCCCGATCTGCGCCAGGGACTCGACCACGGCGGCGCGGTTGAGCGCCGCGGTCCCGGTGTCGGGACGCTCGGCGTGCAACCGGTGGTATTCCTCGTAGTAGCGTTTGAGGATCTGGATGGCGTGTCCGGCGGCGACCGCCATGATCAGGATCGGCGTGGTCGTGTTCATGCCGTCCATGTGGATGTCGAACAGTCCCATGAGCCCGAGACCCCAAAGCACGCTCAGCAGCGCCGTGACGATCGGCAGGAGCATGCCCTGGAAACTGCGGAACGACCAGTACTGGATGCCCATGATGATGAGCAACGCGACCCCGAAAAACAGCGGCATCTTCGCCATGTGAAACTCGAACCAGGCAAGCGCCACCGGTCCGCCGCCGAGGTGAATCGTCACGCTGTCATCGCGCTCGGCGTCCACGACCTTGCGGATGGACTCGTACAGCGGCGTGTAACGCGGGTCGTCCTTGGAGAGACGGAAGTCGGCGACGATGGCGGCGGCCTTGCCGTCGGGCGAGACGAGCGCATTGAGATAGATCGGGCTGTCGGCGATCGCGGCCTTCAGGCGCGCCAGCTCCTGCGGCGTTTGCGGGACGACGTCCATCATGGGGCGCACTTCCATGCCTTCGGTTGTGCCCCTGATGTGCTTTACCTTGCGTGCCGCGATGCTCAGGATGTTGTGGCGCACCGCCCCGGGGATGACCTCGATGCCGTCCTGGATGTGCTGGATTTTGGCGAGGATCTTGGGCTGGTAGATGTCACCCTGTTTCGGCACCAGACCGATCAGCGTGATGTTGCGCCCGGTGAAGATTTGCTCGATCACCTTGGTCGTTTTGACGTAGGGATGCGATTGCGGCATCCAGATGTCCGGGTCCATGTCGATCTTGAGATTGGTGACGCGCGAGACCAGGAACACCGTAACACCCAGAATCGCGAGCAGCACCCAGAGGCGCTGTCGGACGATCAGCTCGGCATAACGACGCATCATGTGATTGGCTTTGCGCATAACTTCTCCTGTCGCTTCATTCGTGTTATTGGTTCGTGAAGAATCGTCATTCCGTTCCGGCGCGATTTACCCGATGTTTAAACTCTAAATCATGAATTTTTCAAAAATTATTCAGTCTTTGGACAAAATTTTTTCAGCGCTTGGCGAGACCGCGAACGATCAGCCCCACCACGTCCCGCACCAATCGTTCGAATTCCTCCTTGCCGTGCCAACTGAGGAAGTAGGGCACGCAAAACATGGTCGTGGCCGCCATGATGGCCTCTGCTGTCGCCATCGCATCGGCGACGTCGAACTCGCCGGTTCGATGTCCTTCCGTCAGAATTTGCGCGATCATGACCCGGGATACCCCCTTGTGTTTCGTGACCACATCGGGATGCTCCTGGGTAACGGTGTTCACCAGTTCATTGATGTGCGGCAGGCCGTTGAACTGTTCGTAGACGTAGCGGAAAGATTCCAGAATGAAGGTTTCGAGCCGCTGCCCGGCGCTCAGCCCGGGTCGCCCCAGCACTTCGCGCAGGCGCCGCTCCTTCTCCCCGAGGCAGTTGCAGGCCAGCGCCACGCCGATTTCATCCTTATTCTCGAAGAAACGGTATAAATTGGCCGCCGACATGTGACAGTCCTTGGCGATTTCAGCCATGGTGGTCTTGCCGAATCCGTACCGGGTGAATCGTTTCAGCGCCGAATCCAGGATTTGTTCGCGAACTTCGGTGACGGGATGGGTATCTGTTTTGTTCATGCGAATGACAACCTGAAAGCCCCCAAGAGTTGTTTTAAAGAATAAATCTATAAATAGTAAATAGTCAATTCAATATTTATTAGTATCCCAAGAATCATGACAACCTCTGTTCCACAGCCGAGGGTCGTTTGGTCTTTAAAAAATGGGGTTAAAACAGGGATGCGCTGAGTTCGTTGACCGCGGCGATCATCTCCGGGTCGTCGGTGAGCGCCTCGGCGATGGCGGTGCGGCAGGCGGTGCGCGGATCGATGCCTGCGCTCATCAGCTTGCCGGCGTGCACCAGCAGGCGCGTGCTGGCGCCTTCGTCGAGCCCCTGGCCCTTGAGATTGCGCGTCATGCCGGCGAACTTGACCAGCCGTTCGGCCATGGCTTCGTCCACGCCGGTCTCGTGCCGCACGATCTTTTTCTCGAGCGCGGCCGACGGATAATTGAACTCGATCGCGACGAAGCGCTGGCGCGTGCTCTGCTTCAGGTCCTTCAGCACGCTCTGGTATCCGGGGTTGTAGGAGATGGCGAGGCAGAACCCGGGGCCGGCAGTGAGCAGCTCGCCGGTTTTCTCGATCGGCAGCACGCGCCGGTCGTCGGCGAGCGGATGGATCACCACGGTGGTGTCCTTGCGCGCCTCGACGATCTCGTCGAGGTAGAGCATGGCGTCGGCGCGCACCGCGCGCGCCATCGGTCCGTCGACCCATACGGTTTCGTTGGCGGTGATGAGATAGCGACCGACCAGATCGGTCGCCGTGAGATCGTCGTGACACGAGACGGTGATGAGCGGGCGCTTCAGGCGCCACGCCATGTGCTGCATGAAGCGCGTCTTGCCGCAGCCGGTGGGCCCCTTCAGCAGCACCGGTAATCGTTGCCGGAATGCCGCCTCGAATACGGCCACTTCCTCGCCGACCGATTCGTAGTAAGGCTCGTGTTTTATGAGGTATTCCCCGGATTCGGCGGCGCGCGCCGAAGCGGGATTTTTCGATGCTGACATGGGCCCGGAT
>JACQER010000026.1 GCA_016200465.1 Gammaproteobacteria bacterium | reverse complement strand
GGGCGCCGAACAATCCCGGGAGATAGATCGTCAGATGCGTTCCATGGGCGGAATTGTCGCCGGGTCGAGTCATGTATCGTTTTTAGACCGTTTATGAGATGTCGTGCCCTGGATGCGATTTTAAGGCATTACCGCTGTTGAAAACGAAAATTAGGGGGCTGAACATCCAGGGGGAACCGGTTGCACCACGGCGCTGACCTGAAGGCCCCGGCCGCGCTGAGCGCCGGAAAAATGGGGTGTAAAAGTCCGGTTTTTCCGGGGATTTCCCGGCCTTGGCCTGACTTTTGCACCATTATCGACTAAATCCTTTATTTAACGATCCGAGACCAGCAACGTGGTTGCGATCGAGGATTTCGTGCAGTCGCGCCAGGCCAAAGCCATCGTCAACAGTTTCTCCCGGCAACTCGAGCATTTCAAACGCTGGCGCGACGATCTGGCGCAGGCCATCGCCGATTACCAGACCTGGGTCGAACAACAGGGGCTGAGTGACGGCGAACAGGACCTGCGCGTGTACGAACTCATCGAAACGCTCCAGTCCGACAAGCTGACCGTGGCGCTGGTGGCGGAATTCTCGCGCGGCAAGACCGAGCTGCTGAACGCGATTTTCTTTTCCGATTACAAGCAGCGTCTGCTGCCCTCCTCCGCCGGACGCACCACCATGTGCCCGACCGAATTGCGCTGGGACGAGAAGGACGGCCCCTGCGTCAAATTGCTGCCGATCGAGACGCGCAAGACCGCGCTGACGATTTCCGAATACAAGCGCACGCCGGTGCACTGGACCACTCAGCACATCCTGAAGCTGAGCTCGGCCGAGGAAGTGCGCGAGGCGCTGTCCGAAATCACCAAGACCAAGAAGGTCAACGTGCGCGAGGCGCAGGAGTTGGGCCTGTACGATGTGCGCGCGCAGGGCGGAAAGCCGGCAGCGAATGAAATGATCGAAGTGCCGGTGTGGCGGCATGCGATCGTGAACTTCCCCCATCCGCTGCTCAAGCAGGGACTGGTGGTGCTGGACACGCCGGGCCTGAACGCGCTGGGCGTGGAACCCGAACTGACATTGAACACGCTGGCCAACGCGCAGGCGATCCTGTTCGTGCTCGCGGCCGACGCCGGCGTCACCAAGACCGACCTCGACGTGTGGACCAACCACGTGAGCTCGGTGAAGGGCAATCCGCATCTGGTGGCGCTCAACAAGATCGACATTCTCTGGGACGAACTGCACGACGAGGCGGCGGTGGCCAAGAGCATCGCCCGGCAGATCGAGGAAACCGCGCGCGTGCTGCACGTGGACCGGAAATCCGTTTTCCCGGTGTCGGCGCAGAAAGGACTGCTCGCCAAGATCAAGGGTGACCAGGCGTTGACGGACAAGAGCGGGCTGCCCGCGCTCGAGCACAAGCTTTCCGAGGACATGATCCCGTCGCGGCACATGCTGATCCGCAACCGCATCGTGCATGAAATCAGCGGCCGCGTCGAAAGCAGCCGCGCGCTGCTCGAATCCAAGCTGGCCGGGGTCAATCAACAGTTAACCGATCTCAAATCCCTGAGCGGCAAGAACCAGGATGCGATTCACAAGATGGTCGCGCGCATGCGCCAGGAGAAGCTGAAGTACGACAGGGAGCTGGAGGGATTCCAGCTGACGCGCGCGGCGCTGTCACGCCAGGCCCAGATACTGCTCGGTCACCTGAGCATGAAGAGCCTCGACGAACTGATCGCCAGGACGCGCGTGGACATGAACGATACCTGGACCACGCGCGGCCTCAAGACCGGCATGGCGACCTTCTTCGCGGGCACCCGCGAGCGCATGGAAAAGGTCAACAAGGAGGCGGACGAGATCCGCAAGGTGGTCGAGGCCATTTATGCGCGGCTGCACACCGAATACGGTCTAGCCAAGATCATTCCGCCACGGCTGTCGCTGCTGCCCTTCGTCATGGAGTTCAAGAAACTCGAGGAAAAGGCCGACGCGTTCCGTGACAGCCCCATGACCATGATGACGGAGCAGCATTTCGTCATCAAAAAATTCTTCATCACCCTGGTCAGCCAGGCGCATCATATCTTCAACGAGTGCAACACCGCCTCCAAGAACTGGTTCCAGGCCGCGGTGTCGCCGGTGTTCGCCCAGATTCAGCAGCACAAGACGATGATCGACCGCAGCTTCGAGGCGCTGAAGAAGATTCACGAGAACATGGACAGTCTGGGCGAACGCATCGCCGAACAGGAAGAGATCCGGAAGGACCTCGAAGCGCAGATGAAGACCACCGAGACGCTCCTGGAGCGCATCCACCGGCCGCTGACGGAATAGCGGCGGCTTCCGTTTTCTCTCCTATTTCTCCGGCGTTGAAGCGCCGGACGGCTGTGGACCGCGCAGGTAGCGGCCCACGGCATACATTACCCGTCCCGGGCTGTTCTCCGCCTCCTGTTCCAACCAGACCAAATGAAGATTGCCCTGCGTGTCCAGGGCAATGGCGGGATTGGTCTGTTGCCGGCTGTCGGCCGCCGGCGGAGGCGCAAGGTTCGTGCTCCAGCCGCCCCGGATTTTCCATGACAACCATATATCCGACGTGCCGTCCCGGTCGTCATCCCAGGCAATGACCATCTGACCGGAGCCGTTGCCGGTCACGGCCGGATGCCACTGCGCGTATTGATCGGCAAAAGCATCCTGCACCAGTTCATTGGCGCCGAAACTTGCGCCGTTGTCGCGGCTGAAGGCGGCATATATGTCGTAACCTGTTTGATAGCCGCGCTTGTCCATCCAGGTGGCGACGATCTGGTCGTCGCCAAACACGGAAAGCGCCGCCCGCGTGACACCGCTGCCACGACCGTATTGCTCGGATTTCTGCAATATTTCGTTCAGCGGGCGCGGCGGACTGAATTTCATGTCGGCGACGGCGTGGCTGTAGAGCAAGGCGGTATGTCCCCGGCGTCGATCTTCCCAGACGACCGTGGCACCCTGCTTCGTCAGGACGACAGCAGGAAGGGATTGATCGGCCACGGGTGAATCCGGGTCCACCGGCGTTGGCGCGCGGGCAGAGATCGTCTCTCCCTTGACGCCGATTTTTATCATGGTGGCGACGATCTGGCTGAAGCGCCCGGTGCGTTGATTCCACACGGCGATGATGCGGCGACCATCGGTGGTGGCCAATGCGATCTGGCCGGCTTCCGCCCGACTTATCTGTCGAACCGAACCGAGTCCCGTCGCCGAAACCGTACGCAGCCAGACTGCGCCATCCTGCTCCCAGCCGGCCAGAAACCGGCCCTTGCCGAGCGCGAGGATCGCCGGAGCAAAGGCCGACTTGCCGGTGCTGATCCGCTGTTCCGTGGAGAATTCGTCCGCCTCCAGCTTCTTCAAGGCGACATAGGTCTGAGGCGCACCACTGCGGTTGTCTTCCCATGCGACCGCCAGGGTGTTGCCGGATACGGCGATATTTTTCCGGCCGGAGGAATCCAGATGCTGAAACACACCGGCCTCGATGTTTTTCGAGACCGCGATCCGGTTATCGAAACTCCAGGTATCCGCCAATGCCGGCATGCTGACGAGCAACGGCAATGCCAGCAGCGATCGGCACATCATGGGTTTTGCGCGAGGAATTGCGCCAGGGTCTGATTTTTGTAATGGTCGCCGTATATATACTGATCGTATTTGCTGAAATCCTTGACGGTCTGAAAACCGGGAGTCCTGAAGATAGGCTGTCCGTCGGCATTGGTGTAGATGAAGACCGGTGTCACCACCGCCTTGAGCCTGGCGCCCAGTTCCATTTCGGTGATGTGTTCACCGCTCGGGAGCGTCAGGCGCTTTCCGCTTTCGGCGTCCACGTAAGCCAGGACATAGTGCTCCGTGTACAGCTTGCGCAGCGCCGGATCGCTGAAGGATTCCTTGTTGGTTTTGTCGCAGTAGCCGCAGCCGTACCGACCGTAATAGACGAAGATTTTTTTGTTCTGCTGCTTGGCCGTCTTTAGTGCTTCGTCAAACGGTAAAAAAGAATAGCCTTCGGGAGGATCCGCGCGGCTGATATGAGAAACGGCTGATGCCAAAGCCGCCATGATGATGCAAGGCCATAGACACTTCCGCATTGTTGCAATCTCCTGTGGAAAAATATTTCATTTATTATTTACCGTGACTTATTGCCATGTCGTTTTATTCCATCGGCCGGCGCGGCTGAAGGCTCAGGCCAGCAAAAGCTCGTACCATATCTTGATGGCGGTCACCGCGATCAGCACGGACAGCATCCCGCGCAACAGCCGGCGCGGCGTTCTCTGGCTCATGACGCTGCCCAGCTGCGCGCCGATCAGAACCCCGGCCACCAGGACCGCCGACATCAGGTAAGGTATCTGGTTGGTTCCGAGACGACCGATCAGTACCGCCGCCGATGAGGCGATACCGATGGCGAGCGTCGTTCCTATCGTGATGCGTGTGGGAATTTTGAGAACATAAAGCATCGCCGGAACGAAAAGAAACGCCCCTCCCTGTCCGATAATGCCCGAAAGCGTGCCGAGGAACAGCCCCACCGCGATAGCCAGCGGCTTGTTGAATTCAAGCTCCTCCACATCAGGTTCCTGCCCTGTCTCATGCTTGGGGATCATCATCATGATGGCGGCAACGATCGCCATGGCCGCGAAGACCATCAGCAGGGTTTCCGAGGACAGATAGGCCGAAGCGATCGAGCCGGCCAGGGAGCCGGCTGCGGTACTGCCACCCACGGCATAGGCAAGGGGTGTGCTGATGCGGTTGTAGCGCCTGTGGCCGATGGCGCCCGAGAGCGCGCCGAAGAAGCTCTGCACGGAGGTAATGCCCGCCACGGTTTTCATGGTCAGCGACCCGACACCCAAAGCGGAGGGCACATACAACAGCAGCGGCACCATGATGATGCCGCCGCCGATCCCAAGAAGACCCGACACGAAACCGCCCACCAGCCCGAGCGAAAGCAATGTCGGAAACATTCCTGCGTCCATGGCGTCGCTCGCCGTCCCCGATTATCTACGACTCTGCGTTTTCAAATGACATGCCGGCCAGCTTCGCCTGGTGCAAGCGCTTGAATACCACAGGTGCTTCCGTCCCTTTAAGGGCCCGCACGCGACCAATCGCGGCTGTCTGCTCAAAGCCGAACTCCTTGAGCGTGTCCAGAAACAGGCCGGCTTTCTCGGGCGCCACGGACATCAGAAGACCGCCATTCGTTTGCGGGTCGGTGAAAACGAGCTGATGATCGATGTTCCATTCGTCGTCGAATCGCAAGGAATCGCCATAGCTGTGCATGTTGCGGTAGGCGCCGCTGGGCACGACGCCCTCTTCCACCAGCGACCAGGCTTCTTCGATGACCGGCACGGCGGTGGTGTCTATTTCCATGCACACCCGTCCACCCTTGGCCATTTCGAACAAATGACCGCCGAGACCGAACCCCGTCACGTCGGTGAGAGCATGCACTTCCGGTTGTTTTCCCAGCCACGAGCCGGGCTTGTTGAGCTGGGTAATGTAATGGATGAATTTTTCATATGCCCGGGGACGGATCACGCCGGTCTTGACCGCGCTGGCGAGAATGCCGATTCCCAGCGGCTTGGTGAGCAAGAGCACGTCGCCGATCCGGGCGCCGACGTTGGTCTTCACCATGTGCGTACGCGCCATGCCGATCACGGCGAGTCCGAAGATCGGCTGCGGGTTCTCGATGCTGTGCCCGCCGGCCAGCGGTATACCGGCATCCTGGCATACCTCGACCGCGCCACGCATGATTTCCTGCATCGCGTCCATGGGCAGTTTGTCGACCGGAAAACCGACAATGGCGTTGGCAATAAGAGGACTGGCGCCCATGGCATAAATGTCGCTCAGCGCATTGGCCGCTGCGATGCGGCCGTAGGTATATGGATCGTCGACGATGGGCGTGGAAAAATCGTTGCTGAATACGAGCGATTCTTGATCGTTTATCCGCATGACGGCGGCGTCGTCGCTGTTTTCAATGCCGACAATCAAGTCTGACTGGCCCCATTGTTTCGGGACTTTTTCAAGGATCTGGTGCAGCGCCGTGGGATCGATCTTGCATCCGCAGCCACCCGAACGGGAAAACGATGTAAGTCTCAGTGCATCCATCACTTTGCTCCTTTGGTGCGATTACCCTGCGCCTGAAAACAAGGCCCCCTGGTTTTTTTTGGCGTTGGCGTTTGCGTACGTCACATACACCCGCTGGCGACGGAAGATCAGGCAAAAAAACGTGTAGTCCCCTTGGCCAGCACGCCCCTGCGTTGGCACCCAATGACTCCGGATTGCTCTCCCCATAGGTGATTCAGGCATGGCGCGCCGGGTAATCGTCATCCGGCCATCCATTGGCATGAATTTCATTTGTTACAGGAAGTTAGTGCCATGACCGCACAAATCATGTTACGAATTTATGACAGGGACTGCAATGCAGGACGCGGAGTTGAGCGATGGAACAACTCCGGAAGCTTGTACGTGATTGCGGGGATTAAGGGTGAGAAACCCTTGCAAACTTCGGAATTACGCGGATCCTGGTTTGAAATAATTATCAAACTTCTGTTTTTTATTGGAAAAATCAGCTCGATGGGCTTCCAGGTACTGCGTTATTTCAGATAAGGGCATGGGGCGCCCGAGGAAATAGCCCTGAGCCGTATCGCAGCCGTGCTTGGCCAGCAATCCCAGGACCTGTTCATTTTCCACGCCCTCCGCCACGACGCTCAGCCCGAGGTTATGGGCCAGTTCGACGGTCGAACGCACAATGGTGGCATCGTTATCCTCTTTCGCCATGCCGATCACAAACGATTTGTCGATCTTCAGTGAATCGACCGGCAGCTTTCTCAGATAGGCCAGGGAGGAAAAACCGGTGCCGAAATCATCCACCGCCAGACGCACGCCCATCGCGTGGAGACTGGTCAGCACCTCGAGCGCGAGTTCCGGATTGGCCATCATGGCGCTTTCCGTAATCTCCAGCTCCAGACAGGAGGGCGGGATGTTCCAGGTGGAAAAAATCGCCCTGATTTCATCCGTCAGCATGGGGTCCTGAAGATTCCAGACGGAAAGGTTCACGGCCACGCTCAAATCAAATCCCTTGCGTCGCCAGACATCACACTGATGCAAGGCATTATTCAGGACCCACATGGTCAACGGCTTGATCAGGCCGGTCTGCTCTGCGATAGGGATCATCTCGTCAGGCGGGATCATGCCGCGTTGCGGATGCTTCCAGCGCAGCAACGCCTCCACGCCTGAAACCTTATTGGTGTGCAGGTTTATTTGAGGCTGGTAATACAAATCGAGAGCATTGTTATCAATCGCATCGTGCAGGTCTTTCTCCAGCGCCAGGCGCGTAACACTGTGACGGTCCTGACTCTGGTCATAAAAGGCACAGCCACTGCTTGAACGCTTGGCCAGATACATGGCGACGTCCGCATGCTGAATCAGAGTCTCGACATCCTGGCCGTGCTCCGGAAATATGGCAATCCCGAGACTTCCGCCGACGTAGAGACTGTGTCCGCCGACTTCAAAAACCTTTTTCATCGCCAGAATGATTTTCTGGGCGGCATGATTCGCATAGGCGGCGTCCGTGACGGGAAGCAATACGGCAAATTCATCTCCGCCCAGGCGTGCCACCGTGTCCGAGGGGCGAAGAATACGCTGAAGCCGCGCCGCCACTTGTTGCAGCACTTTGTCCCCCACCTGATGGCCAAGAGTATCGTTAATATCCTTGAATCGATTGAGATCCATCATTAGCAGCGCGAGACAGGTTTTCTGTCGCGTGGCATGCCGGATGGCATGCTGCAGGCAATCGCGGAGCAGCGCGCGATTCGGGAGGTCGGTCAGCGCATCGTGCAGGGCCTGGTGCTCGATCAACGCTTCCTGTGTCTTGCGGTCCGTGATATCCGTAACCGACCCGGAAATGCGCACCGCCTCGCCTGTCGGACTGCGAATCGCCTTGCCACGCATCAGAAGCCAGCGAGCATCGGCGCCCGAGGACAGGCGGAATTCAGTCTGAAACAAGTCGTCCGCTCCGCTATTTTCCTCTTGCAAATAAAGCTCGATCTTACCCAGCAGGGAAGCCTGATCGGCGGGATTGGCCAGCTCGGCGAGGACATGCCGGGGATTGGCAAAGAAATTATCCGGTTGATCGAGTTTTAACATTGTTTTCAGGCGCGGCGAAAAATAAGCCATGTTCGCCAGCACATCCCAGTCCCAGATACCGTCGTTGGTGCCGGCAACCGCCAACTCGAAGCGCTCTTCGCTGCGGCGCCGGATCTTGTCGATCTTGCGCATGCGCACCAGCAACATGTTGGCGAATATGAATAGCGTCACAAACACCAGCACTAACCCCAGCAACAGCTTCAGCTCATGGTTCTTGCGCCCGAGCTCAACGCGGTCGCGGCGCGCCCTCAACCCTTCATCAAGGCCCGCGGCCGGGATAAACAAAGCCGTTTCGAATCTGTCCTCGCCAAAGCGGCGGATGCGGTCCTGGGCTTCGTCCGAAACCAGATATTCGAGGAATTCCTCGGCGAGTTTCTGGTTGGCCTGGGGGATACGTTCTTTGTTGATGACGATGGCGGAATAATAATTGCGCAGAAGTATGTTGTCGCGGTACAGAGGAATAATTTCCTCGGCCACCATTTCGCGGTTGACGAGATAGGTGGCAATGTCCGTGAAGGTATAGTTTCCGAAAAGCGCGGCATCCCTCAGGGTGGCCACCGAACTGGCGTTGCTGATTTCATAGCCGACCCAGTTGGGCTCGATACCGGCCATGAGCCACAGCTCATCGAGTTTATTCAAGGTTCCTGAACGTTTTCCTGGAACAAGAAAAGATACTTGTTCATGCGCCAGACGTCGCAGCACCGTGACCAGATCTTTTTCCCGGGCGAGCTTCAACGGGTCATTCGACGGCCCCAGGATGGCAAACTCGTTGTACATGATGCTGGTCCGCAGCAGGCCGTAACCATCCTCTACAAACAGCTTTTCGCCTTCCGGATAATGGGTGATGATCAGATCGGCCGCGCCGCGGCGCCCAAGGTCGAGCGTTGAAAGCGCGCCCACCTTCTGGACATCGATGGCGACATCGGGATGATTGACGCGGAAGCCTTCGGCGAGGGAACTGATCAGGCCCGTGTCGGCGGCTGTTTGCGCCGCCACAATCCGCAAACGCTCGCCTGCCAGCGCCTGGCTGGTGTCGACTGCTGCCAGCACAAACACCATCAAAGCAATGCTCGGGATTCTGTGAAATAAACCCGCGAGCTCCGGAATAGACGGCAGAAGCCATGACACCCTGAAAAATCCGTTGCGCGTCCTTTCTGCCATAACTGTCATTCCATGTCGTTTGCGTAAAGGGTGTTGGCTGTTGTCAGGTACTCATGTTTCCAACAGACTGTTAATCATGGTGCACCGGACACATTCACGGATTACGGAATAAAACGCAGACGTTTCTTAAACTTATAGACTATTTTTGAACGAATTGCCGTTTTCAGGCCGTTCCTCCGAATTTGCCCACGCAATGATGCGCTCGGCGATGCGATCGAGCGGCGCGACTTCGCACACGCCGCCGTGGCGGATTGCCTGTTCCGGCATGCCGAAGACCACGCAACTCTTTTCATCCTGGGCGATGGTCTGGGCGCCCGTCATTTTCATCGCGCGCAGACCGCGCGCGCCGTCGCTGCCCATGCCCGTGAGAATGATGCCCAGCGCCTCGGATCGAGCCACCTCGGCCGCTGAATGAAAAAGCACGTCGACCGACGGACGATGACGGTTGACCGGCTCGTCTTCGTAAACCCGCACCGCGTATCCTCCGCCGGCTTTCATGATTGCCATGTGGTAACCGCCCGGGGCGATCAGCGCCACGCCGGGCTTGAGCCGGTCGCCGCTTTTGGCTTCCCGAACCTCCAGCTCACATTGTTCGTCGAGGCGTTCCGCGAACGATGCCGTGAATTTCGGCGGCATGTGTTGCACGATGGCGATGCCCGGGGTCGAGCGCGGAAGCTTGGGTAGAATTTCGGCGATGGCCTGGGTACCACCGGCGGAAGCACCGATGACGACTATTCCGTCACGGGTCGATGTCAGGTTCATTGGCAATGGCTGGGGCCGGGGCGCGGGCGGGCGCGGCCCGGACGCTATGGCGCGCACACGTGCGCTGGCGGCGGCCCGAACCTTGGTGCGGATTTCGTCCATCAGCTCGTGCGTCATGCCTTCGCGGAGGTTGCCCTGGGGCTTGGCGACAAAGTCGACCGCGCCGAGGTCGAGCGCGCGCAACGTGGCGGCCGCGCCTTTTTCCGTGTGCGACGACACCATGACCACCGGCAGCGGATACAGACGCATCAGCTTTTCGAGAAACGTGATGCCGTCCATACCGGGCATTTCCACGTCCAGCGTCAGCACGTCGGGCTTGAGCGCCTTGATCTTCTCGCGTGCGATGAGAGGATTGGCGGCGGTACCGACCACGCGGATATCCGGGTCTTCGTGCAGGATCATCGTGAGCATCTGACGCATGACCGCCGAATCGTCGATGATGAGCGCCTTTATTCCCTTTTCTTGTTTCATGACGTGAACCATTTAATATCCATGATGACTTGCACCGTCAGAAGAGCGTGACGTCGCCGTCCAGCTTCTGTTTCTTCAGGCTGATCAGGTACACCATTTCTTCCTCGGCGGTGCGCGCGGCCTCGTTGTTGCCGAGGTACTTGAGATATACCTTGCCCGTGTGCGTATGGAACAGGACGCGCCGCGGTTGATAACCGCCCACGTCCTCTTTAACCACGGGGATCTGTTCCGTTTCCAGAAACTGCCGCACGAAATCGATGTTGCGCTGCGGCACGCCGTCGAGACTTTCGCGGATCTTGAGCACGTGCCCGCCGCCGAACACCTTGGCCTGGAACCGTCGCCGGTCGGCGCCGAGCTTCATCAGCTCGCTGATCAGCAGTTCCATGGCGTTCACGCCGTAACGGGCGCTGGTCGGGTTTCCCGGATCGGCGCCCTCGGGCAGCATGAAATGATTCATGCCGCCGATGCCGAACACCGGATCGTACAAACACGCCGCGATGCAGGAACCGAGCACGGTGTCCAGTAACAACGGATCGCGGCTGGCGCGCAGGCCGCCGATGTTGATCGTCTGCCGCACCAGATCCTGCGCGAAACCCGCCGGGAGACGACTGCCATTCACCGGCTTGGGACTGGCCGGCTTCATGAGACGCTCTTCCCGCGACGCTGGTAGATGCTGTGACCGACCGGCCGGAACAGGTCGACCAGTCCGTACATGGCCTCGGAATGCCCGAGCATCAGGTACCCGTCTTTTTTCAGCATGCCGGCCATGCGCTGGAACAGTTTCAGTTGCGTCGGCTTATCGAAATAAATGAGAACGTTGCGGCACAGGATCACGTCGAACGGACCCTGCATCGGCCACGGTTCTTCCTGCAGGTTGAGCCGGCGGAAACTGATCAGGGATTGCAGGATCGGCTTGGCCAATACCTGGTCTTCGTGTTCGCCCCGCCCTTTCAGGAAATAGCGGTGCAGCAGCGTTTCCGGAATCTGTCCGGCCTGCTCGCGTGTGTATATGCCCGCCTCCGCGCGCGACAGCACGTCGGTGTCGATATCGGTGGCGAGGATACGGATGTCCCGTTCGTTGAAGGATGGCATCACTTCCAGCGCGGTCATGGCCAGCGAATAGGCTTCTTCGCCGGTCGAGGCGGCGGCGCTCCACAGGCGCAGCGGCCGGTCGCGGTTCGGGTTGTTCCGGTACGCGGGGAACACCTCTTCCGCCAGAAACCGGAAATGATGCGGTTCGCGGAAAAAATCGGTCTTGTTGGTGGTGATGGCGTTGATCATCGCCACGAGTTCGAGACCTTCCGGGTCGTCCTCCGTCAGGATCCGGTAATAGTCGGAATAATGCTGCAGGTTGTGATGACGCAGACGCCTGGCCAGGCGCGAGCACACGAGGGCGCGCTTGTGATCGGAAAGCGCGATACCGCTGTGCGCGTGGATGAACTCGCGCAACTGACGGAACTCCGTGTCCGTAATCGTCAGCCGGCTGTCGTCCAGCACGGATCTGATTTTTTGAGGGGCGGTGTGGCTGATAACCATGGTCACCCTGCGCCGCTGATGGTGTTATGGGGGCGCGGTTGGATCAACCGAATCGCCCCGGATTATTGAAAACCGGTGTCAGCCTAGAATTCCGTCCAGTCGCCTCCGGCGGAACCGGCTTTCTGCGCCACCACCCGCGGCTTGAAGTACTGCACGTTCTGGGCCTTGGACGGTTTCCCGGACGAGCCCGGTTCCGACGCCGCCGCGGCTTCGTTCGGTTTCTGGTCGGAAGCGGCCTTCATTTTTTCGCCCACGCCGACACTGGACGAGAACTGTTTCACCGCCTCGGTTTTGAGCGTGAAGTGCGACACAAGGTCCATCATCTGTTCCGCCTGCGCGGCCAGTGACTGACTGGTGCCGGAAAGCTCCTCGACCTGGGCGGCGTTGGACTGGGTGACACCGTCCATCTGCATGATGGCGCGGTTGACCTGCTCGATGCCGGAGGCCTGTTCCTGGCTGGACGCGCTGATCTCGGCGATGATCTCGGCCGTGTTCTTGACGCTTTCGACGATGCCCTCCAGCGTCTTGCTGGAAGAAGTGACGAGTTGCGTGCCGTCCTGGACCTTGTCCACGCTGTCCTGGATCAGCGTCTTGATTTCCTTGGCGGCGGAAGCGCTGCGCTGGGCGAGGTTGCGCACCTCGGCGGCGACCACGGCGAACCCGCGTCCCTGCTCGCCGGCGCGCGCCGCCTCGACCGCGGCATTGAGCGCCAGCAGGTTGGTCTGGAAGGCGATCTCGTCGATGACGCTGATAATGTCGGCGATCTTGGTGCTGCTGGCGTTGATCGCCTCCATGGAACGTCGCACCGACGATGACATGACCACGCCTTCGTTGGCCGCTTCGCGCGCCTCGAGCGCGACCTTGTCGGCGCGCAGCGCGTTATCGGCATTCTGTTTCACGGTGCTGGTCATTTCCTCCATCGAGGCGGCGGTTTCCTCGAGCGAACTGGCCTGCTCCTGCGCCGAGGAAGACAACTGCTCCGCGGCCGAGCTCAGTTCCTGGGAGCCGCTCGCCACGGATTCGGCGGCGCGCGACACTTGCAGCATGCTTTCATGGAACTCGTCCACCAGCACGTTGAGCGCGCCGATGGCCTGGCCAACCTCGTCACGCCGGTCAGTGAACAGGGATACGGTCAGATCGCCCCCCGCGACGCGCTGGATCGAACCGACCAGACGGTTCAGCGGATCGGAAACGGTGCGTATGAAATAAATCGCAATTCCAATCGACATGATCAGGGCCACTGCGCAGCCGCCGATGGTGATCAGCCGGTATTTCTGGTAGACCGCCTGCGCCTTTTCGTATTGCGGCCCAATGGTTTTGACCAGCGCCGGACTTTCCTTGGCATTCGCCTGCATTTCCTCGAGTGGGGTTATGACCTGAGCGAGGCTGCGCAGACCCACCACGCCACCGATGATGACCATGAGAGTCATGAGCAGCGCGGCGGCGATCATCTTGACCCGCAGGTTGAGGCCTTTTGCATAGTACATTTCCATGACTGACTCCTATTTTGCGATGTGTCGCTGAATTACAGGGAAGCCGCGACAGCGGCCTCGGTCTTGTCCAGTGCCTCCGGATTCACCATCCGGTCGATGTCCAGCAGGATGAGCAGCTTGCCGTCCACCTGCGCGAGCCCCTTGATGAACTCGCGGTTCTGCTGGCCTTCGTATTCGGGCGCGGCGCATTGCTGCTCGGCACCGACGTTAATGACGTCGCTGACCGCGTCCACCACGATGCCGGCCAGGCGTCCGCCGATGTTGACGACGATGATCACGGTGAATGCGTCGCGCGCCGTCTCCGGCAGACCGAAGCGCAGGCGCAGGTCGAATACGGGGACGATCACGCCGCGCAGGTTCAACACGCCCTTCACGTACGGCGGGCTGTTCGGTATCGGCGTCATCCGGTCCCAGCCCTTGATCTCCTGCACCTTGAGGATGGCGATGCCGTACTCCTGCCCGTCCAGACGGAAGGTCAGAAATTGCTCCTCGTTCGCCTGCAAGGACTTATCCTGTAAAACGCGCGCTGGTTCCATGTCCGTTCCTCAGTTGATGACAGGTGCGTTAACACCGGTGTGCGTGGTGACGCCCGGCATGCGGCCGGACGGCGTCTCGGCCGGCCGCGTGGCGCCGGCGTGCGCCATGCGGATCAAACCGGCGACATCCAGAATCATGGCGACGGTGCCGTCGCCGAGTATGGTGGCGGCGGAAATGCCGTCCACCTTGCGGTAGTGGGTTTCGAGGCTCTTGATCACCACCTGCTGCTGTCCCAGCAGATCGTCCACGTACAATCCGGCCTTCTTGCCGTCGGTTTCGACGATCACCAGCAGGCCCTGGGTAAGATCGGCCGAACGTGGCGCGACACCGAACAGGTCACAGAGCCGAAGCAGCGGCAGATATTCCTTGCGCAGTCCAAACAGTTCGCCGCCGCCCGCGGGTCGACTGACCTGCTCGGGCCGGATACGGACCGATTCGATGATGCTCACGAGCGGCAGAATATAAGTGTGGGTGCCGACCTGAACGCTGAGGCCGTCGAGAATCGCCAGCGTGAGCGGCAGACGCACGATGAAACAGGTTCCCTGCCCGGCGCGGGAGGTGATTTCCACGTTGCCGCCCAAGCTGTGGATGTTGTTGCGCACCACGTCCATGCCGACCCCGCGTCCGGAAATATCGCTGACGACCTCGGCCGTGGAAAATCCGGGGAGGAAAATCAGCTCGGCGATCTCGTCCGACGTGAGCTTCGCGTCCGCCGGAATCAGGCCGCGCTCCACGGCCTTGGCGAATATGCGGTCATGATGCAGGCCGCGGCCGTCGTCGCGGATTTCAATGATGACATTGCCGCTCTTCTGGTACGCCTTGAGTTCGATGGTGCCGGTCAGGGGCTTTCCGGCGGCGCTGCGCACGGCCGGCGGCTCGATGCCATGATCGAGGCTGTTGCGCACCAGGTGCAGCAACGGATCGATCAGACGGTCGATCACGGTCTTGTCGATTTCCGTCTGTTCACCGCTGATGACAAGCTCGACTTTCTTGTCGAGCTTCTGACTCATGTCGTGCACCAGTCGCGGCAGGCGGTTGAAGGCAAAGCTCAGCGGCAGCATGCGGATGCGCATGACGCTTTCCTGCAGCTCACGAGTGTTGCGCTCCAATTGTTCGATGCCGGCGAAAAGCCTGGAAATGTTGTCGAAAGAGAAATTGGACGCCAGCTGGCTCAGCATGGTCTGGGTGATCACCAGTTCGCCGACCGTATTGATCAGTGCATCCACCTTCGGCACGTTGACTCGCAGAGTGCCGGCGTTGGTATCCATGCTCGCCACCGCTTCCGCGATGGTGCGCGAGGACAAAACGGTGCCGGCGGCGGGTTGCTGGCTGATGTCCAGCCGGCAGTCGTCCATGACCCAGTTGAATACTTCGGCGATCGCTTCGCGCGTGGTATTGCCGGTGAGCTCGATGTTCCAGGAAAGATAGCAGTCCTCCGGATTCATATGTTCCCAGGACGGCAGTCCCGTCGTGTCCGCCGTCACCTTCAGTTCTCCCAGATCGCCCAGCTCGCGCAGGATGCGCAGCGGGTCGTTGCCGGTGTGAAACATCCGCGCCTGCGGATGAAACCGGACGTTCCAGCGTGTCGTTTTCGTCGCCTCCGACGATGATTGTTTTTTTTCCTTCGCCGTCGCGACCGGAGCATCGCTTTCGAGCCGCTCGAGTTGCAGACGCACGGCCTCAATGGCATTCAGGTTGGTCTCTTTTCCGGTCCGGGCAGCGATGATCAGGCTGCGCAGGCAATCCACCGACAGCAGCAACAGGCCCACCACGCGCCGATCCGGCTGGGAACGTCCGTCACGCAGAGAATCCAGGCGCGATTCGAGCACATGCGCGAAGGCGGCAACTTCGGTGAATCCGAAAGTACTGCTGCCGCCCTTGATCGAATGGGCGGCGCGGAAAATGGTGTTGAGAATCTCGGGGTCGGCGGCCAGAGTTTCGTGGCCGTCGCCGTCCGCCGCCTGCTCCAGGCGCAGCAGCTCGGTTTCCATGCCGGCCAGTCCTTCGAGGCTTTCCTCGAAGAAGGTCTGGTGAAACTGGCGCATATCGATGGCCATGGGTGCTATCCCAGAACCTTTTTCACCACCGTCAGCAGTTGCTCGGGATTGAAGGGTTTGACGATCCAGCCGGTGGCACCGGCGACTTTCCCTTGGCTCCGCTTGGCTTCCTGCGATTCCGTGGTCAACATGAGGATGGGCGTGAACTTGTAGTCGGCCAGCGCGCGCAGCGATTTCACCAGCGTGATGCCGTCCATGTTCGGCATGTTGACGTCAGCAATGACGAGGTCGACCTTCTTCCCTTCGAGCATTCTGAGTGCTTCCTTCCCGTCCGATGCCTGGATGACCTCATGGCCCACGCTGTGCAGCGTGAAGCTGATCATCTGGCGCATGGAGGCGGTATCGTCGACGGTGAGTATGGTTGCCATGGCGGCCCTCCTTCAGAACAGTTCCACCGCGGGCCCGTTGTCCGTGCCCTGATGAACGGCGGGATGTTCCTGTACGGTGTTTTTCATCGGTTTGACTCCGGTTTCCGGCACGCGGTCGTCGCGCATCCGCGACAGCCAGCGTTCGTTGTTCGGCAGGTTCTTGAGCAGGCTCTTGTCGAGACCGATCGTTTCCTGCATCAGGTGGTACAGCGAACGGCGCAGGTCGTCCATCGGTTCCAGCATGCCGCTCAGCTTCTGGCTGGTGATGTCGTGGAATTGCAGCGAGACGACGACGTTGCGCACGTCTTGCGCGATTTCCTTGCTGATTTCGTTGATGCAGCTGACGGTCTCGGCGACTTCGCGATTCTTGTCTTCCAGCGAGCGCGTGAGCGAGACGACGTCCTCCTTGATCTGGAGAGCGTGTTCCATGTCGGCCGCCGACAACATGCGCATGTCGCCGTAGGTCTTGCTCAGGCCGGTTCTCACTTCCTTGAGGTGCACGCGGATGCGATCGCTGAACTCGTGCGAACGCTTGCTCAGGCGCCGTACTTCCGAGGCCACGACCGAGAACCCGCGGCCGTGTTCGCCGACGCGCGCCGCTTCGATGTCGGCGTTCAGCGCCAGCAGACTGGTCTGATCGGCGAGTTTCTCCACGTCGAGCAGGAACCCGTCGATGGCCTGGGTCCGGTTCTGCACGCCGTCAAGTTCGCGCACCATGTTCACCGAAAGATCGGCGACGCGCACGACTTCGTCGGCCATCTTGTTGAGTCGCTCGTCCGACACCTGGATGAAATCTTTCAGCGATTGCGGCGCGCCGTCGCTGGTGGCGCCCTGCGTGCCCTCGAGAAGCTCCATCGCCTGGCGCGCCTGGATGGTGGCCTTGTTGATCACCGCCTCGAAGCTGCTGGCGATGGTGTTGGCGGCCTGTTCGGTCTGCTTGATGACGGTATAGATTTCCTTGCGCAGCACCAGCGCGGCTTCGCTGTAACGCTGCGCCACGTCCACCCAGCGGCGCATCAGGTCCTCGAGGCGGCGGCGCTGATTGTCCGCCGCCATGTTCTGCAGGACTTCGTCCACCTGCGGTATCTGTTCGATGTCCTTGGACGGCGACATGAGCGCGTCCACCTGTTCCAGAACCTGCTTGGCGTCGTGGCCCTCGAGGACTTCCTCGCCTTCGAGCGGCTTGGCTTCCTCCTGCTTGCGGGCATAGAACGCCAGAACCGTGAGCGTGAGCACGGCGCACAGGCTGCTGCCGAGTACCGCCCACCAGGGCGTAAAGGGAATCATCCACATCAGCGAAACCGTCATGCCGACGGCGGCCCACAACCACCACCGCGGCCAGGATTGGGTGCGGGCCAGAATGTTCGGGCTGAATGAAATCGGTCCGTTCATGATTTCATCTCAAGAATGAATTCAAGGCCGAGCAGGTGCGCGGCCTGCTGGATGCCAGGCGGCAGGCTTTGCCAGCTGACAGCCAGACCGCGATCGCGGGCGGTACGGAAAAAACCGGCCAGTACCTGCATGGCGGCCGCATCCAGACGTTCCACCCGGCTGCCGTCCAGCACCACCGGCGTGGCACTGGCCAGCACCGCGCCCAGTTTTTCATGCAGAATACGGGCGTCGGCAATACCCAGCGCCGCTTCCAGCGCCACGTGCGTGGTGTCGGCGGTGTGCTCGATGTGAACCGGGTCCATGTTGTTTCCTGTCACGATGTTTCCTTTAAGATCATCGTCTGCCCCGTATTTGCCGCTCCCCTCACCGGGGTCCCGTGAATATCCTCCTAATAGTTATAGCAATAGCTGTGCCAGCGCCCGGGATATGCCGCCGGAGCGCTTGATTTCAGGAGACTTTCACGGTTGAGGTCCAATAATCGGCGGGAAATGGCCACTTTCCGGGAAAATCAAAAGCCCGCCATGGAATGGGGTGCAGGCTTGGGGACAAAGCCGGGAACCCGTTTTCAGGGTCGGCGACTCCAACTATACGGCAGGGGGTTACAGAGAGCGGCAGCTAACCGGACAGGTTGTTCAGGATCGCCTGCTTGACTGATTCCAATTCGGCCTTCACTTTGAGCATCGGTCCGCTGCTTTGCTTGATGGCCGTGTCCGGGTCCTTGAGTCCGTGACCCGTCAGGGTACAGACGATGCGGCTGCCTTCGGGAATCTTGCCGCGCTTGATGTCGTGCAAGGCGCCGGCGAGCGATATGGCCGAAGCCGGCTCGCAGAAAACGCCTTCCTTCTGCGCCAGCAGCTTTTGCGCCGCGAGGATGTCTTCGTCGTTGAATTTTTCAAACCAGCCCTTGGATTCTTTCTGCACCTGCCAGGCCTTGTCCCAGGATTGCGGATGACCGATGCGGATCGCAGTCGCAACCGTCTCGGGATTGTCCACCATTTTGCCGAGAATGAACGGCGCGGCGCCGGCTGCCTGGTAGCCCACCATGACCGGACGGTTGTTGCAGATGCCGTGATCGGCGTATTCGCAGTAACCCATCCAGTGCGCGGTGATGTTGCCGGCGTTGCCGACCGGAAGACAGTGGTAATCCGGCGCGCTGCCCAGTTCCTCGATGATCTCGAACGCCGCCGTCTTCTGTCCCTGCAGGCGGTATGGGTTGATCGAGTTTACGATTGTAACCGGCGCTTCGTTGGCGACCTCCTTCACGAGTGCCATGCCGGCGTCGAAGTTGCCCTGGATCTGGATCACCACCGCACCGTGGATCATCGCCTGCGCCAGTTTGCCCAGCGCGATCTTGCCTTCCGGAATGACCACGAAGCAGGTGATGCCGGCGCGCGCGGCGTAGGCCGCAGCCGCGGCCGAGGTGTTGCCGGTGGAGGCGCAGATGATCGCGCGACTGCCCTCTTCCACCGCCTTGGTGACGGCCATGGTCATGCCGCGGTCCTTGAACGAGCCGGTCGGATTCAGACCCTCGAACTTCACGTAAATGTCCACCTGCCTGCCGAGCTCACGCGGAATGTTGTTGAGGCGTATCAGCGGCGTGGCGCCCTCGCCGAGGCTGATGATGCGGGTATCGTCCGAAACCGGCAGGCGGTCGCGGTATTTGTCGATGAGGCCGGTGTAACGCGTTCCAAGGTTCATGAATCCAATTCCTAAAAAATCAATTTCACAGGATTAGTTCAAAAAAGTTTTTTTGGTTTTAATCTTGTTAATCCTGTTCTAATCCTGTTAATCCTGTCTATTTTTCATTTCCAATCCGGGTTGAGGTGCTCGAGACGGATGCGCGCGACCTTACCCTCGATCGAGGAAAGCTTCTCGATCCGGGCGATGGCTTCATTCATGTTCTTCTCCCGCACCCGTTGCGTCAGGATGATGACCGGCACGGTCTTCTCGTTCGGACGCGGCTCCTTCTGGAGAATCGACTCGATGCTGATGTTGAGATCGGCGAGAATGCGCGTGACCTCCGCCAGTACGCCGGGCTTGTCGAGCGCGTGCAGACGCAGGTAATACGAGGTTTCGACGTCCTCGATCGGGAGAATCGGCAGGTCCACGAGCGCGTCCGGCTGGAACGCCAGGTGCGGGACGCGGTTGTTCGGATCCACCGTGAGCGTGCGAACAACGTCCACGAGATCGGCGACCACGGCCGAGGCGGTCGGCTCGGCGCCGGCGCCGGCGCCATAGAACAGCGTCGGCCCCACGGCGTCGCCCTTGACCAGCACCGCGTTCATCGCCCCGTCCACGTTGGCGATGAGCCGGCGTTCGGGAATCAGCGTCGGGTGCACGCGCAGTTCGACGCCACCGTTGGTGCGGCGCGCGATGCCGAGCAGCTTGAGACGATAGCCCAGCTTTTCCGCGTATTGTACGTCCATGCGCGTGATCCGGGTGATGCCCTCGGTATAGGCCTGCTTGAATTTGAGCGGAATGCCGAAAGCAATGGCGGCGAGGATCGTCAGCTTGTGCGCCGCGTCGATGCCTTCCACGTCGAAGGTCGGGTCGGCCTCGGCATAGCCGAGGCGCTGCGCCTCCTTGAGCACGTCGGCGAAATCCGCGCCCTTGTCGCGCATCTCGGTGAGAATGAAATTGCTGGTGCCGTTGATGATGCCGGCGATCCATTCGATGCGGTTTCCCGTAAGGCCTTCGCGCACCGACTTGATGATGGGGATGCCGCCGGCCACGGCGGCCTCGAATGCCACCATCACGCCCTTTTTCTGCGCCTGGGCGAAGATTTCGTTGCCATGCACGGCGATCAGGGCCTTGTTGGCGGTGACCACGTGCTTGCCCTGGGCGATGGCTTCCAGCACCAGCGTGCGCGCCGGCTCGTAACCGCCGATCAGTTCCACCACCACTTCGATTTCGGGATTGCGCACCACTTCATGCGGGTCTTGCACCAGCTGGATGCCGTCGACCGAACACGGCCGCTTTTTCTTCAGATCGCGCGCCGAAGCCTGGACAATGCTGATTTCGCGTCCGGCACGACGCGCGATTTCCTGTCCGTTGCGCGCCAGCACGCTGATGGTGCCGCAGCCGACGGTGCCGAGGCCGAGAAGGCCGATTTTGACGGGCTTCATATGGCCTGCTCTTTCTTTTCCGGAATCGTCTTGTCGCGGCGGAACATCTCGCGAATCGAGCGCACCGCCTGACGCGTGCGGTGCTCGTTTTCGATGAGCGAGAAGCGCACGTATTCATCGCCGTATTCGCCGAAGCCGATGCCGGGCGAAACCGCCACCTTGGCGTCGGTGAGAAGTTTCTTGGAGAATTCGAGCGAACCCATGGCGCGGTACGGTTCGGGAATGTGCGCCCAGACGAACATGGTGGCCTTGGGTTTTTCCACGAGCCAGCCGGCGGCGAACAGGCTGTTGCACAGCACGTCGCGTCGTTTCTGGTAGGTCATGCGGATTTCTTCCAGGCAATCTTGCGGTCCTTCGAGCGCGAGAATGGCCGCCACCTGGATCGGCGTGAACATGCCGTAATCGAAATACGACTTGAGACGCGACAACGCCGCCACGAGCTTGGGGTTGCCGCACATGAAACCGATGCGCCAGCCGGGCATGTTGTAGCTCTTCGAAAGCGTGAAGAATTCGACCGCGATGTCTTTCGCGCCCGGCACTTGCAGAATCGACGGCGCCTTGTAGCCGTCGAAGACGATGTCGGCGTACGCCAGGTCGTGTATCACCCAGATGCCGTGCTCGCGCGCGACCGCGACGACCTTCTCGAAAAAGCCGAGATCGACACACTGTGTCGTGGGGTTGGCGGGAAAATTCAGCACCAGAAACTTGGGCTTGGGCCAGGCGTTCTTGATGGCTTTCTCGAGCTCGGCGAAAAAATCACCGCCCGGCACCAGCGGCACGTGCCGGATGTCGGCGCCGGCGATCACGAAACCGTAGGCGTGAATCGGATAACTCGGATTCGGCACCAGCACCGAGTCGCCCTTGTCGACGGTGGCGAGCGCCAGGTGCGACAACCCTTCCTTCGAGCCGATGGTGACGATCGCCTCACTGTCCATGTCGAGATCCACGTCGTAGCGGCGTTTGTACCACTGGCATATCGCGCGCCGCAGGCGCGGGATACCGCGCGAAACCGAGTAACGGTGCGTATCATCGCGCTGCGCGGCCTCGACCAGCTTGTCGACGATGTGCTTCGGCGTGGCCCCATCGGGATTGCCCATGCCGAAATCGATGATGTCTTCGCCACGACGGCGCGCCTGCGCCTTGAGCTCGTTGACGATGTTGAAGACGTAGGGCGGCAGCCGTTTTATGCGCGGGAAGTCGTCGTTTTGTGACATGCTCTGAGCCGGACTGGTATAGTTAAGTGTATTGCCGCCAAGACCTTGAATACGCGTGCATTATAGGGGTTTCACGACATCGATGGAACAAGCACGACACCCGCAACCATGAAAATTCATCTTGAATCCGGAGCCGGTCAGAACCTGGTCCGCGCCTATGCGCCGGGTCGCGTCACCATCAACGAGGAGGTCTATACGACCAGCCTGATCGTGACGCCGGGACAGGCGGTCGCCGCGTGGCCGCCGGCCGGCTTCGCCGACCTGCGGGCGGCTCATTTCGAGACGATCGTCGCGCTGAAACCGGAAGTGGTGATTCTGGGCACGGGCGCGCGCCTGCGGTTTCCCGCGCCGGCGCTGACCCGCTCCCTGGTCGAAGCAGGCATCGGGCTGGAGGTGATGGACACCGGCGCGGCGTGCCGCACCTACAATTTTCTGATGAGCGACGGCCGGCGGGTGGCCGCCGCCCTGCTCATGATCGAGGAACTAAAACAGGGAGTCGACTGAGTAACCGGCTTTTTCCAGGATCACACGCAGGCGCTTCAGCGCCTCGACCTGGATCTGGCGCACCCGCTCGCGCGTCACGCCGATGTCCGCGCCAACTTCCTCGAGCGTGGAGATCTCGCGGTGGTTCAGACCGAAGCGGCGTTCGACGACCTCGCGCTGCTTGTCGTTGAGCTCGTCCAGCCACTGCTGGATCAGCTGTTGCAGGTCGTCGCGCTGCAAGACTTTTTCCGGATCCGGCGTGCGCTCGTCGGCGATGGCATCGAGCAGCGAACGGTCGGGATCGTCATCCAGCGGCGCATCCACGGAAGCGACGCGCTCGTTGAGCCCGAGCATGCCCTTGACGTCCTCGACCGGCTTGTCGAGCAGGTTGGCAACCTCTTCCGGCGACGGTTCATGGTCCAGTTTCTGCGCCAGGTAACGCGCGGCGCGCTGGTAGATGTTGATTTCCTTGAGCACGTGCACCGGCAACCGGATGGTGCGCGTCTGGTTCATGATGCCGCGTTCGATGGTTTGCCGTATCCACCAGGTGGCATAGGTGGAAAAACGAAATCCACGCTCGGGATCGAATTTCTCCACCGCGCGGATGAGGCCGAGATTGCCTTCCTCGATGAGATCGAGCAGCGAAAGACCGCGGTTCATGTAACGGCGCGCGATCTTGACCACCAGGCGCAGGTTGCTTTCGATCATGCGCTTGCGCGCCTTGCCGTCGCCTTTCTGCGCCTTGCGCGCGAAAAAGACTTCCTCCTCGGCGGACAGGAGCGGCGAGAACCCTATCTCTTTAAGATAAATGCGAGTGGCGTCCGCGTGTGAATAATACACGTCGCCTGATTCGCGTCCGCTGGTTTCGGGCTCTTCTTCCTCGGCGGCCGCCGGCTTGGGCGCGGCTTCCTCTTCGGCGGCCTCTTCTTCCTCGGCTTCCTCGGCCGGCGCGAGAGCCTCGTCCTCGGCCTCCTCGGCCTCGGGCGACACCTTGACCGTGTCCGCTTTGACTTTCGCTTTGGCTTTGCCCTTTTTGACCGGTGCGCGTGACGGCTTGCGTGGTGGCATAGTTACTTTCTGGGAAGATAGTCTTGCGGGTCCACCGGAGCACCGCGGTATCGAACCTCGAAATGCAGCTTGGCCCTGTCGGTGCCACTACTGCCCATGTCGGCGATTTTCTGTCCCCGTTTTATCACATTCCCTTCCTTGACGTAAATCTTGTCGCAGTGGGCGTAAGCGCTCAGAAAATCAGCGTTGTGTTTGATGATGATAAGCTGTCCGTAACCGCGAAGTCCACCTCCCTGATACACGACTTGCCCCGGCGCGGCGGCGAGAATCGGCTGGCCCTTTCGGCCGGCGATGTCGATGCCTTTGTTCGGACCGTTGGCCGAGTAACGCTCCAGCAACGAACCGTCCGTGGGCCAGATCCAGTCGAGCGATTTGGCGACAACAGTGGGCGCTGGCGGCCTGGCTGTCGCTGACGGTTTCTCGATCGCGGATTTTTTCTCGTTCGACGTCTTTTCGGCAGCCACGTGCCGGCCGGGCGAAGGTGACGGCGGCTTCTGAGCCGGACGGGTCGCGTGCTCCAACCCCGACGGCGGGTACAGACGCAGATTTTGTCCGGGCTTGATCACATACGGCGGGGAAATACCGTTCCATCGGGCGAGATCACGGTAATCGCGCCCCGATTCCCAGGCGATGCTGTAAAGCGTGTCGCCCGCGCGCACCGCCCGGTAACCGGACTCCGGCTGTCGCAGCGGAACTCCCTGCTCGCTCACCGGCGCCAGCGGAAACCCGCAAGACGCGAGCAGCATCAGCATGACAGCCACTGCCCCTCTCAGGGACGTCATTAGCCCGGTGCTGGAAGCAGGCGCCGTTCTCAGACGGAATCTCTCACCAACGGGACGAAATTGACGAGCTCAAGACGCTCCTGGGAGAGTCCCTTGTCGGTATTCTGCACCAGCAGCAACTCCTGCATCGTCGGGCCGCCGACCGGAATGACCAGGCGGCCGCCGGGCGCCAGTTGCTCGATCAGCGCCGACGGTACTTCCGCGGGCGCGGCGGTGACGATGATCCCGTCATAAGGGGCGTGATCCTTCCAGCCCCAGCTGCCGTCGGAGAGCTTGATCTGGACGTTGCGGCAACCGATTTCGCGCAGGCGCTTGCGCGCCAGTTTCATCAGCGGTTCGAGGCGCTCCACGGAATAAACGCTGTCTACGAGTTGGGAGAGTACGGCCGTCTGGTAGCCGGACCCGGTGCCGACCTCGAGCACTTTTTTCAGACGCGCGCCGGCCAGCAGCGTCTGGGTCATGAGCGCCACGATATACGGCTGGGAAATGGTCTGCCCGTGACCGATGGGCAGGGCCGTGTCCTCGTAGGCGCGGGTGGCGAGCGCTTCGTCGACGAACAGGTGGCGCGGCACGTTGCGCATCGCCTCGAGGACGCGCTCATCGCGGATGCCCTCCTCGCGCAGTCGCTGGATGAGTCGTTCGCGGGTGCGCCGCGAGGTCATGCCGATGCCGTGGACGTCCATTCTCGCCGGGTTGGTTCGGTACGCGAATTTCCTAGATTTTCCTGAGCCAGGCTGAAACCTGATCCAGCGCAGTATAACGGGTCAGATCGACATGCAAAGGGGTTATGGACACGGCGCGATGACGGATCGCATAAAAGTCCGTTCCCTGCCCCGCGTCCGCTTCGGGCCCCGGCGCCCCTACCCAGTAAACCGGGTTGCCGTGTGGGTCGGCGGCGCGAACCACGGGTTCGGCCTTGTGACGGTGGCCCAGTCGCGTGGCCTCGAAGCCCACAAGCTGGTCGAACGGAACGTCCGGCACGTTGACGTTCAATATGGTATCCGCCGGCAAGGGATCGCGCTGAAGTTTTTCGAGCAGCCGCAGCACCACCTGCGCCGCGGTTTCAAAATTCACCCCGGCTTTACCCGCCAGCGACACGGCGATGGCCGGCAGGCCGAGGAAGCGCCCTTCCATCGCCGCCGCCACGGTGCCGGAATAGATCACGTCGTCGCCGAGATTGGCGCCGCGATTGATCCCGGCAATGACGATGTCCGGCTCCATTTCGAGCAGGCCGGTAATGGCCAGGTGCACGCAATCGGTCGGCGTGCCGTCCACGTAGTAGAAACCGTTTTCGCCCTTATGAACGCGCAGCGGCTGTGTCAGCGTGAGCGAGTTGCTGGCGCCGCTGCGATCGCGCTCCGGCGCCACCACGTCGATTTCCGCCAGCGGCGCCAGCGCCCGGGCGAGGCAGGCGAGCCCGGGAGCGAGATAACCGTCGTCGTTGCTGAGCAATATGCGCATACCGCGCGGGAAGATACAGAAATCGCGCAGGGAATCCAATCCCGTTCTGGCGCGGGCCGATCCGTCGCCGGTTACTCTTCCTCCACCCGGTTGCGCCCGTTCTTTTTCGCGCGGTAAAGCGCCACGTCAGCCCGGCGCAGGAAACCGGCGGCCGTGTCGCCGCGCTTGTGATCGGCCAGCCCGAAACTGCACGTGACGTGTTGGATGCCTGTAAAGGCATGCCGTTCGATCGCGGCACGCAGTTTTTCCGCCAGTTTGCGACATCCGTTCATGTCGGTGTTGGGCGCCAGGATCACGAACTCCTCCCCGCCGTAGCGCGCGAATACGTCGTGGGAGCGGATCATTTCGGCGACAAAGGCGGCCAACGCTGCAAGAATCCTGTCGCCGACCAGATGGCCGCGCGTGTCGTTGATCTGCTTGAAATGGTCGATGTCGAACATGACCAAGGAAAGCGGCGTGTCATAACGCCCCGCGCGGCTCATTTCCGAACCCAGGGCCTCGTCGAATTTCCGCCGGTTATGAATCCCGGTGAGGGTGTCCGTGATCGCCAGACTGCGTAAATTTTCCTCCAGCTGCTTGCGCCGATCGATCTCGGATTGCAATTCACTATTGGTCCTGGCCAGTTCGTTGGTGCGCTCCTGCACCATGGTCTCGAGCTGTTCCTTGCTTTGCTGGAGCATCCGCTCGGCTTCCTTCATTGGGGTAATTTCCGTCCGGATCGAGACATACTGGTATGGCAGGCCGGCGTCGTCCAGAAACGGCACGATGGTGGTTTCCACCCAATAGCGTGTGCCGTTCCTGGCCCGATTGCAGATCTGCCCGTGCCACACATGACCGGACGATATCGTCTCCCACAGGTCTTCGAAGAATGACGGTGGATGGTGGTCGGACTTGAGAAGGCGATGATTCTGACCCAGTAATTCTTCTCGCGTATAGCCGCTGGCGTCGATGAACTTCTGGTTGACGTAGGTGATGTTTCCGTCCGCGTCGGTGATACTTACGATGCTGTGCTCATCGAGCGCCTGCTTTTCGAACTGCAGATCCCTTAGTGCGATTCGAAGATCGCCCGAGGTATGCACGAGATTTTGCACCAGATCCGAAAGACGACGTATGACAAACAGCGCAATCAGGCCGCTCAGCACAATGACCCCGGCGCCGCTGGCGATCATGAACCAACCGCCCTGCTGCTGTTTTTGTCGCGCGGTATCGGCCATTTTTGTGGATTTGCTCAGCTCATATTCGAGCATCTGTGTCACAGATTGGATCACGCGCGTCTGCGCCGGCAATGCCTTCTCCGACAGGAGGCGTCTCGCCTCGGCAAGTTGACCGTTTTGCACCAGATTGACGACCTGTTGCAGAAGTGGCGCCGTCGTACTGGTCCCAGCGTACAACTTTTCGAGAAGCGATTTTTCTTCCTCCGACCGACGCAGGGCTTGCATATCCTGCCGCGCCTGGACGAACACGGACGCCTGATCGTAGAAGCGCTGTATCAGTTCTTCCCGGTCGAACGGGTCTTCCGTCTGGGCAATTTTGTGAACCAGCATGGCGCGCTCACGCGATGCGCCCTGCATGATATACAGCGATTTGATGGCCACGTGTTCGACGGTGACGATCTCGTTGACCGTTTTGTACACCTCGTTCAGCCGCACCAGGCCGAAAATTACCAGTGCAATCATCAGCACGATCAGCGCGGCAAAACCGGTCGCGATGATGCGCACCGCCTGGGCGTTGCTCGCCATTTCCCTTCGTTGAATTTCTGCGTTCGTCACGTTGTCCGGTATACGGTTCTGGGCCACACCCTGCGTTTTGATCGTCCTTGATCAAAAATACAGGCAAGAACCGCGCCAGCGTGGCCATTTCCCCAGCACGAACAACGGGTTCAGGGGCTGGAACGTTCAACAGAGAGGAAGGTAATACTTGAAGGTAATTAAATTGGTCGGGGCGAGAGGGTGAAGCGGGGTTTTCGCCGATGTACTTAACGTACATCGGCGCCGCTGAACGCCCGTGCATGGATGCACGGGCCGGGATTGATCGAAGCCACGTGAGTCGCGCCAAGGATGGCATGTACGGGCCATTAGATTGGTCGGGGCGAGAGGATTTGAACCTCCGACCACCACCACCCCAAGGTGGTGCGCTACCAGGCTGCGCTACGCCCCGTTTGCTTATTGCGTGGTAAAAAACCGCTGATGTACAGCCGATATGCGGCCGCCATCATACCGGAGAATCGGCGCGAGACAAGAATAATTTAGAGCTTCTTGAGCATGCCCAGAACATCTTCCAGCTCGTTGATGAGCGTCTTGATGGCCTGTTGACGATTGATGTCCAGGGGTTCGGGATTGTCCAGTTCGAGCTTGTTGCGCGCGCCGCTGATGGTGAAACCTTCGACGTACAGCAGACTGCGGATCTGGCGGATGAGAATCACGTCATGACGCTGATAGTAACGCCGGTTGCCGCGGCGTTTGACCGGCTTGAGTTGGGGGAATTCCTGCTCCCAATACAGCAGCACATGCGGCTTGACGGCACACAGCTCACTCACTTCACCGATGGTGAAGTAGCGCTTTCCGGGTATCGTGGGAAGTTCGTGGTTCTCGCCGGGGTCAAGCATTTAGTTCAGCCTGCGCTTTGAACTTTTCGCGATTGGCTTGAGCGTTTTGCTCGACTCGCTCCTTGAGCTTGTGGCTGGCGCGGAAGGTAACGACGCGACGCGCAGTAATGGGAATCTCCTCGCCGGTCTTGGGGTTACGTCCCGGGCGGGGATTTTTCTGACGCAGGGAGAAGTTGCCGAAGCCGGAAAGCTTTACCTGCTCGCCTTCGGCCAGGGCGGTGCGGATTTTTTCGAAGAAAAACTCGACAAATTCCTTTGCTTCCCGTTTGTTAAGACCCAGCTCATTGAACAGGTTTTCCGCAAGATCTGCTTTGGTCAACGCCATATGTCTATACCTTCTTCTTTATTCTCCAAGTACTTATTGACGTGGTACCGCTCCCAGCTTGGATTCCAGGGTGGACATAACCTCCGCCATCACCTGCTCCACATCCGTCTCATTAAGAGTGCGCGAAGAGTGCTGCAAGGTCAAGCCCAAAGCCAAACTTTTTCTTCCGGAATCAACACCTTTCCCGCGATATTCGTCAAATAGCTCAAGGTTTACGAGCAACTCTCCGGCCGCGTTCCGAACCGATTCCAGCACAGCCTGAGCCGGTGTGGTTTCATTCACAATGATAGCAATATCCCGCCGGATCGCAGGAAATCTTGAAAAATCCCGGAAGACAGGGAGCTTCTGCTGCTGCAGGATTGACAGTCGGAGCTCGAACAAAACCGCCGGTTGGGACAGTCCGAGCCCGGCCTGAAGCGCCGGATGCAGCAGACCCACCAGACCCAGCTGCTGGCCCTGGTACAGGATTTCCGCTGCCTGTCCGGGATGCAGCGCCGCGTGCCGGACGGGTCGGAATTGCGCCTCCTCATCCATGCCCGCCAGCGCCAGCAAGGCCTCGATATCGGACTTAACGTCATGGAAATCGGCTGCGCGCCGGGGCGCGCCCCATTGCTCGGGCGTGGCGTCGCCCGAAACCGCTCCACCCAGCACGTACTCCTGAGTCAGGTCGTCATCCCGGGCCAGGAAACGACGCCCGAGTTCAAACAACCGCAATCGCGTCTGCTGGCGGTTCTGGTTGTAGAGAATGGCCTGGAGCAGCCCGGGCCAGAGCGAGGTGCGCATAACCGCCATGTCGGCGCTGATCGGGTTGGCCAGCGGCAACGGCGTGACGCCGGGATCGAGCATGGCCTGGATTTTGGGATCGACAAAACTGTAGGTAATGACTTCCTGGTAGTCGCGATCCACCAGCGCCGCGCGCAGACGCGGTTCATCGACATCGGATTCCGGCACCGGGCGCGCGGCCATGGCCATGCGCGGCTGGCGTGACGGGAACTTGTCATACCCATGAACCCGCGCGATCTCCTCGATCAGATCCACCTCGCGGCTGATGTCGAAACGCCAGGACGGCGGAATGACGGTCCAGTTCTTGCCGGATTTTTTCAACTTCATGCCGAGACGCGCAAGAATGTTTTCGACGATCCTGGGCGGTATCGCCATGCCCAGCAGGCGCTGGATACGATCGGCCCTCAACAGCACGGGGGTTACGCGCGGCAGATGACGCCGCACGGTTTGTTCGGTAATAGGTCCCGGTTTGCCGCCGACGATGGCCAGCAGTAACGCGGTCGCCCGTTCCATGGCGCGTGCCGGCAATTCAGGATCGACGCCGCGTTCAAAACGTTGCGACGAATCGGTCTGCAATCCGTGCGACCGCGCGCGAACTGAAATCGTCTCCGGCCGGAACCAGGCGCTCTCGAGAAACAGATGGTGCGTGGTATCGCTGACGGCGGACGAAAGGCCACCCATGATCCCGGCCAGCGCCAGAGGCTGGCGGTCATCGGCGATCAGCAGACTGCCCGGCTCCGGATTGATCCGCTTGCCATCGAGCAGTTCAAGCGATTCGTTTTCGACGGCATGTCGCACATGAATCGCGCCCTGCAGTTTGTCGAGATCGAACGCATGCATGTGTTGGCCGAGCTCGAGCATGACGTAATTGGTGACATCGACAACCGGATGGATGCTGCGCAGGCCGCTGCGGCGGAGTTTTTCCTTCATCCACAACGGCGTGATCGCGGCGGGATCGATATCGCTAATGACCCGGCCGACATAGCGCGGGCAATCCTGCCCCGCATCGAGCTTGATGGAAACTTTGCGGCGCGCCTTGGCGCTGACGCGCTTGACGACCGGTGGCTTGATCCTGGCGCCGGTCAGTGCCGCCACTTCCCTGGCAAGGCCGGCGACGCTCAGACAATCGCCGCGATTGGGCGTGAGATCGATCTCCAGCGTGGTGTCGTCGAGTCCGAGATAATCGGTAATGGACATACCCGGCCTGGCATCGCGATCGAGGGACAGTAAACCCTCCGAAGATTCCGCGATACCCAGCTCGCTCGCCGAGCAAAGCATGCCGGATGAAGCCGCCCCGCGGATTTCCGTTTTTTTGATTTTCATTCCATTCGGCATGACCGCGCCTTCCAACGCCACGGGCGCTTTCATGCCGGCGGCGGCGTTGGCGGCGCCGCATACGATGTCGAGGATTTTGTTTTTGCCGACGTTCACGCGGCAGAGCCTGAGCTTGTCGGCCGAGGGATGCGGCGCGATGGAAACGATCTCGCCGACCACGACGTGCTCCAGATTCGGCGCGACCGGTTCGATGGCGCCGACTTCCAGCCCGGCCATGGTCAGACGATCCGCCAGCGCCCGGGCATCGAGCTTCGGCGCTATCCATTCACGCAGCCATTTTTCGCTGATCTTCATGGTTAGCGGAACTGCCGCAGGAAGCGCAGGTCGTTTTCGTAAAACAGCCGCAGATCGTTGACGCCGTAACGCAGCATGGCGAGGCGTTCCACGCCGAGCCCGAAGGCGAAACCGGTCCAGCGCTCGCTGTCGATGCCGACGTGGCGGAACACCTCGGGGTGCACCATGCCGCACCCCAGCACCTCGAGCCAGCCGGTGTTCTTGCAGACGCGGCAACCCTTGGCGCCGCAGATGACGCAACTGATGTCCACTTCCGCGGACGGCTCGGTGAACGGGAAGTACGACGGACGCAGCCGCACCTTGAGCGGTTTCTCGAAAAACTGCACCAGAAAATCGCTGAGCACGCCCTTGAGGTCGGCAAAGCTGACGTCCGTGTCCACCAGGAGCCCCTCGATCTGATGGAACATGGGAGTATGGGTCACGTCGGAATCGCAGCGGTAGACGCGCCCCGGCGCGATGATACGCAGCGGCGGCTGGTGCTTTTCCATGTAGCGCACCTGCACCGGTGAGGTATGCGTGCGCAGCAGGCGGTGCGCGTCGAAATAAAAGGTATCGTGCATCGCCCGCGACGGGTGGCTCGGAGGGATGTTGAGCGCCTCGAAATTGTGAAAGTCGTCCTCGATTTCCGGACCGTCGGCGATTTCGAATCCCATGCGCAGGAACAGGGTCTCGAGCCGTTCGAGCGTGCGCGTGATCGGATGCAGTCCGCCCTGGCGCAGGCCGCGCCCCGGCAGCGTCACGTCCAGCACTTCATTCGCGAGCTGCCGGTCGCGGGCGGAAGATTCGAGGCTGTCCTTGCGCTCGCCGAGTTTCACCTGGAGCGCTTCCTTGGCGCGGTTGACCAATGCGCCGACGCGCGGGCGCTCCTCCGGCGGAAGCCCGCCGAGACTCTTGAGCTGCTCGGTCAACAGGCCCTTCTTGCCCAGATACCTGACACGCAGGTCCTCGACCGTCGCGACATCGCCCGCAGCGGCGACCGCCGCATCGGCCTCAGTCATCAACGTCTTCAGTTGTTGCTCGACTGCACTCGTCGTATCGGTCACGGTTCGGTTCGCTCAGCTGCAAATAAAAAAGGGAAAGGTCGGTAGACCTTTCCCTTTCGGTGACAATTGCTTCGTGAGGCGGCTCGCGCCACCTCGCCGGCTCAGGCGGCCAGGGCTGCCTTGGCTTTGTCTGCCAGAACGGAAAAGGACTTTTTATCGTACACCGCGATATCGGCCAGAACCTTGCGGTCGATATCGATCGTGGCCTTTTTCAGTCCGTTCATAAATCGGCTGTAGGAGAGACCGCATTCACGCGCCGCGGCGTTGATGCGCGCGATCCACAGCGCGCGGAATTCGCGCTTGCGGACGCGACGGTCGCGGTACGCATACTGTCCGGACTTGGCGACCGCCTGCTTGGCGACGCGATAGACCTTGCGGCGTGCGTTGTAATAACCCTTGGCCTGCGACAGCACCTTCTTGTGGCGCGCGCCGGCGGTGACTCCACGTTTGACTCTTGGCATGGGCTATTCCTCCTCAGCTGTGCGGCAGTAATTGCCGCAGGCGGCCGGTGTCAGTGCCGTGCACCATGATGGTGCCGCGCAGATGACGTTTGCGCTTGGCGCTTTTCTTGGTGAGGATGTGTCGCAGATGCGAATGCGAGCGCTTGAATCCGCCGCTCGCCGTCTTTTTGAAGCGCTTGGCGGCAGCGCGGTTGGTTTTCAGCTTGGGCATGTTTGTACTCCTTCGGTTAAGCGCCTGCGGGCACATGCGTGGCCCGTTCGGTCGCGATTTAATAAAAACTTCTACGGCTAGGTGGCCGTCTTGGTTTTGGGTTCAGCCTTCGGTTCCGCCTTCGGCGCGGGCTTCTCGCTCTTGACGGTCTTGCCGGCGCCCGGTTTGGGGTTGAACACCATCACCATCTGTTTGCCTTCCATGCGCGGGTGCTGTTCCACCACGCCGTAATCCTTGAGATCGCCTTCCAGACGCTTCAGCATCTCGATGCCGAGCTCCTGATGCGCCAGTTCGCGTCCCCGGAAACGCAGCGTGATCTTGGCCTTGTTACCCTCTTCCAGAAAGCGGACCAGATTGCGCAGCTTGGTCTGGTAATCGCCGATGTCGGTGCCGGGTCGGAATTTGACTTCCTTCACCTGAATCTGCTTTTGCTTGCGCTTCGCCGCGTGCTTGCGCTTGCTTTCCTCGTACTGATACTTGCCGAAATCCATGATCCGGCAAACCGGCGGCACCGCGTTGGGTGAAATTTCGACGAGATCGAGGCCAGCTTCCTCGGCGCGGCGCAACGCATCATTCACGGAAACTATGCCAACCTGCTGGCCATCACTGCCGATCAACCTGATTTTCGGGGCGTTGATGCGCCCGTTGACACGAACTTCTTTATCCGTCGCGATGTTTCTGTTCCTCCAAAATAGTAACGCCGCGGCTCGCGGTCTCCCGGGTGAGCATGGCGTGAAACGCCTCCGGCGTCATGGCGCCCAGATCCTCACCCTTGCGCGTGCGCACGGCTAGGGTACCTTCCTGCGCTTCCTTCTTGCCGATCACCAGCATGTAGGGGATGCGCTGCAAGGTATGTTCCCGAATTTTAAAGCCTATTTTCTCGTTTCTCAAGTCGGATTCGACCCGCCAGCCCTGATGGCGCAGGGTTTTCTCGATCTGGCCGGCGGCCTGCTCTTGATCGTCGGTAATGGTCAGGACGACGGCCTGGACTGGCGCCAGCCAGGTCGGCAGCGCGCCGGCATGTTCCTCGATCAGGATGCCGATAAACCGCTCCAACGAGCCCAAAATGGCCCGGTGCAGCATGACCGGAACCTGCTTGCTGCCGTCCTCGGCGATATAGGTCGCTCCCAGCCGGCCGGGCATGGAGAAATCCACCTGGATGGTGCCGCACTGCCAGATGCGTCCCAGGCTGTCTTTCAGGGAGAACTCGATCTTGGGCCCGTAAAACGCCCCCTCCCCCGGCTGCAAGTCCCACTGGAGCCCTTTGGCATTGAGCGCCTGCTCCAGGGCATGTTCGGCCTTGTCCCAGATTTCGTCCGAGCCAATCCGGTTGGGCGGACGCGTGGACAGCTTGTAGATGATGTGCTGGAAGCCGAAGTCGGCATAGACCCGGTGCAGCAGGTCAATGAAGGCCGACACTTCCGGCTGGATCTGATTTTCGGTGCAGAAAATATGCGCATCGTCCTGCACGAAGTTACGCAGCCGCAGCAATCCGTGCAACGCGCCCGACTGTTCGTTGCGGTGGCAGGAGCCGAATTCCGCCAGCCGCAGCGGCAGATCGCGGTAACTTTTGAGTCCCTGGTTGTAAATCTGGATGTGACACGGACAGTTCATCGGCTTGACGGCATAGAGCCGCTTTTCCGACTCGGTAATGAACATGTCGCTGTGGAATTTCTCCCAGTGGCCCGACTTCTCCCACAGCGAGCGGTCGACGAGTTGCGGCGTGCGGATTTCCCGATAGCCGTGCTCGCGCCACAGTT
>JACQER010000023.1 GCA_016200465.1 Gammaproteobacteria bacterium | reverse complement strand
GACTTCAGGCCCTCGCGCAGCATCGCCTGCGCCAGCACCGTGGCGGTGGTGGTGCCGTCGCCGGCGACGTCGGAAGTCTTGCTCGCGACTTCCTTCACCATCTGCGCGCCCATGTTTTCGTATTTGTCCTTCAGCTCGATTTCCTTGGCGACGCTGACGCCGTCCTTGGTCACCGTCGGGGCGCCGAAGGACTTCTCCAGCACCACGTTGCGGCCCTTGGGACCGAGCGTGACCTTGACCGCGTCAGCCAGGATGTTGACGCCGCGCAGCATGCGCGTGCGGGCGGGATCGCCAAACAATACGTCTTTAGCAGCCATGTTTTCCTCTCTTCAAATATTCGTTTATTCGTTCGGTTGATTACTTCTCGACCACGCCCATGATGTCTTCTTCGCGCATCACGAGCAGCTCTTCGTTGCCGACCTTGACCTCGGTGCCGGAGTACTTGCCGAAGAGAATCTTGTCTCCGACCTTGACGTCCAGCGGACGGACCTTGCCGTCTTCGAGGATCTTGCCGTGACCCACGGCGATGACCTCGCCCTGGATCGGCTTTTCTTTCGCGGTGTCGGGGATGACGATGCCACCGGGTGACTTACGCTCTTCTTCCAAGCGGCGCACGATCACGCGGTCGTGAAGCGGACGGATTTTCACAGACGTTTCTCCTTTGGTAAGGGTTTGTACACTCATGCTGTCCTCCATTTACAATCTTTCCAGTACGGCTGACGACTCTGAAAGCCCTGAAAAACCGGGTGTTGAGGATTGTTAGCACTCGGTTCAAGTGAGTGCTAATGATAATGGGCGATCGAATCTTGTCAACCGGAAATGAGGGTCAATCGACCCGGCGGGATTCCCCCTCCAGGGGGCGACGCCCGGAATCATCGGCTCCAGGCGGTTGGCGGGTGACGGTGCCTTCCACGCCCATATGGCGCAGGTACAGCCGGAGCAAGCCCCGGCGCAGGGGCGGAATCAGCAGGACAAAAGCGGCGATATCGGTCAAAAACCCCGGCAGCACCAGCAACACCCCGGCCGCGAGCAACGCCAGGCCTTCGAGCATCCCGAGCGCCGGGGATTCGCCGCGCGCGATCATGGCCTGGACGCGCGTGGCGGTGGCAAAGCCCTGACGGCGGACCAGCCAGATGCCGGCCACGGCGCTGATGATGACCAGCAGCACCGTCATG
>JACQER010000022.1 GCA_016200465.1 Gammaproteobacteria bacterium | reverse complement strand
GCTTGAACACCGGCGGCGCGTTCAGCTGTTCCAGCGTCAGCACCTTCGAAGGAATGGTTCGGAACACCGCGGCCGGGCCGCGGTTCTGGTTGAAGGCATTGACGCGGAAGCGCGCGATGTTGGGCAGCTCGAAGGAAAAATCGGTTTCGAGGAACTCCTCGAAATCCTTCTGCTGTTTGTCCGACATGATGTCATAGATCATGTTATGGACGGTGCGGTCGTCCAGCGGGTCCACGTTGATGCGCTTGATGTCACCGTCCACGCGAATCAGCGGGGGCAGCCCGGATGACAAATGCAGGTCGGAGGCGTTTTGTTTGAAAGCAAACGCCAGTAGCTCGGCGATATCCATCAGGTTCTCCGTGGACCGTGGAACATTAAAAACGTTATAAATTCGGCCCTTGCATTAATTTCTAGTCCATTCCGGCCGGTCCTGCAAACGCGCGACGGCCCGCCGGTCGGCTGATTCCGGTTTTCAGGGCCGGTTTCTGCGGGATTTCGACTTCCGTTCACCGGAGCGTGGCTTTAAACTTCGCCGGACATGGCCTCTTCTTCCTCGAATTCAGGACACCCACTGGTTGGATTTATCGGCGCCGGCAACATGGCCCGCAGCCTCGCCGGGGGGTTGCTGAAAAACGGCTGGCAGCGCGATCGGGTCATCCTCTCCGACCCCGAACCCACCCAACGCCAGGCGATCGAAACCGTGCTGGGCATCAAGGCTTTCGCCGACAACAACGAAATTGCAGCGCGTGCGGATATTTTGGTACTCGCGGTCAAGCCGCAGGTTCTCGCGGACGTGACCAAGGCACTGGCCGTCACGGCGCAGCAGAAAAAACCCCTGGTCATCTCCATTGCGGCCGGCGTGCGCGTCGAGGAAATCGACCGCTGGCTGGGAGGCGGGCTCGCCATCGTGCGCGCCATGCCCAACACCGCCGCGCTGATCGGCAGCGGTGCTTCGGGCCTGTATGCCAACGCACGCGCCAACGAAGCCATGCGCAATCAGGCCGAATCCATCTTGCGTGCCGTGGGCGTCGCGGTCTGGCTCGACGATGAATACCTGATGGACGTGGTGACGGCCCTGTCCGGCAGCGGGCCGGCGTATTTCTTTCTGGTCATGGAGGCGCTCGAGCAGGCGGCGATCGAGTCCGGTCTCGATCCCAAACAGGCCAGACTGCTGACGCTTGAAACTG
Organism: Gammaproteobacteria bacterium; assembly: GCA_016200465.1. GTDB lineage: Bacteria > Pseudomonadota > Gammaproteobacteria > Acidiferrobacterales > Sulfurifustaceae > Sulfuricaulis. The sequence goes on along the minus strand of JACQER010000022.1, from coordinate 6,255 downwards.
CCTTCGGTGCCGCCAAGATGGCGCTCGAAGGTCATGAGGAACCATCACAGCTGCGACGTCGCGTCACTTCGCCCGGCGGCACCACGGAACAGGCGATAAAAGTGCTGGAAGAAGGCGGTCTGCGGCGGCTCTTCAAGAGCGCCGTGCAAGCCGCCAGCGAGCGGGCGCGCGCCATCGCCGACATGTTCGGAAAGAACGCATGAATTCATTCTTCACCGAGGCCGCCGCGCTCGTCATCGAGGTGGTTTTCGGTCTTTACATCATGGCGGTGCTGTTGCGGTTTCTGTTCCAGATGGTGCGCGCGGATTTCTACAACCCGATCTCCCAGTTCCTCGTGGCGCTCACCAACCCGCTGCTGAAGCCGCTGCGCCGCGTGATTCCCGGAGTGTACGGCATCGATGTCGCTTCGCTGGTGCTGCTGGTGGCACTCAAGGGTCTGGAGGTGTTTCTTATTTTCTTGCTCAACGGCTATGCGTTCGAGCCGCTGCCGCTCATTATCGCCGCCGTCGTGGATTTGTTGCGGCTGACCATCAATATCTACTTCTATGCCGTTTTGCTGCGCGTCATCCTGAGCTGGTTCATGCCCTACGGCATGCAACACAACCCCGCGGGCGATTTGCTGGTGAGCCTGACAGAACCGCTGATGCGTCCGGCGCGACGCTTGATTCCGGCCGTCGGGGGGCTGGATCTTTCGCCGATCGTCGTCCTCGTGGGCCTGCAACTGCTGCAGCTCGCGCTCGCCCATTTGCTGCGCTAGCGTGAGCTGGTTTCGTCGCGACGGCTCAGACCTCATCCTGCAGGTACGAGTCCAGCCGCGCGCGAGCCGGGACGCCATTGCCGGCGTCATGGGCGACTGCCTCAAAATCCGGCTTACCGCCCCACCGGTGGAAGGCAAGGCCAATAATCACCTGATCGCCTATCTGGCGGAGCTTTTCGGCGTACCGAAAAACCACGTCATCCTGGAACGGGGCGACTCCTCTAAGCAAAAGCGGCTGCGCATCCGTACCCCGAAAAAACTGCCCAAAAACCTCGACTGGGGCACTTAAAAGGGCCACTCCCTTTCCCATCCGGCTTACACCAAATCCAGCCCGCTTTTCCCTCGCCGGGGGGCTGGATATAGTTTTTATTTAAGTTTATATTCTAACCACCTGTATTAGCGGGGGATTCAATATAATGATAAGCGCGCAAAGGCTGAAAGAAAGGCCCCGGCTGGCCATCAATGAATTCAGCCGGAGATTGGGGGAATACAAACACTGGCGCGACGATCTGATCGAAATCATCAACGAATACCAGACGTGGGTGGAAAGCCACGGACTCGCGAGCGGCGAGGAGGATTTGCAACTTTACGAACTTATCGACACGCTCCGCTCCGACAAACTCACGATCGCCCTGGCGGGCGAATTCTCCCGCGGCAAAACCGAACTCATCAACGCCATCTTCTTCGCTGATCAGCGGCAACGGTTGCTGCCATCGGAAGCCGGTCGCACCACGATGTGTCCGACCGAATTGCGTTACGATGCAACGGAATCGGCATGCCTGAAACTCCTGCCCATCGAAACGCGTAAAACCGCGACCACGATTTCGGAATACCGGCGCACACCCGCCGCGTGGACCGTGATACCGCTGGATCTCGACTCGCCGAAAAAAATCGCCGAAACCTTTCTGCAGATCGTCAAAACCAAACCGGTCACCATGAACCAGGCCGAGGAACTCGGTCTTTATCATCCGGGCGTGGAAGCCATGTCGTACATGCTCAACAACGACGGCATGGTGGAGATTCCCGTCTGGCGTCATGCCATCATCAATTATCCACACCCGCTGCTGAAACAGGGGCTGGTCGTACTCGACACGCCGGGACTCAATTCGCTAGGTACCGAACCGGAATTGACGCTGAGCATGCTGCCGGGCGCGCAGGCGGTACTGTTCGTGCTCGCCGCCGACACCGGTGTAACCAGAACCGATCTGGAGATCTGGAAAAATCATGTCTGCCTCATCACCAAGGGAGGCAAAGCCGAGGGGCGCCTCGTGGCGCTGAACAAGATCGACACGCTGTGGGACGAATTGAGCAACGACACGGCTATTGCCGCGGCCATCGCTCGCCAGACGCAGGAGACGGCGCGAACGCTCGGCGTCGGCAGGAACCAGGTGCTACCCGTCTCCGCGCAGAAAGGCTTGCTCGGCAAAATCAAATCGGACCATGCGTTGATCGATCGCAGCGGTTTGCCGGTGCTGGAAACCACGCTGTCGAACGACATCATCCCGGCGCGCCAGGAACTGCTGCGCGAACGCGTAATCCACGACATCGGCTCGATGGTCGAAACCACCAGCGCGATGATCGAGGCAAGGCTCAACGCAGTTGCGGAACAGATTGAGGAATTGCGGGCGCTCAGCGGCGAGAACCGCGAAGCGATTCAGAATCTGGTCGCGCATTGGCGCGATGAAAAACAGGCCTACGACCAGACCCTCGTCAGTTTCCAGAGCATGCGCGCAGTGCTGTCCGACCAGGTCAAGATCCTTCTCGATTACCTGAGTGTCGAAACCTTTGACGAGCTGGCACACAAGAGCCGTCAAAACATGGCAGGGTCGTGGACCACCCCGGGTCTACGGGATGGAATGAAAGCCCTGTTCGATGGGGCCCTGGAAACCATGGAAAAAGCCAACAAACAGACCCAGCAGATACGGTCCCTGGTCCAGTCCGTGTACAACAAATTTCACAGCGAACACGGGCTGGCCAAGATAAAGCCCATGAACTTTTCGCTGCTGCCGTATCGAAGCCAGCTGCAGAAACTGTACGAAGAGGCCGAACGATTTCGCAACAGTCCGAGGATGATCATCACCGAACAGCATTTCGTGGTGCAGAAATTTTTCGTCACGCTGGTGAGTCAGGCACGTGAACTGATCCAGGAATGCAACGCCGCCGCCCGCGCCTGGAGCAAGGCGATCATGGGGCCGATCCTGTTACAGGTGCGCGAGCACAAGATCCTGATGGATCAGCGCCTCGAGAACCTGAAAAAGGTACATGAGGATTTTGACAATCTGGGCGGCCGCGTCGCCGAACTGGAATCCAGCCACCAGAACCTGGAAAACCAGCAGCTGGTTATCCGCAACATGCTGCGCAAGATCAACCAGCCGCTCCCGCTGGACCCATAATTTCTTGGCACAAAAAAGGCCGGAGGGTTTTCCCTCCGGCCCGGACAACTTTAATGAAGCGGGTTACTTCGCCGCGGACGCGGTCGCCGTCAACGTCTGGTCGATCGACGAGAAGATGATGCTCGGGATCAGGGTGTTCTTGGCGAACGCCATGTAACCAGAATCCCAGAAGTACAGCTGCATACGCCACATCTCACCGTACTGAACAACCTTGGTCTCCTTGCCGTCATTGATGACCAGCACTTCCATCGGCATGGCCGGGGCATGGTCCACGCCCGGATACGGCGCGTCCTTGGACTTGCCATCACTGCGGAAGTCGGAGTTGATGCGGATGCACTTGTTTTCGGTGTAGTCGTTGGTGATGCCGAAGTAGACGGCATTGGCTCCCACCGGGATCTTGCTCAACAGACGCCAGCCGGAGGAATCTTCCACACCCTTGTCCTGGCTCGCGCGCAGCGTGTTTTCCACACGGGCAACAACGGCGTTAAAGTTCTCGGACTTGTCCTTCAAAACATCGTTCTGGCTTTCCTTCCAGTTGCGGAACTTGGCCATCATCTTGGCCGGACCGTCGCCGTTGAACTTGTTCAGCGCCTTCTCGGTGCGAACCGGTTCAAGCTGCACGGAAACCTGCTTGCCCGGCACCTTGGCCGCGACATCCTTGATTTCCTGGGCCGTGGCTTTCGCCGCCGCCAGCAGTTTGTCGTAGTTCTTGGAACCGGCGTAGAAGACCATCGCGTGGGCGCTCGGGTTGCCCATGTTGATATGGACCTTCTTGCCTTCGCCATACTCGTACACGCCGATGCGCAGCACCTGCGCCGAGATGGTGTCGGGCGTCTCGTCCTTGGCCGCTTCCATGTAGGCGGGCGACGTCAGAATGTACACACGAGCCTGCTGCACCTTGTCGGTGTAGGTCAGATCACGCTTGGCTTGCAGGGTCAGCTTGGATTCGGCCAAGGCCTTTTCCAGTGCTGCAGTCGTGTCATTGAACGATCCCGACGCTTCCAGAATGCGCTCAAAAATCCCGTATTCCTCTGCCGCGAACGCGTTGCCGATCCCCAGTACAAACGCAAAAATCAGGGCAAAAAACCGGCTCAGCTTTGTAGATTTGGACTTCATTGGACTCTCCTCCTCAAATGCCTCTTAGTTAAAAACTTGTGACAGGTTTCTAATCCGTTATGGATTTAAATCCCTGTCGGGCATTGTGCTGATTCTCGCGCTAGTCTGCAACTGCTTGTCAGAATATAAGCATTAATTATTGATTATATTGGTTTTTTATGGGTTTTGCGCTCGCGGGAGCCGCCCGGAAACGGTCCGTGAACAAAGACTTGGCCCTTCACCGGTAAACCGGTGAAGGGCCAGTGACCATGCAGAATTCGAATGCCTTGAAGAGGCAGCGGCGAAACTTATGGAGTCAGGTGCAGAACCTTGAGCACAGTGATGGCCTGATTGAAGCCCTGATCGGCGGACAGGCGCCATAACCGCACCGCCTCGTCCTGGTTCTCGTCCACGCCCTCGCCCTTCATATACATGAGACCAAGATTGAACTGTGCCGCGGCGTATCCCTGTTTAGCCGCTATGGCCCACCACTTCACGGCTTCGGCCGGATCCTGTTTCACGCCCGTGCCTTCGGCGTAATACAGACCCAGATTGAACTGAGCTTCCGTGTGCCCCTGTAGGGCCGCCATGCGCCACCATTGCGCGGCCGCATTGAGATCGCGCGCGACACCGGTGCCGGTGGCATAAAGAACGCCCAAATTGTACTGGGCGATGACGTGTCCCTGCTCGGCGGCCCTGCGATACCAGCGCACCGCTTCGATCATGTCTTTGGCCACGCCTCCGTCACCACGGTTGTACAGAACCGCGAGGGTAAATTGCGCCTCGGTATCGCCCTGCTCGGCAAGCGATTGCCATACCTTCACCGCTTCGGAGCGATGACCGCTGTTATATTGCACTAGCGCAACCTGATTAGTGGCGATAGCCTGATGCTCCACAGGGTGGGACTCGGCACGTATTGGAATCGCGGGGAAACCCGCTTCTGACAGCGCCGCCGATGCCGAAACGCCGCACAGCATCGATACCAAGCCCAACACCGCGCCCGCCACTTTAACAGCGGCAAAGTGCGCCTTTCTTTCCGTAGTAATACCGGGCATAACCCTCTCCCCGAAAACAAAAAACCGTTTATCCTGGGGGAGAAAATGCAAGAGCTATGCCACCCGATATACAGCTTTATAATCAAGAGGTTGATCTTCGCGCCCAAATGCTGATTTCCCTGATAAATGGCCATAATCCGGTGCCGGATGACAATTCTGGCGGGATGGACGGCTTGGGAGAACGGATTTCCCTGTTGCGACGGGAGCTGAAGGAAAAATCGCGATTCCTCCTCTGCCTGCTGAAGGATTTTCCCTTGGGCAAAGGGGGAAACAAGCCGGGAATGGCGGTGCTAAGATGAAACTGTCTTTCACGCCCGGCATCGTCGGTCGCGCGATTTAAAACCGAAAACAAACCGAGACATCCGTGCCCAAACAATCACTGCTCAGATCAAAAATGTTCTGGGTGGGTATCCTTTATTTCGCGCAGGGTTTCCCGTTCGGCCTTTTCTACGACGTCTTCCCGGTGCATTTTCGCCAGCTCGGCGTCGACCTGCGCGAAATCGGCTTGCTCTCGTTGCTCGGGCTCGCCTGGACCATCAAGTTCCTGTGGGCGCCGGCAATAGATCATTACCGCCACCACCGCCGCTGGATGCTCGCGGTGGATCTGGCCATGGGCGCGGTCTTGCTGTACCTCTCGATGCAGGCGGGTTTCGGACCGCCGGTGTGGATCGCCATCGGCGTGTTTACTCTGCTCTCCGCCACCAACGACATCGCGATCGACGGCTACACCATCGAGTTCCTGGATAAAAAAGAACTGGGGCTGGCGAACGGTATCCGTATCGGCATGGGTCGCGTCGGCATTCTCGCCGCGGGCGTGATCCTCATACTAAGTGATTATCTCGGTTGGCCCGGTGCCTACACCGCGGCGGCCGGCATCCTGGCCGTGCTCGGGATCGTCTGCCTGTACGCGCCCAAGGAACTGTCCTTCGGGGTACGCAAGCCGATGACGCTGGGG
>JACQER010000021.1 GCA_016200465.1 Gammaproteobacteria bacterium | reverse complement strand
GCAGGGGCTGAGAGCCGGCTTCAGCCGGCGGCGTGAGGGTAGCCCGATGCTTTAGCGTCGGGCGTAAATGGCATTTGGGCATTTTTCAACAGCATCATTTTTTATCCGAACTATTGTCCTGCATATTCATTCTATTTTAGTTTCCTGCCAAAATGGCGATATGATAAAGGATATTAAAGTCCTTCGGGAGCGATTTATGCAGTTCCCCCTGTCCTGTGTATGGTGGCTCTCTCCTTTCGTATCCCGCACCGCCAGAACTTCCATCGCTGGAGGGCTCCTTTGTCTTGCCTGTGCGGCAGGAGTCCTCCAGCAGGCGCGGAGCGCCAGCGGGACGGCCGGTGTTTTGCCCCCGATCATGTTTGTAACCCAGCCTCCTTTCGGAGCTGACTTTGCCTCGGTCAACGCCACGTTTGGCAACCATGATCCCAGCACGGGGCAGACGCCACGCGGCGGTGACCTCTACCTGCGTTATAGCGACGGCTCGTTACGCAACCTCACCGTCGAGGCCGGCTATGGGCTGACCCCTGGACAGGAGATCGCTGTGCGCGACCCGAGCGTACATTGGTCTGGCGCCAAGGCACTGTTTTCCATGGTGATTGGGGGGACGACCAAGAACGATTATTCGCCCGTCTACTGGCAAATCTATGAGGTGAGCGGGATTGGCCAGGGACAGGCCGTCCAGATTACCAAGTTACCGCAGCCAGCCGATACCAATAACATCGCCCCTCTCTACGGAACTGATGATCGTATCCTCTTCACCTCCGACCGTCCGCGCAGCGGCGAACGCCTGACCTACCCGCAGCTCGACGAGTATGAGTCGCAACCAACCGTCACCGGCCTGTGGTCCATGAACCCAGACGGGTCGGACCTGCGGCTGCTCGATCATGCGGTCTCAGGCGACTTCACGCCGATCCTCGCCACAGACGGCCGGGTCATTTTCACCCGCTGGGACCATCTCCAACGCGACCAGCAGAATAACGAGGGGGCCGAGTCGTATGGGGCTTTCAATTACACAGCCGAAACCAGCAGCCAGCCCTTTGCCACAAACGCTGAGATCTTTCCCGAACTGCGGGTGCAACCCCAGAGCAGCTATGTCCATGGCCACACCTTCAACCAGTTTTTCCCCTGGCAGCTGAACGAAGACGGCGCGGGCTTGGAGACGCTCAATCACGTTGGCCGCCACGAGCTGTTAAGCTACTTTGACTCGGCGCACGATGGCCTGCCTGAGTTTATCGCACCGGAGGGCCGCCGCACCGCCGCACTCCTGTTGCAATTGAAAGAAGATCCGCTCCGGCCGGGCTACTTTTACGGCACCAAGGCGCCGGAGTTCGGGACGCATGCGTCCGGTCAGCTTCTTGGTCTCAATGGAGCCGAGAACGTGAATGCGGACAATATGCAGGTGGATTACCTGACTGATCCGTTCTCGCACGACGTCGTTGACGATGGGCAGGCTCCTCCGCCAGGCCACCCGGGACATTTCCGCAATCCCACCCCGCTCTCGGATGGCACCCTCATTGCCGTGCAGACTTCCTCTCCATTTGCGGATAGGCGTATCACAGGTCAACTCAGCGCGCGGTATGACTTTCACCTCGTCCGTCTGCAGCCCGGTCTTCCTTACTGGACAACGGCTGAGCGTTTGATTCCTGGCGGCATTACGAAGTCGATCTCTTATTGGGATAATGAGTCGTACCAGCCAGTAAGCTCTGCCGCGCCACTCTGGGAGCTTGATCCAGTCGAGGTTCGTGTCCGGCCTCGTCCCTCGCGCCACACCACCCCTCTGCCGGCTATCGAAACCCAGATTCTCAACCAGGAACTCGGTGGGCAAGGAGGTGTCGAGCAACTGCGGGTGTTTCTGCAAACACGTCACCTTGCGCTCATTATCAGCCGCAACGTCACGCGTCGCGCTGACCGACAACAGGACTACAATTTGAAAATTGCCGGTAGTACGACGCAGACGGTCGAACCGGGCGAAACGCCGATTGCCATTGCTTATCTCCAGTTCTTTCAGGGCGACCTCATGCGCGGCTACACGGCTTTCACTGCGGGACGGCGACCGCTCGCACAGGTTATGCACGACGGGGTGAACCCCGCCCTGCCAGGCGCACCGCCCGGCAGCGTGCAGCTCGGCGCTGATGGGAGTATGGCTGCCTTCGTGCCGGCTGAACGGGCATTGGCGTGGCAGTTAACGACGGTGAAAGGCGATCCCGTAGTCCGCGAGCGCTACTGG
>JACQER010000224.1 GCA_016200465.1 Gammaproteobacteria bacterium | reverse complement strand
TTTGTCTTCTTCTACCCCCTGTTCATGGCCATTTTCTGGATGATGGGGGCGATCATCTTTTACCTGCGGCGCGAGCGCAAGGAGCGCGATGTTCCCAGGCTCGATGTGTACCCGCGTGTCGCGATTCTGGTTCCCTGTCACAACGAGGAAGTGGTGATCCGCGATGCGCTCACGCAACTGGCCCAGAACCGGTATCCGAATTTCGAAATCATCGCCATCGACGACGGCAGCACCGACCGCACCAACGAGATTCTTCAGGAGATGGCGCGCAAGGTGGACAGCCTGCGGGTCGTGACGCTCACGCGCAACATGGGCAAAGCGATGGCCCTCAAGGCCGGCGCCATCGCCAGTTCGTCCGAGTTCCTGATGTGCATCGATGCCGACGCACTGCTCGACAAGCACGCGCTGTTCTGGATGATCCAGCATTTTCTCGAGGGACCGCGGGTCGGCGCGGTCACCGGCAACCCGCGCGTGGTCAACCGCGCGAGCCTGCTGGCGCGCATCCAGATCGGCGAATTCTCCGCCATCGTCGGCATGATCAAGCGCACCCAGCGCAAGCTGGGGCGCATCTTCACCGTCTCGGGCGTCAACACCTGTTTCCGCCGCGCCGCGCTGCATTCCGTGGGTTACTGGTCTCCCGGCACCGTTACCGAGGACATCGACGTCAGCTGGAAGCTGCAACTGCGCCACTGGGACATCCGCTACGAGCCGCATGCGTTGACGTGGATTCTGGTGCCCGAAAGCCTGCGCACCCTGTGGAAGCAGCGGCTGCGTTGGGCGCAGGGCGGAGTGGAGGCCGCGATCCGGTATGCCGGCACTATTTTCAAATGGACCAGCCGGCGCATGTGGTCGGTCTACGTCGAATACTGGGTCGGCGTCCTGTGGTGTTACGCCTTCGCCTTCACCGTCATCTGCTGGATCGGCACCAATTATCTGCCCAGCGGCAACTGGCCGCCGACGCTCGCCGTGCATACGCTCGTTCCCGGCTGGACCGGCGTGATCCTGGCCTTCACCTGTCTGGCGCAATTCACCGTCGGACTGGTCCTGGACAGTTTCTACGAACGCCGTGGCCTGATCCGCTATCTCTTCTGGGCGATCTGGTATCCGGCGGTTTACTGGCTCATCAGCGCCGCGACCACGGTGGTGGCGGTGCCGAAGGGCATCTACAAATACGGCAAGACGCGTTACGCCGTGTGGAGAAGCCCCAAACGCCGGCTGCGCGACCTGTTCCTGTGGGCGCGCCCGACGGCCAATCACCGGCACTATTTTCTCGATCACCCGATCGTCGTGTTCTCGCGTCGTGTCGCCGAGCTGATGATTACCGTTATTTTCTGGGGATTGTGGGTTTATCTGGTCACTCCGCTGCTGAGCCTGGGGCTGTGGTTCATCGGCATTTATCTTTTCGTCGATCGCATGATCACGCTGGGTGGATACGAGGCTTTTGCCGAACAGCTCGTCAATTACGGCACCGCGGTTTTTGTCATGTGGCTGGCATTGACGCTGTGGGTGATCTGGAACCTGCGGCGCTACGGCCAGCGCAATCGCCGCCACGAGCCGCCGCCGTACGTGACCAACGATCAGATCGCGGAGGCCATGCATCTCCCGGTCACGACGATTTCCCGTGCCCATGAGAGCCGGAATATCCATCTTCATTTCGACCAGCATGAGCGCCCGGTGATCGAGAAACTCTGATGCACAGGCGTAGCCGGTGAAGGACGGGCGGGTAGTGTGCCAGCCGGCAATACGGTATTCTTCCGTCCGCAGATTAACAGGAGAGGTGGCCGAGCGGTTTAAGGCACCAGTCTTGAAAACTGGCAGGGGCTTACGCTCCTCGTGAGTTCGAATCTCACCCTCTCCGCCATCTTCCGCTTTGTCTCCATGAATTTTTGCAGTTGCCGCTTCCTATCACTTTCCGGATATCCGGGTCGGGATAGGCTTTATGGACTTCGATCCGTGAAATCCGGGTTATAATCCCGTCATGAAATTTCTCCCTGTTTTTCTCGATCTGAAAAACCGTCCCTGCGCGGTGATCGGGGGCGGCGAAGTCGCGTCGCGCAAAGTATCGTTGCTGCTGGAAGCCGGCGCCAAGGTCACGGTTCATGCGCCGGCCGTGGGCGAGACCCTCCGCCGCTGGATCGATGACGGCAAAGTCGGGCACGTCGCCCGGGAATTCAGTCCGCCGTCGCTGGACGGTTGCGCGCTCGTGATCGCGGCGACGGACGACAAGGCGGTCAACCGCCAGGTCTCGGATGCCGCCAGGGAACGCAATATTCCGGTCAACGTCGTGGACCAGCCGGACTTGTGTACGTTCATCATGCCGTCCATTGTCGATCGCTCGCCGGTGATCGTGGCGGTGTCCACCGGCGGCGCGTCTCCGGTGCTGGCGCGCCTGATCCGGGCGCGTCTCGAAACCCTGATTCCCGCCGGATACGGCCGGCTGGCGCGGCTGGTGGCGTCGTTTCGCGACAAGGTCAAGCAACGTTTCGCGCATTCGTCGCGGCGCCGCCAGTTCTGGGAAGAGGTGTTGCAGGGCCGCATCGCCGAGCTTGTCTATTCGGGACAGGAACAGGCCGCGGAAAAGGCGTTGCAGCAGCGGCTCGACGCCGTCGACGGCGGCCAACCGCCGGTCGGGGAGGTGTATCTGGTGGGTGGCGGACCGGGCGATCCGGACCTGCTCACCTTCCGTGCCCTGCACTTGATGCAGCAGGCCGACGTCGTCGTATACGACCGCCTGGTGTCGCCGGCGGTGCTCAACCTGATACGCCGCGATGCCGAGCGCATCTACGCCGGCAAGGAGCGCGACAATCACGCCATCCCGCAGGAGGACATCAACCATCTTCTGGTGCGCCTGGCCAGGGAAGGGAAACGGGTGGTGCGCCTCAAGGGCGGCGATCCGTTCATCTTCGGGCGCGGCGGCGAGGAAATCGACACGCTCGCGGCCGAGGGCATACCGTTTCAGGTGGTGCCGGGCATCACCGCCGCGGCCGGCTGCGCGGCCTATGCCGGCATTCCGCTGACGCATCGCGATTACGCCCAGTCGGTGGTGTTCGTGACCGGCCATCTGCAGGACGGCACGGTCAATCTCAACTGGAAGGCGCTGGTGCAGCCGCGCCAGACCATCGTGTTTTACATGGGATTGCACGGCGTCGAAACGATCTGCCGCGAGCTGATCCGGCACGGCATGCCGCCGACGACGCTGGCGGCGCTGGTGCAGCAAGGCACGACGCGCAATCAGCGCGTGTTGACCGGCGATCTGCAAACCCTGCCGTCGATCGTGGACAAGGCGCAGGTCAAGCCGCCGACCCTGATCATCGTCGGCGACGTGGTGGAGCTGCAAGGCCGGCTCAAGTGGTTCGAGCCGAGCGCCGCGAACTGAAAAAAATATAAATTAACCGCCAGGACGCCAGGGTCGCCAGGAAAGGCGAGGTTCAAGAATAAAAACCGCCGATGTTTCCGCTTCGAAAGAGGGGAATTTCTGTTCTTTCAACCAGATGTCTTAAAATATCAGATCGGCGTTTTGTCTGAGAAACGATTTCCTCTCGAACGAAATAACCTGGCGACCCTGGCGTCCTGGCGGTTCAAATCAATAAATTCTTATTTTATCTTGTTTAGCCGTCATTGCTCTGGACCTTCTTTCGTCCTAGTCCCTGTTCGACCGCGATCACGGCCGCTTCCACGCGCGAATGCACGCCCAACTTGCGCAGAATCGCCTTGACGTGGAGCTTGACGGTGCCGTCGGTGATGTTCAGCGCGCGCGCGATCATCTTGTTGCTCTGTCCTTCGGCCACGTGACTCAGGATTTCCATCTCGCGCGGGGTGAGGTCGGAGAGGGGGGCGGGAGAACGGCGCGGAGCTTCGCTGGTCTGGCCCTGCACGATGCGCGCCAGCGTGCCCACCATTTCCTTGGCCACGACGTTGTCGCCGCGCAGGGCGGCCTCGAGCGCCGGCACCAGGTCTTCGGGATTCATGTCCTTCAGCAGATAGCCGGCGGCGCCGCCGCGCAGGGCGGCGCGCAGGTCGGCATCGTCGCGGCTCATGGTCAGCATCAGGATCGGCACCGTGACGTTGCCGGCACGCAGCTTTTCCAGGGTCTCGATGCCGTTCATGCCCGGCATCTTGATGTCGAGCAGGATGACGTCCGGCGTGAGCGTCAGCGCCTGTTGAATACCTTCCTCGCCGCTGCCGGCCGAGGCGACCACCTCGACGCCGCGGCTGCGCAGCAGTTCCTCCAGTCCCTTGCGGACCAGAGCGTGGTCATCGATCAGTAATACGCGCAATCCCCATCCCTCTGGTTTTGTTATTTGACCGCGGCTGTTTTGGCCGGGGCGACCGGAAACGATAGCACGATACGCGTTCCTTCGCCGGGCTCGCTTTCGATGGTCAGTTCGCCGGGAAGCCGTTCCGCGCGTTCGCGCATCACGGACAGCCCGATGTGCTCGCCGGGCAAGGCCGGGGAAGCCGGCGCCATGCCCTCGCCGTCGTCCTCGATCAGCAATGAATACGTGCCCTTGCCGTCACCGTTCAGCAGGATGCGCGCGTTGCGGGCGTTGCTGTGCTTGCGGATGTTGGACAAGGCCTCCTTCACGATGTGGAAAATCTGGCTTTCCTGCACCGGCGTCAGCCGCAGCTTGCGGCATTCGTTGTGAAAGAAAACATTGATGCCGGTTTCCTCGCTGAAGCGTTCGACCATGCCGGCCACCGCCGGGACCAGGCCGCGCTCGTCGATCTTGAGACGGTAATTGGCCAGCAGTTCACGCAGGCTCGCATGCGCCTCCTCGATGGCGGTCCTGAGATTCTGGACCTCGGATTGCGAGGCGCGCAAGTCCTTGGTGTGCAGCGATTCGCCCAGCATTTTCACCTGCAGCCGCATTCCGACCAGCGCCTGCGCCAGCGAATCGTGCAGTTCGTTGCCGATGATGTTGCGTTCCTCCATGATGGCGATCTGCCGCGCCTGGTTGTCGAGCCGCGACTTTTCCAGCGCCAGCCCGAGATGTTTGCCGACGCTGTTCAGCAGGTCGTGGATGTCCTCGCCCAGGGCCGACATCGGCCGGTCGAGAAAAAGATTGTAGACGCCGAGAATGCGGTCCTGATAGGTGACCGGCACGACCACGAATTCCTGGCAATCGCGCTTGAGCATGGGCGTTCCGAGCAGCTTCGCGCAGGACTGGGTGCCGCGCTGGACGCGGATACCGCCTTCGGTGGCGGCCCAGCCGCATTGGCACAGGCCGGTGTCCATTTGGCGGTCTTTTTCCACCACCTCCGCGGCCAGACCGCGGCTGGCGACGAGGCGCGTCTGGCCTTCCTCGGTCAATACCCGCACCGTGGCGGCGCGCGCGTCCACCAGCTCGATGAAGGTGTCGAGAAAGCTCTCGAGCAGCTTGTCGAGGTCGCCGGGCTGGCTGAGACTCGAAGCGACGTCGTAAAGGATGTCCAGTGACTGGGTCTTGCGCGCCAGGCGCACGGTCTGGGCGCGCACGCGTGAGTCCATGTCGATGGTCAGCGATTTCAGTTCGTCGCTGAGGTGGTTGATGTCGATCGCCAGCTCGCGAAATTCCCCGTGCGAGGGCACCGGAACGCGCGCCGAAAGATTGCCGCCGCTCATGCGCGCCGACCAGTTACGCAAATGCGCCAGCGGCTCGACCAGGTTGTGCCGGACGCGCGCGATGATCAGCCAGATCAGCGCCAGACCCGTCAGCAACAACGCTCCCAGCGTCGGATAGAGGGAGTTCTTGTGCTGGGGAAAGCTCACGATGATGAACGACGCCGCGCCGATCGCGGCGAACACCACCGCGAGGCAGATCAGGGGAAGCGTCAGGCGATTGAGGAACAGACGATAGGATTTCCGCCGCCAGCCGTCGGCGGGCGGGGTCATCCAGGCTGTCAGCCGCGATTGACTGGGATCGGTTCGTTCCGGCGAGGCGTTCATGGTTCGCCGCCCTCGTGAGCGGCGCAAGTCATTCTATGAATATCAGCTAGGGACGTTCTGAATGATTTATATTACCAATGAACAGGAATTCTAGGCTATTAATTCTGATAATGCGTTTTATATGCCGAGGGGCGAAAACCATAATTAACTCAGAACGTCCCTAGATTAGCCATGCCATGGAGCGGCGTCCAGCGGGGTGGTCATAATACCCTTATTCTCAATGGCGAATGCGGCGAGCGCGACAATCCGGCCGGCTTTTCAGATGCATCGTTCACCCGACCCGGGGCGCGCCGTCTTCCGGTTTCGATTTCCCGGCGTGCGCCGGGTCGTTCGGATTGATGAATATGAACTGGTGTTCGCCCGGACTGATCTCGACGAAATCGAGCGTCGCGCCGAGGAGAAAATCCTTGCTGGTGTCGGAGACGACGATATTGATGCCTTCCGAGGCGAGCAGGACATCATTCTCGCCCAGTTCGTCGAAGCCCATGCCATAGACGAAGCTGCCATCGTCCTCGCGCCGCACGGCGATGCGCAGGTGCATGTCCTGGGACTGGGTGGATTCCGCGGAGTGGCGTATTTGTGCGGCCGCCGCCGGGGTGATGGTGATCATGCTCGGTTCCTCTGACTGAAATGACGAATGTGTCGACCGCCGCGCTCAACGCGCGGCATGTTGTCGCGCCGCCGTGCTGCGGCGTGCACGCACGAATTGGACGAATCGCCCGGCCCAGTGATTGTCCTCGAGATCGCGCAGATGCGCATAGCAGGCCAGCAGGTTCTTGTGAACGATGCCGTCATGCCGGCCGTCCACCCCGGCGCCGCGCTGCACGTCGTAGGCAAATACCGTGTCGGGCGCGAGATTTTCCAGGCTGGAATAATGAAATTCGTGCGCGCGGACCTCCGCCGGTCGCGGCGACGGCCACGGATTCCTGTCGGTATCGCGCAGCAGCACGTAACCGCGTCCCATGGGCCGGTCGTGCATCACGACGTCGCCGGCGATCACGCCGGCCATTTCGCAACGCTTGCCGCGCCAGGAAATGCTGCGCGCGAGATACATGAGCCCGCCGCATTCGGCGTAGGCCGGCAGACCGGCTTCGATCGCCTGACGGATTTCCCGGCGCAGCGAAGCGTTGGCCTCCAGCTGTTCCATGAAAACTTCGGGGAATCCGCCGCCGATGAACAGCGCGTCCACCGCCGGCAGCCGGGCGTCCTTCAGCGTGTCGATCGTCACCAGTTCGGCGCCGGCGGCGCGCAGTGCCTCGAGATCGCCGGGATAGTAGAAGCCGAAGGCGGCGTCGCGGGGGATGCCCACCTTAATGGGGTTCACTTCCGAATCCCCTCTCCCACGTGAGGGGTGAGACGGAGTAGTCGCGGATGTCCGGTGGACATCCGCGCCGTCGAACGGGCGCACATAATCCTCGTGCGCCCCGGCGAGAACAGGAGAGGGCTCCTTCTCTTTGGTTTCCGGTAGTGAAGGTGCCGTCGAGGAAATGGTCAGCAGACGGTCGAGATCGACCGATGAAGTGATGATCGAGGCGATGGCGTCGATCATGCGCCGGGCTTCGGACGCCTCGTTGCTGGGCATGAGGCCGAGATGCCGCTCGACGATGGCGAGACCGTCGTCGTGGTGCACCGCGCCGAGCACCGGAACGTCGGTGTAGTGTTCGATGACGGCGCGCAGTTTCGCTTCATGCCGCGATCCGCCCAACTGGTTGAGAATGACGCCGGCGATGCGGATTTGCGGGTCGAAGGCCTGGTAGCCGAGGATCAGTGGGGCGATGCCGCGCGTCATGCCGCGCGCGTCGATCACCAGCACCACCGGGGTTTCGAGCAGGGTGGCGAGCGCGGCGTTGCTGTTGCTGCCGTCGAGGCTCAGGCCGTCGTACAGGCCCTTGTTGCCCTCGATCAGGGAAACGTCCGCGCCGCGTGAACGTGACGCGAAGGTCCGCAGAATCTCGTCGCGCCCCATGAGATAGAAATCGAGATTGTGGCAGTCGCGCCCGGCGGCGGCCGAGAGCCACATGGGGTCGATGAAGTCGGGCCCCTTCTTGAACGGCTGGACGGCGAGTCCGCGGGCGCGCAGCGCGGCGCACAGGCCGATGCTGAGCGTGGTCTTGCCCGAGGACTTGTGGGCGGCGGAGATGAGCAGCCTGTTCATACTGTTCATAAAGTATGATCTTGCACCGCAAAGACGCAAAGAGCGCAAAGAGCGCAAAGAGAGAAAAAATGGAAACCTATCAGCAGGAATTCGCTGCAGATAGCCCTAGAAACTTTGCGACCTTTGCGCCTTTGCGGTGAGATTGAGGCCTTCTTAAGTCGCAGCGGCTTGTTTCTGTGCCGCCGCTTCATGATGCGGATCGGCGGCTGCATCCGACAGGCTTTGCGGCAGGAACGGGAGCACCTTCATGGCGAAGGTCGCCATGACCAGTGCCAGTCCGATACCTCCCACACCGAGCACCACCTCGGGCAGGCTGGGCGAGTAGCTCGCGACCATGCCGTCGAAGAAGCTGCTGGCGACGACTTCCTTGCCGGGCATGAGCGGCATCGGATAGGCCTGCCCGCCGATGATG
>JACQER010000227.1 GCA_016200465.1 Gammaproteobacteria bacterium | reverse complement strand
TTGCGCTTCAACACCATCGGCGTCTCCGACGGTATCTCCATGGGCACGGAAGGCATGAGCTATTCGCTGCAATCGCGCGACATCATCGCCGATTCGATCGAGACCGTCGTTTCGGCGCAGTGGTACGACGCGCTGATCGCGTTGCCCGGCTGCGACAAGAACATGCCTGGCTGTCTCATCGCCATGGGGCGGCTGAACCGTCCGGCGATCATGGTTTATGGCGGCACCATCAAGCCTGGTCACGGTCATCACGGCGAGACGCTCGATATCGTGTCCGCATTCCAGAGCTATGGTGAATTCATTGCCGGAAAGATAACCGAGGAAACCCGGGAAGAGATCGTGAAACACTCCTGCCCCGGTGCGGGCGCCTGCGGCGGCATGTACACCGCCAACACCATGGCGAGCGCGATCGAGGCGCTCGGCATGTCGCTGCCGTACAGCTCGTCCATGCCCGCGGTCGAGCCGGGCAAACTGGAAGAATGCCTGAACGCCGGCCAAGCGATACGTCATCTGCTGGAGAAAGACATCAAGCCGCGCGACATCATGACGCGCGAAGCATTCGAAAACGCCATGGTGATCGTCATGGCGCTGGGCGGCTCGACCAACGCGGTGCTGCATCTCATCGCCATGGCGCGCGCCGTGGGTGTGCCGCTGACCATCGACGACTTCCAGGCGGTGAGCAACCGCGTGCCGTTCCTCGCCGATCTCAAGCCGTCCGGCAAATACGTCATGGAAGATCTGCACAATGCCGGGGGCACGCCCGCGGTCATGAAGTATCTGCTCGAGAAGGGGATGATTCATGGCGACTGCCTCACCGTCACCGGCAAAACGGTGGCCGAGAATCTCGCCGGACTCCCGGGCCTCAAGCCCGGGCAGCATGTGTTCATGCCGCTCGAAAAACCGATCAAGCCGACCGGGCACATCCAGATACTGAAAGGTAACCTCGCCCCCGGCGGTTCGGTGGCCAAGATCACCGGCAAGGAGGGCTTGCGCTTCTCCGGACCGGCGCGCGTGTACGATTGCGAGGAAGACATGTTGAAAGGACTCGAGCGCGGCGAGATCAGGAAAGGCGAGGTCGTGGTGATCCGTTACGAAGGTCCGAAGGGCGGGCCCGGCATGCCGGAAATGCTGACGCCGACTTCCGCGATCATGGGCGCGGGGCTGGGCAAGGACGTCGCGCTCATTACCGACGGCCGTTTCTCCGGCGGTTCGCACGGCTTCATCATCGGTCACGTGGTGCCCGAGGCGCAGGAGGGCGGCCCGATCGCGCTGATACGCGACGGCGATGTGATCACCATGGATGCCGCGAAGAACGAGCTGAGCGTCGCCGTGAGCGAGGCCGACATGGCCAGGCGCAAGGCGGCGTGGAAAATGCCCGCCTACAAGGCCACGCGCGGCACGCTTTACAAATATATAAAGAGCGTGAAAAACGCCTCCGACGGTTGCGTGACGGACGAATAGCGATCGCTCCTTGCATGAAGCGGGCCGACTGGATATTTGTGATCGCCGTTATCTGCGGCGTATGGCTGGTGCTCATGATCGGCGCCAGTTATTTCGGCTACGAGTACCGATCGCCGGTTCGCATCGAGAACTGGAAACCGGAACCGGCACGATAGCCCGGCCGGCTTGCGGGTATCGGGTATTTCACGCATGACGGTTGATTCGTCGAAGTTACCCGCCCGCGTCATGACGGTTCTGGCGGTTTTGGCGGTGACCCTCTTTCCGGCCGCCATGATTTTGCGGCATGACTTCCCGCAGGCCGGGCCATCGATGGTCCATCTCGTCATGGCGGTCGGCATCATGCCGCTCATCATGGGCGCAATGATCTATTTCACGCCGGTCTTGACTCGCAGCCGGGCGGCGGGATGGCCGCTATTCCTGGCGCCGCTGCTGGCGCTTGTTGCCGGCGTGCTGGTGTCCGTCGGTCTTTTCTGGCGCCGTGACCTGCTCCCCATTCCCGCGGTCCTTGCCATGGTCGCAACCGGAATATTGCTCGGCTGGATGAGTTACCGCGCTCGTACCATGCTCGGCCGGCCGCATCCCGGTCTGGCCTGGTACCGATGGGCGCTGGTTTGTCTGTTGCTGGGACTGACGGCGATTTTCGTGGCAACGCTCCTGCCTGAATTCTGGGCAACCCTCAGACGTTTCCATCTGCACGTCAATCTCCTGGGTTTCGTCGGGCTCGCCGCCCTCGGCACCCTGCGCGTGCTGATTCCCACGGCTGCCGGGTATGTCGATCCCGACGCGCACGCGCGTTTACACGGAGATCTTTATCTTGTGGTGACCGGCAGCTTGCTCATCGCGACGGGATCGGCCTGGTTGACCTGGCTTGTCTGGCCGGGCGTCGCGCTGTGGCTGATTCCGCTCGGGCGCTTTGCCATGGCTCTCGCCACGAGCCGGAGAAAACTGGTTTGGGGTTGGCATCGTCCCGCGGCTTCACTGGGTCTCGCTGTTTTGGGTTTGCCCACGGTGCTGATCGCGTCCGGCTTGCATGCCATCGATGCGCGTCACGTCGGCGCCAGCCTGTCGTTATTCTTTTTTATATTTCTTTTTCCATTGGTAACCGGTGCCGTCAGTTATCTTTTGCCGGTATGGCTCTGGCCGGGACGGCAGGGTGCCGTATATGAATCCAGCGCCCGGCGGCTGGCATGGGGCAGCGGCATGCGCTCGCTGGTTTTCTTCGCGGCTGGCGTTATGGCGTGGAGCGGCATGCCGGAGGCGGTTTATCTGGCGGCGGCTGGCGTCCTGACGTTTCTGTTTCAGGTGGCATGGGTATTAGGGTCGCGTTTTTCCTCGAGTATTTAGCCTTGGCACGCTTTCTGCTTTGTTATCCGGTATCTGAATCAGCCGGCCGGTTTGTCCGCCAAGACCCGCGCCGGAAGAGGGTACCATGGCAAACCATGACAACACCGGCAAGCCGGCATACAAGGGTCCGGAACGTCGCAAATTTTCACGTCGTTCAGTCGCCGAACGCCGCAAGGAAATACGTTGGGAACCGAACAATCCCAACCGGCGCCAGACATCAGGCCGGCGCGCCTCCGACCATCTCGGGACGTTGGCCAACAAGCGGTAACGAGAAGATTCTGTTGTCCGACGCGGGCGTCGTGCCCGCCGGCGGGACAGCTGTCAGATGTGCGAAACCAGACGCGCTTCGGGGATGACCGCGCGCAAAGCCTCGGCGATCTGGAAGCGGATTCCCGGAATCGGCTTGACGCTGATCCACAGCAGGCTGAGCTTGAGATTGAGTTCGGCGAACACCACCGCCTGATCGAATTGCGCAAACACTTTCTGGATATGTTCAACCGTGGCCTGGATGTGGTGCTGCGGTTTTTTCACCAGCCCCGGAAAGAGCATCATGAAGTCGCTCAATGCCTTGCCGTGCTCATCGAATGCCGGTGCACGCTTGCGCAGCGGTTCCGCCGGCAGGAACGGCGTGGAAACGATCAGTGCCGACATGGGATGTCCTCCCCGTGGGTGGCGGATTTGAAGCCTTGCTGATCCAAAAGCATATCTGAATCCGGAAAAATAACCAGCCGTCCATCTCAGGAATGGACGGCAGTGGAATTTCCCCCGTTTTCCACGTGTCCAATGGATCGCGATTGACCTGCGCCCACGACAATAACATCATTGAGCCGTACGGATTGGTATGCCGGGGGAAAATAATGAAAGCCGAGCAACGCACCAGCATTCGCAAGAAAATTTCACTCAATATCGTGATCAACCACGATTTTGCCTATTCAAAACGCTGGAAGGTGCGCGATCTCAGTCTCGGCGGCGCCATGATCGAAATGGATCGGGAAGAACTCGTGCCGGGTACCATGATCGAGGCGGTGCTTGCGCTCAAGGAACACGATCAATACGGCCTGTACCGCTTTCCCGCCGACGTGGTGCGCGTGGACAAGAACGGCGTGGCGCTGCGTTTCCGTCGCTACGATAACGAGGCCTATACCGCGCTGGTGAAGCTGCTCTACAGCAGTTAGCCTGGAAAACGTCTGAATTATTTGCTGCGGGGCTTGTCCGCGTCCAGCGAGTTGTCCACGGCCCTCGGCAGCATGAAATCGTGGCGTGAAAAATTGTAACCGCAGAAGCAAAGCGTGGAGGTGACCGGAAGGGTGGTGTTGCAATGCGGACAGGTTTTGATTTCGGTGTTGCTGAAGGCCTCTACGATTTTTTCCGCCCGGGCGGCCTGTTGCGCGCGGAAGGTTTCGGTGGGACGATCCGACTGTACCGGAAGATCATCGGGGGCTGCGGGGGAAATTTTTTCCCGCGCCGCGCGCGCCGCGATCCGCGCCTGAGCCGTTTTGGCGGATTGCGCGTCCCGTTCATCGCGCAGAATCAGCGCTTCCTGTACAGCCTGAAGCAGGCGATCCGCCTTGCGCAGATCGGAGGGGTTGGCCGCGAGTTCGATACGCACCGACTCGACCTTCGCCACGGTCTGGTCCACGCGCGCCGCCAGGTACGCTTCGAACAGCTCTTCTTCCTGCAACGCCTGTTCCTCGGGTAGCGGAGCCGTTTCGTCCGCGGCACCAAAGGCATAGCCGCAATCACAGCGTTTGGTGTCGGTGGACACCACCGAGCCACAGGCCGGACAGGGCTTGTGATAAATACTGTAGGTGCTCATGGTGATTTCCCTGTCATGGCTGCGATTCTCTGGAAATACTACTCCACAAAGTATAGACCGGGACCGCAGATTTACCCCGGTAAACGCCCGTTTTGCAGGCGATGGGTCGAAGCGGAACGATCAGCGGCGGCATACACGTGAAGTCAGGAGCTTGCATTGCCGGCTTCTGTTGCGCCAATCAGACGACCGCGGGAATTTTGCGGGGCGTCCGGCGGCGGCGCGCCCTAAACCCGGTTTCGGCGTGGATGCTGGTACACTTTACGGGGTTTTCTGCCGAGCGGCACGGGAATGGCCAGCATCACGTACGAAGAAAAGAAACAGCGCCTGACGGAATTTCTGCGCGCCGCCGCCGGACGCCCGGTTCGCCTGGGCAAAACCACCTCCAACCTGTTTCGCGATCGCCAGAAAGTTCAGGCACAGCGGCTCGATGTGCGCGATTTCAATAACGTGCTGCGCGTCGATGCCGCGGGCGGGTACGTTGAAGTGGAGGGAATGACCCGGTACGTCGATCTTGTCGCCGAATGTCTCCGGCATGGCGTCATGCCTGCGGTGGTTCCCCAGCTCAAGTCCATCACCATCGGCGGGGCCGCTGTCGGCTGCGGAATCGAGTCATCTTCCTTCCGTTATGGGCTGGTCCACGAGACGGTTCAGGAAATGGAGATTCTGCTTCCCGGCGGCAACACCGTCTTGTGCGCGCCGAACAACGAACATAGCGATTTGTTTTACGGTTTCCCGAACTCCTACGGCACGCTCGGATACGCCCTGAAACTCAAGGCCAAGGTGGTGCCGGTCAAGAACTTCGTGAAACTTTCTCATCACCGCTATGCCGATCCGGAGGCCTATTTCGCTGAAGTCGCGCGGCAGTGCGATAACCCCGATGTTGATTTCGTCGATGGCGTGGTGTTCGGCCGGAATGAAATGGTGCTGACGCTCGGCCGGTTTACCGATGACGCGCCTTACGTCAGCGATTACACCTACGAAAAAATATATTACCGCTCGCTGCGCGAACGTTCCGAGGACTATCTGACGATCAGCGATTATCTCTGGCGCTGGGACACGGACTGGTTCTGGTGTTCCAAAAACCTTTACGCCCAGCATCCGCTGATCCGACGGTTTTACGGCCGCTCAAGACTTAATTCGATGACCTACACCCGGATCATGCGCTGGAACAGCCGTTGGAAGCTGACGCAGACGCTCAACAAGCTGTCCGGCATTCACGCCGAGTCGGTGATCCAGGATGTCGAGATTCCCATCGGACATGCGACACAATTTCTCGAGTTCTACCACGATGTGATCCGTTTCATGCCGGTATGGATCTGCCCCACGCGCGCCTATGACAGGCGGGTGAAATTCGATCTCTATCCGATGAGCCCGGGAAAGCTTTACGTTAATTTCGGATTTTGGGACGTGATACGCGGGAGAAAAAAACTGCCGCCGGGTTATTACAACCGTCTGGTCGAGCAACAGGTCATGGCGCTCAGCGGCATGAAATCACTGTATTCGGATTCCTATTTTTCATTGGAGGAATTCTGGCGGATGTACAACAAGCCGGCTTACGACAAGCTCAAGAAAAAATACGATCCGGACGGTGCGCTCAGGGATCTTTATCAAAAATGTGTGCTGAAGGCATAAGTGTCGGAAGCATTGATATTGGAATTCCTGGATTGTCGTTGGTAAAAACATACACCTGTCGTATGTGACTCACATATTGATTGAACTCTGATATGCAAGTCACAGCGCTGCTTTTCAGCATTTCATCGGACAAAGTTGCGCGGTCATCCCTCGGGGTGGGTTAAAAGAGATGTTCACGTCTTGAATTTTTCTGTCTTTTCCCCCTTAATTATGTGTACATCTCGACTCCTCGCGGCTTCAAGCGGAGGAGGGAATACGGAAAATCATCGCGTATCTGGTTACAGCCGGTTCACACAAGGAGGTCGCATGAGTGAAGCATGGCGTGCAGCAAAGATGGAAACAGATACACCCAAAGATGATGCAGGCAGGCAGACCGTCGAGGTCGCGGAGGCAATCAAGGCGCTGCAAGCGCAGCTCGCCGATCTGCGCAAGATCGTCCAGGCGGCCAAGTCGCCGGACTACGTCATCGAATCCCGCCGCCGTCAGTAATCTCTTTTCCGAATTCACGCGTCGTTCTTCCCGCCTCGTCATGCCCTTCCCGGGATGACGAGGCTGATCTGTGTCCGTGAAATCCTCGTTGTATCCGCCTGACGGTTAGCGCCTCTATCCGGAATAGGGGGCAAACAGCCTGCCAGACTTTTTGGCAAGCCCGCGAAGCAAGGGGCAATTAATGGTATCGTATGCGCCCCTAGGGTAATGAATAACGACGGCCCGGCCATGGGCGGTTGAGGCATTGAGGCAGGCATGTATCTTCAATATTTCGGGTTGTATGAAAATCCCTTTTCGATCCCGCCGGACCCGCGCTACCTCTACCTGAGCCGCGGACATCAGGAGGCGCTGGCGCACCTGCAATACGGGCTCGGAGAAAGCGGCGGGTTCGTGCAGCTCACCGGCGAAGTCGGCACCGGCAAGACCCTGCTCATCCGCGCGCTGGGCGAGCGGTTGCCCAAGGACGTGGACGTGGCGCTGGTGCTTTACCCGGTACTGACGGTGGTCGAATTCGTCGCCGCCATCTGCGATGAATTGCGTGTGCCGCATCCCGGCGAGCGCGCGAGCCTCAAGCAACTGATCGATGCGCTCAATGCTCACCTGCTCCGGAGTCATGCGCAGGGCCGGCGCACGATGCTGATTATCGATGAGGCACAAAACCTGAGCCGCGAAGTATTGGAGCAGATCCGGCTGCTCACTAACCTCGAAACCACCAGGCAGAAACTGCTGCAAATCATCCTTATCGGCCAGCCCGAGCTGGCGGGTCTGCTGGCGCAGCCGGATCTGCGCCAGCTCGCGCAGCGCGTCACGGCGCGTTACCGCCTGACCGCGCTGACCCGCGAGGAGACCTGTTATTACATCGTTCACCGCTGCCGTGTGGCCGGCGGGCGGGCGTCGCTTTTCAACCTGTCGGCGATGCGCCGCGTGCACGCGCTTTCGGGGGGGATTCCGCGGTTGATCAATATTATCTGCGACCGCGCGCTGCTGGGCGCCTATACGCGCGAGAAGACGGTGGTGGATGCCGGGCTCGTGAACCGCGCCGCGGCCGAAATCGGATCGTCGGTCAAGTCTTCACGCGGGCTCAACTGGCGGGTGATCGCCACAGCCGCCGCAGTTCTGACGGCGATCCTGTTCGTGGCGGGCTGGCAATGGTGGCCCGGCGGCAAGCGGCCGCTGCCCGCCGAAGACAAGACAGTCGCGGCGATTGCATCCGATACAGCGCCAGCAGCCAAGCTTGCTCCGAACAATGCTACGGTTGCTGCAGCGACTGAATCCCGTGATGCGGCGGTTCCTGTTGCCGGCTCGACCAAACCGTCGGTCACGCTGGAGTCGCTGCTGGCCAACGCCGGGCTGTCGACCGACACCGAATCGGCGCTGAAGGGTCTGTTCGAACGCTGGAATTTGAATTATGCCTCGCTGTTGGGAAGCACGGGTTGCGAGCGCGCACTGAACGCCGGCCTGCATTGTGTGTACAAAACCGGGACATGGAACAATCTGCGCAGCTACAACCGTCCGGCGGTCATCGAACTGCAGGACGCCGCGGGCGGCAAGCATCATGTCCTCGTGGCGGAGCTGACGGCCGACACCGCTTCGCTGGTGATCGGCGGACAAGCGCATGAAATTCCGGTGAGCGAAGTGGGTCGTTACTGGTTCGGAAAATACCTGTTGCTCTGGAAGCCGCCGATGCCGGAACAGGAAATGTTGCGCGTCGGCGACCGTGGCGATGCGGTGATCTGGCTGCGCGACGCGCTGGCCCGTTACCGCGGCGAGCCGCTCGCGGCGGAATCGAACGATCTGTTCGACAAGAACTTGCAGGTGCAGCTCAGGGAATTCCAGGGACGACATCGGCTTGCACCTGACGGCGTGGCGGGCCGGGTCACCCTGGAGCAATTGCAGAACTATCTGCCGGGCAAATCGCCCACGCTGGTAGCCGACGCCGGAATCAGGGAGACGCGCTGAGCATGTCTTATATCCTGGATGCCCTGAGGAAGTCCGAACAGGAACGGCAACCGAAAACGCCTTTGCGTCCCGGCGGACCGGTGCACAATGTCTCATTGCCGTGGCGGGGCGGTTGGCTGTTGGTGACCGGCGCCATTCTTCTGCTCGTCATGCTGGGTGTGGCAGTGATCTTCTGGCACAACACGGCCGGCAGTCTGGTCACCGAGGCACCCGTTGCGGCTGCTGTCCCCGTTCCGACCCCCAGCGCAGCAACGACTGCGGTCGTGCCACCTGCCGCTGAACCGGTGGCGGCTGCACTTCCCATAATGCCGGTGAAGAGCGAGCCCCCGGTGCGCGACCTCGCGGAACAGGCACAGGTACCTGTTCCCGTCGTTCCCAAAAAACCCGTTCCTGCACCGCATCGCAAGGTGGCAGCCGTGAAACAGCGATCTTCGCCGCCGGCGGATGCGCCCGCCGTGCCCCTGGAGACGGATACCACCCCGTTATTGCAGCAAATGCCTCTTGAAATGCAGCATGCCCTGCCCGCCATGGCCGTTACGATCCATGTGTACTCGCCGCAGGAGTCTCAGCGGATTCTTTTCATCAACAACCGTGAGTACCACAAAGGCAGTCTGATCGAAGGCGGTGTCCGCGTGGAGGAGATTGTCCCGGATGGGGCCGTCCTGAGTTACCACGGAGAACGTTTCAAGCTGCCCCGCCCCCGCTGACTGAAAATTTCCCTGTTCGCCGGCTGATTCAATACGTCAGGGCGTAACCAGGCGATTGAACTCAGGGAAAATTGAAGAGCTTGGCAAATTCCGCGCGCTCCTCGTCGCTCATGGCGAGTGACGGGATCAGATGTTCGCTGGAAGGGAATTCGTAACCGCAGCGGCATCGTGCGCTGGAGATGGCCACCGACGCCGTGCAATTCGGGCATTCTTTTTTGTCAGACGGGGTATAAAGCCGTGGCGCCGCCTTGACGGGAATCGGCGCGGTTGCCTGGGGAGGTTCGGGTTTTTTCGCTGCGGGTGTCCGCAACTCTTCCTTGGTTGTCTTGACGGAGGGCTTGGGCGCTGGCTTGGCGCTGCTGAGAGCCTTCAGAATTTTCTCCGCCTTGGCAGCCTGTGCCTGACGGAAGGCGGGGTTCGGTGTCGCTGATTGTGTGGGCTGGGGCGCGGTGACATCCTGTTTTACGGGCGCCACGACGACCGCCGGCGATTTCTTCGGGGCCACTGCGGCCACTTTCGTGTGGCGCTTCGGGCGAACCGGCTCGGGCGCGGCGGCTACCACCTCGGTCAGAACCGGTATCGGTTTGCGCGTAATCTGCATCTGTGCCTGCGGTTTTGTAGCGGCGGCTTTCAATGTCGTTGCCCGTTTCCTGGCGGGAGTCGGTGCGGGGAGTGGGGCGGGAGACGAGGTCGCGGGCAGCATGGCTTTTTTCATTTCCGTCACGCGCGCGGATTGCGCCGCCAGGGCGGATTCGGCCGCCTGCATTTCACGTATCGCGGAGGCGACGCGATCGGATTTGTCCTGATTCGAAGGATCGCGGGCGAAATCGGCTTGCGCGGTCTGGACGGCCTTGGTGGCCTGCTCGACGCGCGCCGCGAGATAATTTTGGTAGAGTTCCTCGGCCTTCAGCCGAATTTCTTCCGAAGTGAGCGACGTGTCCGCGTCATCGTGGTCGAACTGGTGTCCACATGCGCATTCCCGCGCATCCCGCGCTACCGTGGCCATGCATCCCGGGCAGACCTTCTGGAAAATACTTCTTGCCGTCACGTGACTTCCTTGCCAACCTGAGGGGGAATATCAAACTAGGGTTTCAAAAAAGTATAGGCTTCATGCGCGTTGCTCGGGCCATTGCCGCGATATCTGGGGTTGTCGAGCCGACAGGAGGTGGCGGGAATTGTCCATGTCCACGGCTGTTTACCCTTGATCATCAAGGGATATGGCCGGAATGAGTCATTCTGTGCGCTGGAATATGCCCGTCCGGCCGCCGGCCGGACCGGGTTTGATGCTTGTCAATGTTCGGATGCCGGAATTTTGTTATTCAATCATTGTCACGTATGTGACCTCCGGCTGGCGGATATAAATCCTGGGGACGATTCTTAGTTGAATCGCAAGAAGCGAGTGGCATGTAGTACATCATGTCCAAGCTATGGAACCCTACTCGGGTTCCCACCCCCCAGGACCGCTGGCCGCCGATTATCTCCGCTTTTATTCCAGGCAATTCCGCACGGTTGTTTTCCCGCGCCAGGTTCTGACACATAATCGCCGCATGACCATTCCCGACCCGCGCGCGGAGGTGGCGGCGGTTTTCAACCGCGTTGCCCCCGGCTACGACAATCCCGCGATGCGTTTCTTCCCTTTCTGTGCTGACCGGCTGGTCGTCAGGCTCAACCCGGCGCGCGGGGCGAAGATTCTCGACGTGGCGACCGGGACCGGCGTGGTTTCCCTGGCCGCCGCGCAGGCGGTGGGAAACGAGGGGCGGGTCATGGCCATCGACCTGGCCGAAAACATGCTCGACCGGTTGCAAGAGAAAATCGTCAAGTTCGGCATTCCCAACATAGATCTGCATGTCATGGATGCATCCGCGCTCGAATTCCGCCGCGGATATTTCGATCACGTGGTCTGCTCCTTCGGCATATTCTTTTTGCATGACATGGCCGCCGGCCTGCGGGAGTGGATGCGCGTGACCAAACCCGGCGGACGCATCCTGTTCACGGTGTTCGGAAAGCAGGCGTTCCAGCCGATGATGGAAATGTTCATCCGGCGCATGGAGCGTTACGGCGTGAACGTGCCGGACAAGCAGGCACCGCTCGCCGACCCCGAAAGCTGTCTTCAGATGCTGAATAATGCCGGACTGGAGAATCCCGAAGTCCATTCCGAACAGCTGGGTTACCATCTCAAGGACGAAGAACAATGGTGGGAGGTGGTCTGGAACAGCGCCATGCGTGGCTGGGTCGAAATGATTCCGTCGGACCGTCTGGACATGTTTCGCACCGAGCATCTCGCGGAGGTGCGCACGCTCATGAACGAGCAGGGTTTGTGGCTGAACGTGGAGACGCTGTTTGCGGGCGGGACCAAGCCCTCAAATGTATAGTGTCATCCCCGGTTGGGCGCACGCTAAGTACCCCGGCATGAAGCCCGGGATCCGAGGCTGATTGCGGTACAAAACAGTGGAAAGCGGAACAGTTGTTGCTACCATAAATAATTACGTGTAGCCATTCCGGAATAAGCCGAGTGGCGCTTTTGATTGATCGGTAAC
>JACQER010000226.1 GCA_016200465.1 Gammaproteobacteria bacterium | reverse complement strand
CATATTCCGGGGCTTGGCGAAAACGTAGGTGGCATGGCCGAGCTGCGGCGTCTCGACGACCACGGCTTTCTCCACATCAAAAATGTATTCGTTGCGGAATACGTAGACGCGGCGTGCGCGGCGCGACAGTTCGCGATAAAAGAAAGGATCGTAGTCAGCCCGCCAGTTGATCTGCGCGAGATCGAAATCCCCTGGTAGTCGCAACGGAGCACAGAGTTTTTCGAGTTCCGCCTTTTCGACCGCGCGGTGCTCCAAGCACAGCCGAATCTGTTCGAAGGCAGCGTTGTATTGTCCAAGACGGTGATAGGCGGCCTGTGCCGCCTGCAACTGCTGCTGGAAATCGGCTGGCAGCTTGACCTCCAAGCGGCTGGGCAGCGCCGTTTCCCAACTGACGCGCTCCCACTCGTCGCGGCGTTTGCGGTATTTGCAACTGGGGACAAACGTAGCATCGACTTCCATTTTGGTCGCCAGCAGATGTTTCCACTGATTCCAAGTGGGGTCCCAAAGAATATGCAGGAGCGCGGGATCGAGCCAAAACTCGAGCTTGCGACGCGCGTCCCGGCACCGCGCTCGATCATCGTAGAAATCGCACTGGCGCAGCGGCAGCTGGAAACGCCGTCGTCTTCGTTCCGGCGAAAACGCCAGGATGCGATGAGCGAAGAATGTCTGTCCGTCGCGGGAGCGCTCGCCGCTAACGACGAGTGAGCCAAATCCACCGTAAGGAAATATCGCCGGGACCTCGGGATCGGCTAGCAGCGCGTCATAGCACGCTCGCAATTCCGGGTGGCCGAGGATATTGAAGGCTCGCTCGACTGTCGCCTGCGCGCCGCGCGCTGCGCCTGTCGACGCGAGTTCGAGCTGCCGGAGCTTAAAAGCGAGCCGGATTTCGGCCGGGGCAGCGCGGGAAGAAATGCCCAGAAGCTCGTACAAGCTGGAGTGCCTGGCCTGTGCGTCCGGTTGCGGGAGACGATAGAAGTACTCGCGCAAGATTTCGCAGGGCAGAACAATGGCAGAAATATCCAGGTGGCCGTGCTTAACCTGGGCGCATACGAAATGCCGTTGCCTCCGGTCCAACTTGGGCTGGGTGACGTATTCGATTGGCGCCTGGTACAGGCAACGGTCGATCGGGGAGCGAGCCTTTGCAACGTAAATCTCAGGTCCTACGGCACCTGCCGCAGGCAGGGGAAACGCAATCTCGTCCCCGACCCTAATGTGGCTAGCCAGCACCGCCGAAACTAGGATCTTGCGATCGTTCGCGAGTACGAAGAAGGAAGAGTCGTGTTGTCGCTCGATGCTTTCTACTCGCTCGCGACAGATCGGCACGGGCTCGTTCGAGTTTACCGAAGCCATAGTCCCGAGCGAATTCTAAAGCGGT
>JACQER010000228.1 GCA_016200465.1 Gammaproteobacteria bacterium | reverse complement strand
CGAACAAAAGAAAGCCACCCAGGGTGCAGGGGCGGAGCCACCCGCACATAGCTTTTGAATCGTGCGCGCAGCGCACGCTACATTGATTCCGTGGGTCAGCCACCCACAAGTAGGTTTTGAGATCGCGCGCAAGGCGCGCGAACCAATTAAATCCTGGACCCCGGCTTTCGCCGGGGTGACAACCGCAAAAAAACGGCCGGTATGTTTCCATACCGGCCGCTCCTGTGCTGACGAAAAAGAATCAGACCTTCTCGCGGATACGCGCCGCCTTGCCGGCCAGATCGCGCAGATAGTAGAGCTTGGCGCGACGCACGTCGCCCTTGCGCTTGACCTCGATGCGGGCGATCGCCGAGCTGTAGAGCGGGAACACGCGCTCGACGCCTTCACCGTAGGAGTTCTTGCGCACGGTGAAGGAGGAGTTGTAGCCGCTGTTGCGGCGCGCCACCACCATGCCCTCGAAGGCCTGGAGACGCTCGCGCTCGCCTTCCTGCACCTTGATGTGTACGGCGACGGTGTCGCCCGGGGCGAAGGACGGAATATTCTTGTCCGCCATCATCCGCGTTTCCAAATCCTGCATGATCTTGCTCATTTTTCCACTCCTGACACTTTAAAATGTTCCCGCCGGAATTCTTCCAGCAGCTGTTTCTGCTCGTTATCCAGGGACAGCCGTTCCAGCAAATCCGGCCGCCGCAACCACGTCCTGCCCAGCGACTGCTTCAGCCGCCAGCGGCGGATCTTTTCATGATCGCCCGACAGCAACACTTCCGGCACCCGGCGTCCGGCGTACTCCTCCGGCCGCGTGTAATGTTCGTGATCCAGCAGCCCGTCCACGAACGAATCCTGCTGCGCCGAATCCTCGTCGCCGAGCGCGCCGGGAAGCTGGCGCGCAATGGCGTCGATCATCACCATCGCCGCGAGTTCGCCGCCGGAGAGGACGTAATCGCCGATCGACCACTCCTCGTCCACTTCGCTCTCGAGCAAGCGCTCGTCGATGCCTTCGTAACGGCCCGCGAGGAGGATCATCCCCTGGCGCTGCGACAGTTCGCGCACGCCCGCGTGATCCAGCCGCCGGCCCTGCGGCGAAAGGTAAATCACTTTCGCGTCCTGCGTCTGCTCGCCGCGGGCCGCCTCGATGGCGCGCGCCAGCGGTTCGATCATCATCACCATTCCCGGTCCGCCGCCGTAAGGACGATCGTCCACGCTGCGGTGCCGGTCTTCGGTGTAATCGCGCGGGTTCCACACCCGCAGCGCCAGCAATCCGTTCTTGATCGCCCGCCCGGTGATGCCGTAACCGGTCACGGCCTCGAACATCGGCGGAAACAGACTGATGACGTCAATTCTCATGGCCTAGTGCCGTTCCAACCAATCTTGGCAAACCTGGCGCTTCATCCAGTCGTCGCCGCATCAAGGCGCACATGTTCAAACGGTGAAACCGTTGGAACGGCACTAGAAATCCGCGTCCCAGTCCACCCGGATCACCCCGGCGTCGAGGTTCACTTCGCGGATGACCTGCGCCGTCACCGGCAGCCACCGTTCCCGTCCGTTGCTGACCACCATCACGTCGTTGGCGCCGGTGTCGAACAGGTGACTCACTTTTCCGAACTTCTCGCCGGCGAGGTTGACCACCTCGAGCCCGACGAGCTGCTCCCAGTAATACTCGCCTTTCTTCAGCGGCGGCAGTTGCGAGCGCCGCACCGCGATATCCGCGCCGACCAGTCCGCCGGCGGCGTCGCGATCGTTTATGCCTTTCAGCTTGGCTACCACACCCTTGCCTTGCGCGCGTCCGTCCTCGACGGCGATCTCGCGCCAGTCACCGCCGATTTTCACGAGCCAGGGCGAGTAACCGATGATGGCTTCGCGCGGGCGGGCGTGGGAAAAAACTTTCACCCAGCCCTGCACGCCGAAGAGGCCGCTGATCCGGCCGAAAAGCACCAAACCGTCAGGGCGTGACGGATTGGTCATGTAACTATTCTCAGGACGCGCTGGCCTGCTTCAGCAGATCGGCCACGCGTTCGGTCGGCTTGGCGCCCTTGCTCAGCCAGTACTGCACGCGCGCCATGTCCACCTGTATTTTCTTTTCCTTCTCGGTCGCGAGCGGATTGTAGAATCCGATGCGTTCGATGTTGTTGCCGTTGAGCGCGCGGCGACGATCCGCCACGATGATGCGGTAATACGGACGCTTGTTCGCGCCGCCACGGGCCAGACGTATAGTCACCATTCCTGCTTCCTCTTTACGTTCGGGCCCGGTCCGGCGGACCGGGCCTATGCAAGGTTTGCGAAAGGGCGCGATTTTACCCTTGAAACCGGGGGAAAAGAAGGGGCTTGGCCGGCCAAATCCCCTGTTATTTGCGTATCTGAGCGAAGTCAATGTTTATCGGCCGGGGTTTTTGCCATTATCCAGCCGTGCCGGCCTGCAGGGGCTAGTCTTGGATCAGGCGGCAAATCGGCTGCCTCAGACTGATCGCAAGCCGTAATCAACTCATCACGCGAGGGACAAATGAGCATGTCCTCCCCCATCTCCTCAGGCCCAACGCTCCTGGCCAAAGTGTCCGCCGAGCATGCCCGGATCCTGACCCCGGATGCGCTCGATTTCGTCGCCGGCCTGGCTCGCGCCTTCGAGCCGGCGCGGCAGCAACTGCTGGTGCGGCGCGCGCAACGCCAGGACGAGCTGGACCGGGGCATGAAACCGGACTTCCTGCCGGAAACGCGGGCGGTGTGCGAGGCCGACTGGACCATCGCGCCGGTGCCGGCGGAGCTGGCCGACCGGCGCGTGGAAATCACCGGCCCGGT
>JACQER010000225.1 GCA_016200465.1 Gammaproteobacteria bacterium | reverse complement strand
CCTTGACAGCTCGGCGAAATGAACTGGCCAGGAAGGGCCTGCGTAACAATACATAGTTAAAAAACGCACCACTAAATCAAGGAGGAACCTTGCCGTACCACCGGTTGGTAGCCTTCATCACGCTCGGTCTATCCGTTTCCACACACGCGGCGACACGCACCTGGGAATTCGATCTCAAAACTCCCGGCACCTATGAGGTTCACGTTCAACACAAGATTAAGGGAACCGCCGTCCCACGCGCTGCCGAAGCCACCTATTCGTTTCAAACCCGCGAAAAGACGCTCACACGTGATCTCCCTTTTTATCCCCAAGACGATGAACATCCGGTGATCGTATTGATAGCGGACATCACGAGCCCTCAAAAAACCAAGGTGGTTATCGCCGGTCTTCCGCAACCCCTGTTGCAACAAACCCGTGTCTACGTCATCGATGCCAATTCTCGTTACCCTTACGAATGGTTCGATCCGGGAAAAAGTGTCGACCTCCAGGCCGCCAAGCAGCTACGCCATCTCTTGAGGCAACCCGAACAAGCCATTGACCTGGCTCGGGCCAAACTAACTATCGACAAACAGATCGACCCCCGCATCAACATCGAGGCCAATCTGAAAGCGATCGACACGATAGTGGCCGAGATAAATGCAATGGCCGGTTTTAATGCGTCCAACCGAGTCAAACTACGGACGCTCAGGCATTACTTATTCGAATCAGGCGCGTGGAACGACTATCGCCCCTATCAATACGACCTGGACGACCCTCTTGGCACCAGGATAAGCAACAAACTGCTGCCGACCTATCTCGCTTCGAAAAAAGGTAACTGTGTTTCGATGCCGTTCCTGTTCATCATCCTGGCGCAACGGCTCGGCCTCGACGTGACCGCCGCCACGGCACCACTCCATATATTGTTGAAATATAGGGATGAAACGGGAGTCTGGTATAACCTGGAAGCCACGAGCGGCGGCTATCCCACACGCGATGTCTGGTATCGCCAACAGATGCCGATGACGGATCAGACCATAGCGAACGGTGTGTACTTGCAACCCTTGACCAAAAAAGAAACCGTGGCGCTAATGGCAGAAACGCTGACCGAGCACTATGTCGAGCGTAAGGAATTCGAGAAGGTGATCACACTATCCGATCTCATACTCGAATATTATCCGAAGGACATTACCGTGATGATAAGAAAGAGCAACGCTTATTACGATTTGTCGAGCAAATATTATCTTACAAAATACCGTTCACCCGACGAAATCCCCGACCGCGCGAAAGGCCATTATCAATACCTTTTACAGAATAACCGCCTCTGGAGCGCCAAAGCCGAAGCCCTGGGCTGGCGGGAATGGCGCAGGGAAGATGATGAGAAGTATATGCAGTCAGTCAAGGAAGCAAAAAGCAAAACCGTAAACTGATGGAGGAGAACAAACATGTCATTCACCAAATCGCTAGTCAGAACCGTATCAAGTTTACTCCTGCTCGTCTTGCTGGGGCACGGCGGTATCGCACAGGCGCGGTATCTCAGCAGTGATCCGATTGGACAGGCTGGTGGGTTAAACACCTATACGTATGTTTATAACAATCCGCTCAGATATATCGATCCCTCCGGATTACTTACCGTAAATATCTGGAGATACCGCGGGTCAACTGAGGCATGGGGACACGTCTCCATAACACTCGATAACAACAGGTACATTAGTTGGTGGCCAAGATCAAACCGTCGGGGTCCACTCAAGTATTTTGACATATATACAGCGACAGCGATTCCTAAACAAAGTTATGTCGACGACGTGCGTCTTGAAGGGCAGGCTCCAGATTACCGAATCAGGATCGAGGGCCTTGACGAGGCGGCGATTGAAAAGTGGTGGGATAATTTCCGCCAATCCCATGAATGGAAAACACTCAGCCAGAATTGTTCCACGATGGGTTCCGATGCGCTCAAAGCAGGAGGCGCGGCCAAATACGCCAACTGGTGGTGGCTTCATAACATGATCTGGACCCCAAACGATATAAAAGCACTAACAGAATCAATTAACCAAGGTCTTCAACAAACATATAACCCACAAATGGAGTGACTTGACCATGGCAGAAATTAATAGAACCAGCCTACTGTATCTATTTGCGTACATGATCACCATCACGGTGTTTGTTGTTGGCAATACCTGTCAAGCGAATGGCGCGGCTATAGAAAACCAAGGTCCGAAATCTTTCTACATTGATATTGGAAAAAAAGCGGAGACGAATCTACTTCGTAAAGTCCGATCCCTTAAAATAGGTGCTTCCGTTGAAGAAGTAAAAGCTGTCGTGGGCGAACCAACAGAAGACCAGATGTTGATAGGGAAAAAAGGCGAATTTCATGCCCGGCTTCTACGATATTACATTCGCGAACTGGACACTGGCGTCAACGAGATTCACGATCGATATGTAAGCCTTTATTTTGACCAAGCCAACAAATTGATGAGCATAGGCTACAAACTAACTGATCAGCTCGAATCTCAAGCTAACGATCAAACAAAATAAATGGGGCGCCTCACAAAACGGAAGTTTGATGGTAAATGAAATTAAACAAACGTCTGGTTCTTATCGGCTTGTCAATCTGGGCACTGGGTGGAGTTCCTCTGATATTTTTTATTTATGTGGAGTGGTCGTACCGCTACGCGTTGAGCAAAGGTAAATTACCTTTCTCGGCGTTGCCAGAGTGGCTATGGTTTCTAGTATTTGGCCTTTGTCTCGTAAGTGGCCTGGCTAGGCTTTTCAACTTGTCTATTTTTCAGACCAGGAATCGAATCCTTTTGGGAACACTTTATACGCTTGTGATGAGCGGTATTTTGTTGGCTGTCCACTTATTTGTGGCCTGCAATAATGGTGACTGCATCTAGTGGAATAAATGGGGGACGTCAACTCCGTTTATTGTTAAGGACCACATAAATGAAAAACCTGTTTTTAACAGCTATATTTCTTACACTACCAATTTTGAGCATTACCAGCTGTTCAGCTTTTTACAACAAAGATTATGGAGAAATTAACTACACGGGTGACGGCAAATTCATTGATAAAGGTAGAGATGCCTCGCGTGACCGCTT
Organism: Gammaproteobacteria bacterium; assembly: GCA_016200465.1. Classification (GTDB taxonomy): domain Bacteria; phylum Pseudomonadota; class Gammaproteobacteria; order Acidiferrobacterales; family Sulfurifustaceae; genus Sulfuricaulis. Next base: position 14,310 of record JACQER010000225.1, on the reverse strand, counting down.
CTTACTTGACCTAGGCCAGGTTGAACTTAATCAAAAATCAAAATCGAGTTACACGATAAAAGGTCTCCCAGAGACGTCGTTTACCATCGCGCTGCAAGTCGATCTGCCGGTCTCGAATAACTTTCCGCTTGAATCACCGACTCTCTACCCATCGCTGCAATTCACAAATGAAACTGTATTGTTTCTAGAGCTGGAAGATATGGATGGCAAAAAGCTCTTTAGTTACAACGGGCCTTTATCAAAATTAGATCGTAATGTTCTGCAAACAACAGAAGGTGGCTATAAACCGATTTACTATCTAGAACGACAGGCTGCTGCGGCAGGCACAAACTTTACGCCGAAAAATAAAATGACTTATCGTCTCAATCTCAGCGTTACCAAAGCAAATCAATCTGCGCCAAGGATAAACGTCATTGCTATAGGGCATAGTGGCTGGAAATAAGATTTGCGGGCCAGTAATTCGATACCGAGACGAGACGAGACGGCGGATACCAGGGGAAAAAATAATGAAATATATCTGCCTATGTCTTTCGTTGTTCCTCATCGCCTGCGCTCAGGCGGGGGACGTTACCGAAACGAAACAGGCCATACCTCTGCAAGCTGGCCAAGGGCTTGTTTATTACTTTGGATTCGAGATAGAGCGAATTACAGGAATCCCTGAGCATCAGATGGAGGACCACGGATGTCTTTATAAGATCAGCCGAGAAGATTTCGAAAAATCCATATTGACTGATAAAGAAACAACCAAAAATCTGCATTACGAAAAACTAGACGTAAGAGCGAAGATTATATTTCCAGACCGGACTTACTTTGTAAGTCGTGCAGGTATAGTAAATACAGGCAAAGACTATGTCTTGCTGGACAAAAAAAAGTTTGTTGACCATCTGGTATCACTTAAAAAGTGTATAACCAAATAGGTTCAGACACATTTATAAAACAAGGAACCAGGTCTTGTGGAACCTAACCAACCTTCTCCACCTTGATCGGTGCGCCCGACTTCACCGATTTGAGCTGTTTAACATCCCCCAGCGCCTTGCCCCAGATATTGGTCGGTGACGCGAGGCGGATTTCATTGCCACGTGAAACCGGCGTGCGGCCGAAACCGATGGCGATCGAGTCGCCCTCGGTCCAGAACGCCAGCTCGCCGGCTTGCACCACGTCGCGCGCGTCGGGTTCACGCTTCAGGTGCACCGGCGTCGAGAAATAAACCTCGTCGCCCCAGGTGTTCGCCTTGGAAGTGAACGGCAGTGCGTTCCAGATGGCGTTCGCGGTCGGCGTGTCGAACAGCTCGGCTTCGAGCACCACGGAACCGATGGTCATTTTGATTTTGCGTGCGGACATTAGCGCCCCGTCTTTATGCGTCCGGTGTTAGAACGGCGTGCCAGACGCGATCTCTCAGGGAGTTCTTCCCGGATAATTTGGCGCAATACAGAGGCGGTAACCGGTTTCTCGCTCTTCTCCAGGAACGCCTTTAACGCTTCATTCATCATCGTTTGATAGCCGGTTCCCGCACGCTCGGCTTTGGCACGAAACTCATCAAGCACCATATCATCGATATAAATAGTGATGCGTGTCTTGCCTTTCGATGGTATCAGGGCGCCTCGTTTGCCTTTCGAAAAATCGTATTCAGCTCTCATAGCTTTTCACCTCGTGCCGCATGGCATGACGAGCCGATATGAGCCGGATCTCCTCGCCACGATACGTATAGACAACGACCAGAACTGTTCCCGCGCCACCCATACCAACCGCCACAAACCGTTCTTCATCATCTGAATCGGGGTCCAATTGATGGATCGCCAGCGGATCGTAAAACACGCCTTCCGCGTCGGCGAATGACACCCCGTGCTTCTTCAGGTTACTGGCGGCCTTTGCAGGATCGAATTGAAAGCGCACGTTAAATTATATGTACGATATACATATACGTCAAACCGGGGTGTTTTTGGCGACCAACATGCGGGAATATCGGGCCTGGTTTCTATGTTCTTTTTCCTAGCACTCATGCACCAACCAGCATGCCGATTGCGAAAGCGGCGCTTTTCGTACTTTTACTGTCTGACCTTTGTTGTACCTGTATAACTCCTCGATGGTGGGGGCGATGCTTCGGAACACCTGATCGTGATCCTTGCCCCACAACCACAAACCGGGCATATCGTCACTGGAGATATAGACGGTCCCGTCGCGGTGGGTCTGAATCTTGATGCGTATGGTAGCGAGTCGTTTTTCAGACATAAATTGCTTTCGCTTTTCTCGACACAATTATCCCAAACCGTTAAACGATTCAAGATTGAGAAATAAAGGTGGGAGATAAAAGTTTGTAAGGCGGGTAATACCCGCCCTACATTTTATTGCAAGGACCGATGCGCCGAGTGGTCATGGCCGGCATGATCGCCGCCGTGCCCCGAATGCGCCCCGGGTGCGAACAGCGTATACAGGCCGAACAGCAGGATCAACATGCCCGCGCCGCGGCGCACCCACGGCCGGCGCGTGAACTGGCCGAGCCAGCGCGTCGCCGCGCCCATGGCGAACAGCATCGGCAGGGTGCCGAGGCCGAAGGCCAACATCAGCAACGCGCCGCGCCCGGGATCGCCCGTGGCCAGCGACCAGGCGAGCGCCGAATACACCAGCCCGCACGGCAACCAGCCCCACACCAGGCCGAGCGCAAGCGCCTTGGCCGGATGATTCACCGGCAGGAACCGGCGGCCGAGAGGCTCGATCCGCGTCCATAATTTTCCGCCGAGGCGTTCCAGCGCCATGAGGCCCGGCCACCAGCCGGCGAGATACAGCCCGAGCGCGATCATGAATCCGCCGGTGATGATTTTCGCGATCAGGCGCGCCTGCTCCGGCGGCGCGATGCGCAGGATCTGCGCGCTCAGGAATCCGACCACGGCGCCGGCGATGGCGTAGCTCGCGATGCGTCCGAGATTGTAGGCGGCGAGATAGGGAAACAGCCGCGGCGGCGAGCGGCGGATGTCGTCATGCAGCCCAAGCGTGAGCGCGCCGACGATGCCGCCGCACATGCCGAGGCAATGCGTCGAGCCGAGCAGGCCGACGAGGAAAGCCGAGGTCAGCGTGATGTCCAAGCGGCGTGCTCCCGGACTCTTTTGGCTCTCAGGGCGAGACGGGGCGCATCACCAATTGGCGCTCGCCGCGCGGCACGAACAGCGAGCCGGTGAGGCGCCAGTCCTGCGCCGCGATCTGCACGTTCCAGTGTCCCGGCGCGAGATCGGGCAGCGGCATGCGATAGCTGCCGTCGGCCTGGCGCGGAAGCAGCACGGTCTTGTCGAGGCCGGCGCGCGTGGCGTGCATCAATTTGAGCGTGACGTTGTCGGGCCAGGCCATGGCCTGGCGCGCATTCAGCCGCACCCGCAGTTCATGGTGCGCGTCGTCGAAATCGAGCGTGCTCTCCAGGCCGCGCGCGGCGGCGGCCTTGTCGCGATCGAGCTGGCGATTGATCTCCATGCCGCGCTTGTAGTAATCGTCCTCCACCAGACCGTCGTCGCTGTGGATCGCGAGCGCCAGGCTCACGAAGCTGCCGACCACGGCGGTCAGCGGCAACCCGATCAGCAGCCACACGAACGGCACGCGATACCAGCGGTTACCTTCCGTCGTATTCATGCTCTCCTCACTTGTTGCTCACTGGACCGAGGAAGCGCGCGGTTTGTTCGGCCGACAGGCCGTCCACGTCGCTCGCCTGCACGCGGAAATAGACCGGCGTGCTGCGCTGCGTGAGATGCTCACGCTCCGCCTGCAAGCGTACCGGCAATTCCGCCACCTCGCCGGCCGCGACCGTGATCTCCGGCCGGTCTGCCTGCAATCGCAGTCCCTCGATGCCGTGCGCCGAGAGCGTATACCGGTGCGTCTGGTTGTCCATGTTCATGATCTTGAGCGTGTAGGTGTTCTCGATCTTCTCGTCGAAAGTCTCGCGAAACAACGCGTTGCGGTCGCGCAGCACGTCGAGCTTGAGCGGCACGCGCAACAATACGGCAATCACCAGCGCCGCGGCAATCGCGGCCAGCAGCCCGGTATAGATGAGCACGCGCGGGCGCCACACCCGCCACGACTTGTGCTCCATGGCGTTTTCGCTGGTATAGCGGATCAGCCCCTTGGGGTAGCCCATCCTGTCCATCACCGAATCGCACACGTCCACGCACGCGGCGCAGGCGATGCAGCCGATCTGCAGCCCGTTGCGGATGTCGATGCCGGTGGGACAGACCTGCACGCACAGCGTGCAGTCGATGCAGTCGCCGAGGCCTTCGAGTTTCAGATCCGTGCCGCGCTTGCGCGAGCCGCGCGGCTCGCCGCGGTCCTTGTCGTAGGAAATGATCAGCGTGTTGCGGTCGAACATCGCGCCCTGGAAGCGCGCGTACGGGCACATGTACAGGCATACCTGTTCGCGCAGCCAGCCGGCGTTGCCGTAGGTCGCGCCGCTGTAGAACAGGATCCAGAACGTCTCCCACGGCCCGAGGGTGAAATGCGTGAACGACACCGCCAGTTCGCGGATCGGCGTCACGTAGCCGACGAAGGTGAAACCGGTCCAGGCCGCGAACAGGATCCACACGAGATGCTTCGTGCCCTTTTTCACGAGCTTGTCGCGGTGGTTCCACGGCAGTTGCGCCAGCTTCATCTGCCGCGGGCGGTCGCCCTCGATCTTGCGCTCGATCCACAGGAACACCTCGGTCCACACCGTCTGCGGGCAGGTGAAGCCGCACCACACGCGGCCGGCGATGGCGGTGAACAGGAACAGCGACAACGCGGAGATGACCAGGATCGCGGTGAGGAAGAAAAGATCCTGCGGCCAGAAGGTCCAGGCGAACAGATTGAACTTGCGGTTGGGCAGGTCGATCAGGAACGCCTGCCGGTTCTCGCCCCAGTTGAACCACGGGAGAAAATAATAGATGCCGAGGGTGAGCCCGACCATGGCGACGCGCAGCGTGGCGAAGCTGCCATGCACCTCGCGCGGATAGACGCGCTCGCGCCGGGCGTACAGCGCCTCGGTGACCGCATCCGCCTCGGCGATCGGGATGACGCGCTCGCGTGCACCCAACCGCTTGCGTGGCGGCGCGGGTGACGGCTCGCGCGCCTTTTTTTCCGCGATCCGGCGTGCGACTTCCTCCTGCGATTCGGCTAGAGAAGGAACCCGCTGTTTTTCTTTTTTCTCGCCGTTGTTTTCTGTCTCCTCCCGCTCCGGTTCATCGGTTTGCGGTTTCACTTTCAGCGCTTCTCCCCGCGATCACCCTCGACAGGATGCGACAGACTGTAAACATAGGCGGCCAGGACATGCACCTTGGCCTCGCCGAGGAATTCGGCATGCGCCGGCATGCGTCCGCTGCGGCCCTTGTCGATGGTCTCCATGATGGTCTTCTTCGAGCCGCCGTAGAGCCAGACGTTGTCGGTCAGGTTGGGCGCGCCCATCGCCGGGTTGCCCTTGCCGTCGGCGCCGTGGCAGGCGACGCACAATTGCTGGAATTTCTCCTTGCCGGCCGCGGCCGCGGTGTCGTTCACGCTGCGGCCGGACAGGCTCAGCACGTATTCCGCCGCGTTCGCGACGCCGTCCGGCCCGAGCACCGCGCCCCACGCCGGCATCGCGCCGGTGCGGCCGTTCATGATCGAAGCCTTGATGATCTGCGGATCGCCGCCGTACAGCCAGTCGTCGTCACGCAGGCTCGGGAAGCCCGGCCCGCCGCCGGCATCCGACCCGTGGCACACGGTGCAGTAGTTCACGAACAGGCGCTCGCCGGTCTTGAGCGCCTCGGGGTTGGCGGCCAGCAGCTTGAGGTCTTCTTTGAGATATTTTTCATACAGCGGATTGAACTGCTTGTCGGCCGCGGCGATTTCCTTTTCGTACTGGCCTTTCTCGGTCCAGCCGAGTATGCCGCCGAAGGTGCCGAGGCCGGGATACAGCGCCAGATAGCCGATGCCGAACACCAGCGTGATGTAGAACATGTTCAGCCACCAGCGCGGCAGCGGGTTGTTCAATTCCTGCAGGTCCTCGTCCCACACGTGTCCCATCGACTTGGGCTTTTCAGTCTCCTTGCGGCGCGGTTCCGTCATCCAGCGATTGAGCACGAACATCGCGATGATGCCCGCCACCACCGGGACGACGATGAACCAGCTCCAGAAGTTGCTCGTAAAGTCAGACATGTTTCACCTCTCCGGAACTGTCCGCCGTCATCGATTCGTCGTCTTCCAGCGGCATGCGCGCCGCCGCGTCAAATTCTGTTTTGCGCCGCGAGCTGTAGGCCCAGACCACGATACCGATGAACAGGACCACCAGCGCCACCGTCCACCATGCATGAAAGGTCGCAAGATTCATGTTACCTCCGCACCTTGATGGCCGTGCCCATGCCCTGCAGATAGGCGATCAGCGCATCCATCTGGGTCTTGCCTTCGAGCTCGGCGGGCGCGTTCTTGATGTCCTCTTCGGAATAGGGCGTGCCCGGCCCGAACATGTTCATGACTCGCAGCTTCTTCTGGATCAGCGAGGTGTCGAGCTTGTTCTTCGCGAGCCAGGGGTAGCCCGGCATGATCGACTCCGGCACCACGTCGCGCGGATTCATGAGGTGCGCGCGGTGCCAGTCGTCCGAGTAACGCCCGCCGACGCGCGCCAGGTCCGGCCCGGTGCGCTTGCTGCCCCACTGGAACGGATGGTCGTACACGAACTCGCCGGCCACCGAGTAATGGCCGTAGCGCTCGGTCTCGGCGCGGAACGGCCGGATCATCTGCGAGTGGCACAGGTAGCAGCCCTCGCTCACGTAGATGTCGCGGCCTTCCAGTTGCAGCGCGCTGTACGGTTTCAGTCCTTCCACCGGCTTGGTGGTCGACTGCTGGAAGAACAGCGGCACGATCTCGACCAGCCCGCCCACGGCGATCACCAGCACCGTGAGTATGATCAGCAGGCCGACGTTGGTTTCGACTTTGTCATGTCCGGATGCCATGCGCGTTCTCCCTCAGTGCGCCGCCGCCGGAGCGGGAATCGCCGCCACGACGGGTTTGCTGCCTTTGATGGTTTTCCACAGGTTATAGGCCATGAGCAGCATGCCGCTCAGGAAGAACAGGCCGCCCAAGGTACGCACGATATAGAACGGATGCATCGCCTGCACCGATTCGACGAAGCTGTAGGTCAGCGTGCCGTCGGTGTTGACCGCACGCCACATCAGGCCCTGCATGACGCCGGCGATCCACATCGACGAGATGTACAAAACAATCCCGATGGTCGAAATCCAGAAATGCGTCTCGATGAGCTTGACGCTGAAGATCGGGCGGCCGAACAGGCGCGGGATGAGAAAGTACATCGCGCCGATCGATACCATGCCGACCCAGCCGAGCGCGCCCGAGTGCACGTGGCCGATGGTCCAGTCGGTGTAGTGCGACAGCGCGTTCACGGTCTTGATCGACATCATCGGACCTTCGAAGGTACTCATGCCGTAGAACGACACCGACACGATCAGGAACTTGAGGATGGGATCGGTACGCAGCTTCTGCCACGCGCCGGACAGCGTCATGATGCCGTTGATCATGCCGCCCCAGGACGGCGCGAGCAGGATCAGCGAGAACACCATGCCGAGCGACTGGGTCCAGTCGGGCAGCGCGGTGTAGTGCAGGTGATGCGGACCGGCCCAGATGTAGGTGAAGGCGAGCGCCCAGAAGTGCACCACCGACAGGCGATACGAATACACCGGCCGTTCCGCCTGCTTGGGGATGAAGTAGTACATGATGCCGAGGAAACCGGCGGTGAGGAAGAAACCGACCGCGTTGTGGCCGTACCACCACTGCACCATGGCGTCCTGCACACCGGCGTAGATCGAGTACGACTTGGTCCACGACACCGGGACTTCGAGGTTGTTGAACACGTGCAACACCGCGATGGTGAGGATGAACGCCCAGTAGAACCAGTTGGCGACGTAAATGTGGCTCACCCGGCGCTTGATCAGCGTGCCGAAGAAGACCACCGCGTAGGCGACCCACACCAGCGTGATCAGGAGGTCGATCGGCCACTCGAGCTCGGCGTATTCCTTGGAGCTGGTGATGCCGAGCGGCAGGCTCACGGCCGCCAGCACGATAATGAGTTGCCAGCCCCAGAAGGTGAACGCCGCCAGGCCGTCGCTGAACAGGCGCACGTGGCAGGTTCGCTGCACGACGTAATAGGAGGTGGCGAACAGGGCCGAGCCGCCGAAGGCGAAGATCACCGCGTTGGTGTGCAGCGGGCGCAGGCGGCTGAAGGTCAGCCAGGGAATGTCGAAGTTGAGCACCGGCCACGCCATCTGCGCCGCGATCAGCACCCCGACCAGCATGCCGACGATACCCCAGATCACGGTCATGACGGCGAACTGCCGGACGACCTTGTAATTGTAGGTTTCCTGTTGGGCCATAAGTCTCCCGTTATTCGAACCGGTGAAATTCAGAATGGGCTGCGTCCGCCGTCACCCCGGTCCGTACACGCCGGAACCTCGGTGCCAAGGCAGCTTCGCCCTGTCGAAAAACCGCAATATATAAGAAACAAAACGCTTGTTGTTGATGCAGATCAAGTCGCCCGGCGCCGCTCAACCGGTGGAGACCGGCCCCACGCCGATGTCCCAGAGAATGACGGTCACCGCGAGCACCGCCACCAGCGTCACCAGACCCACGGCGAGCACGGCGCTGGAGAAAAGAAAACCGCGTTCCTTGGTGATGCCCATGACGATCGGCACGCCGGTATAAAGCAGATAGACGCTGTACGCCAGCACCGGCAGGCCGATCAGGAGATTGAGCCACAGCACCGGATACAGCAGCATGACGCCGATGAGGAACAGCGGCGTCGCAGTATACGCGGCCAGCGCGATGCACTGCGGCAGCGTCTGTTTGGCGCCGTAGGTCTGTCCCATCCAGTGAATCAGCTTGCCGATGGTGAACACCGCGACCAGGATGGTGAGGTACGACAGGATCGCGATCGACAACGCGCTCTCGGGCGTGAGCTTGTGCACCTCGCGAGCAGCCACCTGCCAGCCGACCTGCGTGGTGCCGATGTAACCCGCCAGCGGAGGGATGGCGGCGAGCAACAGCACGTGGGAACAATAACATCGGCCGATGGTGCAGTTCTCCTTGCGGATCGCCTTCCATTCGTCTTCCGGATGGGACAACAATCCCCATACGTGGCTCAGGATCATGCCGATTCTCCCGTCGATGTAATAGACAATTGTCCGGCGCAGTTTCCTGCAAACCGTCGCGGGCGTCAATGCCGGGAGCGCGTCGGAATGCGCGTCGGCTCGACTCGACAGCGCATGCAAAAGCGGCGCGCGCCGTCGGTTTTTTGTCTACAAAAACGAACGGTCGTTGTCCCCAAAAACCGACTATTTCGCTCGGGCGCGCGCGGAAAAAAACGCGCGCGCGCGGGAGAACCGTTGGCTTTCTCGTGGCAAATATCCTGATGGCACCGGCGACGTTACGCATGTCATTCCTTGCTGCGCCGCACGACATACACCACGAGAGAGACGATGATCCCGATCGTCACCGCGATCGTCGCGAGCGAGAGGATGCCCACCCAGTCACTCAGCAATTGCTGGAACAATGCCATGCGCGATGCCTCCCGTGTCGTGCCGGAACGAGCGCAGTGGTCCGATCAGAACCGCCGGCCCACGCCCATGAACAGGACCGTGGGATCGATCGAGACATCCGCCGTCCCGACGAGCGATGACTTTGCCTTGGTGTCGATGTCGATCTTCCACACCGAGGCGTTGACGTACCACTCCTTGTTGATGTCCACGTCGATGCCCGCTTCGAGCGCCAGTCCGGTCGAGCTGCTGAGTTCGATGCTGGTTCCGGTCAGTCCGTTGACGGTCTTTTCACCGAAGAACTTGGTGTAGTTGATGCCGGCGCCCGCGTACGGACGCACGCCCGACTTCGGCGAAAAGTTGTAAAGCAGGATCAGCGTCGGCGGCAGCTGTTTCGTCTCCACCACCTTGCCCAATCCGGTGACCGCGATGTCGTGCTTGAACGGCAGCGCGCCGAGCAGTTCCACGCCGACGTTGTCGGTCATCATGTAGGTGAAATTGATCGCGAGATTGGTGCTGTTGCTGACGTCCTCGACCTTGAGCGTGGGCGCGCCCGAAAAACCGCTGCTCGAGTCGTCCGGCGCGACGCGCCCGAGACCGGCGCGGATCAGCCAGTCGCCCTTCTGCACCGCGTGCGCCGGCATGGCGCCGGCAGCCAGACCGAGCGCGATCAACGCCCCAAGAATGTGTCGCTTGCGAGATACGGTGTTCATGCTACCCCCTCGTTGATATGACTGAATCGAAACCCGGAACCCGGTTGGCGCGATTCACGCGCCCGTCGTGTTCCATGGGCGGCATTTTCCGCGTCGTGCCTGGACGGACACTGACCTGGGTCAGTAAAGCGGCGGGTTTCCGGGAAGCCGGTGGGGATAGCAGGCAACAAACAAGGGGCGACGTCCGATGATCCGGCCCCGAGGGACCGGGTCATCGGCGGGGAGAAAAACAGGACGGGAATTACTTCTGCGACAACCGTTTCAGGCGCGCTTTCTCGCGAGACAGACGCCGATGTCCTTGTCGGCTTCCAGCACATGCGTCTGCAGCCAGGTCTTCATGAAATCCAGCGCCTGGCGCTCGGCGTCCGCAGTGCCGGCCTTGATCCGCGTGCGGTATTGTTTCACCCGTTTCACCAGCTGCGCGTGATCCGAGCGGTGCTGTATCAGGTCCGGGTAATCGATCTGCTGCATCAGGCGCTCTTCTTCGGCGAAGTGATAGCCGGTGTACTCGAGCAACTCGTCGAAAATCCGGCACAGCTCGGAGCGGCGGGTCTGCTGCCGCCAGGCGCTGTAAAACCGGTTGCCGATGTCGAACAGTTGCCGGTGCTGCCGGTCGATGGTTTCGACGCCGATGCGGTAAACCGGGTCCCAGTCGAGCAGTCCGGCCTGATCCTCGGGAACATGCGCGGGAAGCGGCCTCGGGTACGCGGCACCGCCGCCGACGGGCCTGGACAACCCGTGTCCGGCCGCCGCGCCGGCGAGCGCCTTGAGGCGCGGCACGTCGACCAGCCGGATATGCCGCCGATCGACCGCGAGCAATCCGTCCTCCTGGAAGCGCGTGAACAGCCGGCTCACGGTCTCGTCGGCGAGACCGAGGTAGTTGCCGATGTCGATGCGCGACATGCTCAGACGATACTCCCACGCCGCGAATCCACGCTCGTGGAAGCGATCGGACAGGCTCAGCAGGAACGCCGCCAGCCGCGCCGGGGCGCTGTTCTTGGTGATCTGCATGATGTGCTTGTCGCGCAGGATCTCCTTGCTCATGATGCGCACCGTCTGGCGCATCAGGCTCGGTATCTGGGCGCCGAGGTTCTCGAGCTGGTCGAACGGGATCTCGCACACGCTCGAACGTTCGAGCGCCACCGCGCTGCAGCAGTGCGCGCCCGAGCTGATCGCTTCCATCCCGAACAGCTCGCCCGGCAGGTGCAGGCCGGTGACCTGCTCGCTGCCGCTCTCGGTGAAGAACGAAGTCTTGAACGAACCGGACTTGACCGCGTAGACGGACGTGAAGCTGTCACCGGTGCGATAAAGATATTCGCCGCGCTTCACCGGACGGCGCCGCTTGATGATGCGGTCGAGCAGCGCCAGGTCGGCGCCTTCGACGCCGATCGGCAGGCACAACTGGAACAGGGCACAGTCGCGGCACTCGACCTTGAGCGTCGGCAGGCGTACCACGTTCGTGGAATCCGCAGTGGGCATGGCGAACATATTGGTGCTGACTCCCCGTTGTCGTATCAGTACTTAAATATTATTTAGAATGGATCCGGACACCGCACCGGTACCTTGGGCGCATTGTGACGTTTCTGCGGGCGGAATTGTTGATTTAAATCAACCGGGCGCCAATAAACTGATCTAGATCAGGAAAACGGAGGAAAGCCGGCGTAATCGGGGAACGGCTGGAAACGGTCAGTCGAGCCGCTCGGGCGCGCCGACCATGGAGGCGAGGCGCGGCAGGTCGCGCAGACGCACGTGCTTGCGCGTCACCTCGATCAGCCCCTGCTCCTGGAAGCGGCTGAACAGCCGGCTCACGGTTTCCTCGGCCAGCCCGAAATAACTCGCGATGTCCTGACGCGACATGCTGAGATCGAACTCGGTGGCGGAAAACCCACGGCGTTTGTAGCGGTTGGACAGGCTCAGCAACAGCGCCGCCAGCCGCTCTTCGGCGCTGCGTTTGCACAGCAGCACCTGCAAGGCCTGGTCGTGCAGGATCTGCTTGCTCATGATGCGCAGCATCTGCCGCTGCACGTTGGTGATCACGCTGCCCAGTTCTTCCAGACGGTTCAGCGGCAGCTCGCACACGCTGGAGGTCTCGAGCGCGACCGCGCCGCACTGATGCGTCTCGGTGTTGATCGCGTCGAGCCCCAGCAACTCGCCGGGCAGATGAAATCCGGTCACCTGGTCGGCCCCGTCGCGGATCGGCGTGTAGGTTTTGATGGAGCCGGACCTGACCGCGTAAACGAACACGAACGGGTCTCCGGGACGGAACAGGTATTCGCCGCGCTTGAGCACGTGACGCCGCTTGATGACGCGGTCGAGCAACGCGAGGTCCGGCCCGCCCAGGCCGACGGGAAGACAAAGCTGGAACAGGCTGCAGTCCTTGCAGGCAACTTTAAGCCCGCTAAGCTCGCTGACGTTGGTGGCGTGGGGTAGCTGGGACATGTGCCGCCTCGTGGAATGAACCGGGGATCGCGCCGGTCGGGGCCATCGCGACCGCCTAATCATAACAATATGTTCCGGCTCAAGCACCGCCCCGTGACATATTGCCGCGCTCCAGGGCGGCGCTCCATGAGGCGGGAATCGGTTAGAATGCGGCTTTCGCATCGGCCGTCGTTTCCGGCCGCAGGTGCCCCGAGACCATCCATGTCCACGCCCGTCGCGCTCGCCTCCACCGAACCCGCCGCCGTCAGCGCCTGTTTTCATTGCGGGCTGCCGGTTCCCCCGGGCACGGATTTTTCCGTGGACATCGACGACGCGCGCCGGCCCATGTGCTGCAAGGGCTGCGAAGCAGTGGCGCAGGCGATCGTCGACGGTGGCCTGGGCGACTATTACCGCTACCGCACCGTGCAGGCGCCCACGGCGCGCGAGATCGTCCCCGAGTTCCTGCGCCAGACCGCCGTCTACGATCTCCCCGAGGTACAGAAAAGTTTCGTGCGCGTCGAGGACGGGCAGGTGCGCGAGGCGGCGCTGATCCTCGAAGGCATCACCTGCGCGGCGTGCATGTGGCTCAACGAGCGGCATCTCGCGCGCCTGCCCGGCGTGCTCGCGGTGCACATCAACTACGCCACGCACCGCGCGCGCGTCAAATGGGACGAGCGGCGCATTCATCTGAGCGACATCCTGCAGGCGGTGAGCCGCATCGGCTATCTCGCGCATCCGTTCGATCCCGGGCGTCATCAGCAGCGGCTGGAGAACGAGCGCCGGCAACTGCTGCGCCGGCTGGGCGTGGCCGGCGTCATGACCATGCAGGTGATGATTCTCGCCGAGGCGCTGTACGTCGGCGACTGGGTGGGATCGGAAATCCAGTACCGCGATTTTTTCCACTGGGTCAGCCTGCTGCTGACGCTGCCGGTGCTGCTGTATTCGGCGCAACCCTTTTTCACCGCGGCATGGCGCGATCTCCGGCACGCGCAGGCGGGCATGGACGTGCCGGTGGCGCTCGGGATTGTCACGGCGTTCATCGCCAGCGTCTGGGTCACCCTCTCCGGCGAAGGCGAGGTTTATTACGACTCGGTCGCCATGTTCGTGTTCTTCCTGCTGGGCGGCCGGTATTTCGAGTTGGCGGCGCGCAAGCGCGCCACGGAGGCTTCCGAGGCGCTGGTGCACGCGACCCCGGCCGCGGCCATGCGCCTCGTTGCCGACGGCGCACGAACAACGGAAGAGGTCGTGGCGGTGGCGGAGCTGCGGCGCGGCGACCGCGTGCGCATCCATCCCGGCGAACCGGTGCCGGCCGACGGCGTGGTGCTGGAGGGCAACTCGAGCGTCGACGAGTCGCTGCTCACGGGCGAGTCCCTGCCGGTGGCCAAGGCGCCGGGGCAGACGCTCGTCGGCGGTTCCATCAACATCGAAAGCCCGCTCATTGCACGCGTCGAAAAAACCGGTCCCGACACGATCCTGTCCTCGATTCTGCGACTGCTCGACCGCGCCGCCGCGGAAAAACCCCGGCTCGCGCAGCTGGCCGACCGCGCGGCTGCCTGGTTCGTGCTCGCCGTGCTGCTGCTCGCGGGCCTGGTCGCGCTTTACTGGTGGCGGCACGATCCGTCGCTATGGTTGCCGGCGACCATCGCGGTGCT
>JACQER010000223.1 GCA_016200465.1 Gammaproteobacteria bacterium | reverse complement strand
AGGTCGTCACGACTTTGACGCCCTTCGGCATGGACGGTGCAATCTCCTTGAGTTTCGCTATGACTCGGTCAATCACCTCCGGCGCATTCTCGCCGTAGCGCATGATGACCACCCCACCTACAACCTCTCCCTGACCGTCCAGCTCGACCAACCCGCGCCGCATGTCTGGACCGAGCCTGACCGAGGCCACGTCCCGCAGCAGGACCGGCGTGCCGTTCTGATTCACGGCCACGGCAATCTGCTCGATGTCAGACGTTGATTTGATATAGCCACGTCCCCGAATCATGTACTCGACGCCCGAGAACTCCACGACCCGACCGCCCACGTCGCTGTTGCTCATGCGGATCTTTTCGATGATCTCGGAGAGCGAGAGTTTGTACGCCAGGACTTTGGCCGGATCCAGGTTGACCTGATACTGGCGTACGAAGCCGCCGACGCTCGCCACTTCGGCTACGCCGTCCACGCTCCGCAACCAGTACCGCAGGTACCAATCCTGAAACGAGCGTAGCGACGCGAGGTCTTGCTGGCCGCTCTCATCCACCAGAGCATACTGAAAGACCCAGCCGACGGCGGTCGCGTCGGGACCCAGTTGAGGCGTGACTCCCTCTGGTAAGCGGCCGATGAGTTGGTTCATATACTCCAGCACCCGCGAGCGGGCCCAGTAGATGTCCGTACCGTCCTTGAACAACACGTAGACGTACGAATAGCCGAAGTCTGAGAAGCCGCGGACCACCGTGACCCGTGGCGCGGACAAGAGGGTCGTCACAATCGGATAGGTCACCTGATCTTCGACGAGGTCCGGCGAACGCCCCATCCAGGTGGTATAGATAATCACCTGAGTATCCGAAAGGTCTGGGACAGCATCCACGGGGGTGTTCCGCAGAGCCCAGAGCCCCGCCGCGGACAGGCCGAACATAAACAGGAAGACTATGAACCGGTTACGGGCGCTGAAGTCGATAATCCAGGCAACCATAGGGATCCCTTAGTGTTTCATGCCCTGCATGCCGCCCACTGCGGCTTTCAAGCGGCTCTCGGAGTCAAGCAGGAAGTTCGCCGATGTCACGACATGATCGCCTTCCGCGATTCCTTCCGTAACCTCGACCCAGTCGCCCGCTCTGGCGCCCAGTTTCACGGTTCTCCATTCAAGCTTTCCGCCTCCGTGATGGATGAAGATCACTTGCCGTTCCCCGGATTCCAGGATCGCATCGCGCGGGATCACCAACCGGGTTCCAAGGGGAATGTGTAACTCCACGTTGGCATACATCTCCGGCTTGAGTTGCTCACCGGGGTTGTCCAACTCGAAGCGCACCTTGGCGGTACGGGTCTGAGGATCGAGGGTAGGGTAGATGAAGGCGACACGCCCCTGGAAGATCGTCCCGGGGTCGTACGAGAGCGTGACCGTCGCCGTCTGCCCAATCTTGATGAGCGGCAGCTCGTACTCGTAAATGTCCGCCGTAATCCAGATACGGGAAAGATCCGCGATCGTGTACAACTCGTCGCCCGGCCCCACGCGCATGCCAGCCAGTGCGACCTTCTTGATGACTGTCCCGGTAATAGGAGAATGGATCGGCAGGGTTTTCAGCACTTTGCTGGTGCGCTCCAGGTCCTGGATGTGATCCTCGGTGATATCCCACAGGCGCAGCCGCTGACGTGTCACCTCAAGCAAGGAGTGCGCTCCAGCGGCGGCCTCGGGAAACTCACTCTCGCCGAGCAACTTCTTTCCTTTCAGGGCGAGCAGATACTCCTGCTGGGTCGCGACCAGCTCAGGGCTATACAACGTAAAGATAATTTGGCCGCGCTGCACGCGTTCGCCGGTATAGTTCACGCGCAATTCATCGATCCATCCCTCCAGCTTGAGGTGGACATGCGCCAGCCGGCGTTCATCGACCTCGACCCGGCCTACCGTGCGGATGGTGCGGTCCAAGGAACGCCGCTCGGCAAGCGCAAATTTCACACCGATGGATTGCAAGCGTTCGGGACTGACCGTCATGACATTATCCTGTTGCGCGGCAGTATGCTCAGTGTGGCTTACGACCTCTCTTGTTGCTTCTCCACCGGCTGCTTCATGGCCGGCATGAGGTTGCACGGTTGGGGGAGAGGGCGGTAACACCGCAGACGATGGTTGCAGGCGAGACCACAGCCACTCCCGCATAGCCGGTCCAGATGCTATGAACACAGTGAGTGAGACTGCAATTCCTATTCCAACGCCAAGAAACATAAATGGCAGTCGCGATGTCATACGGCGCCTCCGGCGTCGACCATAGCTATATGCAGAACACACCAAGATCTGGGTTTTTGGGCGCAGCTTACACTGCTGGACAAGCCAGCAGTGGCACCCGAACTCAAGATTCGATTGTCAAATCTATATCTTGGTGTGCCTTCCATATAGGGGTAAGGGATTGCTCATTGACTCATTCCTCTGCTGCTATTTCTCAGCTACGGGAGCGCCAACCGTCTCCTCCAGTTGTGCAACGCTCTTTTCGAACTCCGTGAGTTGCTCTTCGTACGATAACTCTGCCTCGCGCAGGACAAGGACATTGTTCAGGAGCGTCAGAAAATCGACTTTCCCCACGGCATACCCAGCCGAAGTCGATTCCAATGACAAACGAGACTGGGGAATGATCGCGGTCTGGTAGAGCGTGGTAAGTTGTTCGGCGGCGCGTGCTTGCGTATAGAGTTCCTTGATCCGCGCCAGCACGGTCTGCAACGCATTTTGGCGTGTGCTGCGCGCCTCGCCCACACTCTCTACGGCTTCCGCCACGCCGTAGCGCTGCTTGCGCCAGAAGTAGAGAGGAACCTTGACTCCCACGCCCAATTCCCATTCCGGCAGCCGCGCCGCCTTATGCATGTAGTCCGCCTTGAACACGAGGTCCGGATAATATTCTCGTTGAGCCAGCGAGAGACTCAACTCGTTGCGGACAAGCAAGACGTCCGCGCCCTTCAGTTCTGGCGAGTACTCCAGGGCAAGATCACGGAGGGCTTCTAACGTGGTGGTAAACTGGGATTTGTGTAGGGATGTTGGGGGTCCCAGCGGCGCTAACGGAGGACGATTGAGCAGCCCATTGATGGTTGCACTCAGTCCCTCGCGTTTTTGCTCTAACTGCAAGAGACGGCTCGTTAGCAACGAGACCTCGACCTGGGCTTTGATCACATCTTGTTGGAGACCCTGACCGACCTGATAGCGAGCTTCGGTCGATTTCTGCAAATCCAGTAGGAAGTCCTTATTGCGCTGGAGGATCTCTAGCGCACGATGCGTAAACGCGAACTCATCGAAGGCGGTCTTCAGCCGCGCCGTGACGCTCAGCGTGGTAGCGCGCAGCATCTGCCCTTCGCGCTCGGCTTCTTGCGAAGCGATGTCTTCATGTAGGGACAGTTTACCGGGGAACGGGACTTCCTGGCTGACTCCGAAGCGTAGGAAGCTGAAATCCGACTGGCCTAACGTCAACGGCGTGATGGGTTCGTTATGATAGGCTCCTTCGATCATGGGGTCGGGCAGCGACCCGGCTTGAGATGGTCGGGCTTGCGCGGCGCGATAACGCTGCTGCGCCGCTTGGATTTCCGGATTGTGTGTCAACGCTTCTTGGAGGAGCGCCGGCAGCTCGAGTTGTTGTTCCGAGCGTTCTTCCATTGCCAGGGTAACTGCGCTCCAGTTCCACCACAGCCCCATTCCCAGCAAAAAGCATCTTTGCCGCCATAAGCGTCGTTGCTGTGTCATGTCAGTGACCGCCCCTCGGTAGGGTGTAGGAGCGCCAGCCGTGACTGGCGCAGAAACTTGATTACTTCCAGCGTCATCAGCGGCACAGATCCCAACACAACCCAAGCCACGCATTGAGTCAGGGAGATAGGCTCCGTCCCGAACACGGTTTCGAGCACCGGCAGATGATGAATCAACAACTGCAGGGCGAAGCTTACCGCCACGACCACAAACAGGCGCATGTTCGAAAAGATCCCGACTTGCACCACCGTGAGCACCTCGCTGCGGGCGCCGAAAGCGCGCAGCAACTCGGCAATCACCACTGCCGAGAAGGCGGCATTCCGCGCATCCTGGATACTATTGTCAGCGTAGAATTCGTAGGCGAAGGCGATGAGCGCAACTCCAGCGGTTAGAACGCCCGTAAGCGCGATACGTTGCAAAAAGGCGCGGTCGATCAACTGCGCGTCCTGGCGTCGCGGTGGGCGCGTGAGCACGCCTGGATCGATCGGATCTGTAGCGAGCGCCAGCGCCGGCAGCCCATCCGTGACGAGGTTTATCCACAGCAACTGAATAGGCAACAGAGGGAGCGGCCAGCCCACGAGGCCCGCTATGAGCATCACCGCGAGTTCGCCTGAGTTACCAGCCAGCAAATAGCCCAGCGTCTTGGCGATATTGTCGTAAATCCCGCGCCCCTCTTCGACTGCCGCCACAATTGAGGCGAAATTATCGTCGGCGATGATGAGGTCCGCCGCTTCCTTTGTCACTTCTGTCCCGGAGATTCCCATCGCTACGCCAATGGAAGCTTCCTTGAGCGCCGGGGCGTCATTCACTCCGTCGCCGGTCATGGCCACCACGGCCCCGCGAGCTTTCCAGGCGCGCACGATGCGCAGTTTATGTTCGGCGGTGACCCGTGCGTAGACGGCGATCTGCTGGACACGTCGGCCAAGCGCTTCATCACTCAGGCGCTCCAGCTCAACCCCTGCAAGCACGTCATCTCCGCGGTCGAGCATGCCGAGTTCACGGGCAATGGCGCGCGCAGTGTCGGGATGATCACCAGTAATCATCACCGTGCGAATGCCGGCGCGTTTGCATCGCGCGATCGCTTCCCGCGCTTCGGCTCGCGGGGGGTCCTGTAAGCCGATGAGTCCCAGCAGCGTCAGTTTCTGCTCGACCTCATCATTGCTGGGCGCTGTTTCAGCGGAGGAAGCAAACGTCTCTAGCTGTCGTTCGGCAAGGGCAAGCACGCGCAGGGCTTCGTTCGCCATGAGCGCACAGGCCTCTGACATGCGGGCGCGGTCGCTCTCGGTTAGGGCTTCCACACCTCGGTCGGTGCGGATGTGAGTGCAGCGCTCAAGCATCATCTCGGGCGCCCCTTTGGCGAATGCCCACGGTTGCTTGTCTCGACGTCGGATGACCGTCATACGTTTGCGGTCGGAATCAAAGGGAATGGTATGGAGTCGTGGCATTTCGGACTCGATGGCGCCGCGCAGCAGCCCGCCTTT
>JACQER010000222.1 GCA_016200465.1 Gammaproteobacteria bacterium | reverse complement strand
GGTTGCGGGATGTACGAGTCGAGGGCGTCGGCCAGTTTCACGATCGAGGGTTCGCCGAGGTCGGATTGGTCGCCTTCGAGGGCTTTGAGGGCGCTGCCGATGACGATCGGGGTGGTCTTGCCGGGGAAGCCGTATTTGTCGAGCAGGTCGCGGACTTCTTCCTGGACGAGTTCGAGCAGGTCCTTGTCGTCGACCATGTCGGCTTTGTTGAGGTACACGACGATGTAGGGCACGCCGACCTGACGGGCGAGCAGGATGTGTTCGCGGGTCTGGGGCATGGGGCCGTCGGCGGCGGAGACGACCAGGATCGCGCCGTCCATCTGGGCGGCGCCGGTGATCATGTTTTTGACGTAGTCGGCGTGTCCCGGGCAGTCGACGTGGGCGTAGTGGCGGTTCTGTGACTGGTACTCGACGTGGGTGGTCGAGATGGTGATGCCGCGCTCGCGCTCTTCGGGGGCGTTGTCGATCTGGTCGTAGGCCTTGACTTCGCCGCCGAACTTGGCGGCCAGCACCTTGGTGAGCGCCGCGGTGAGCGTGGTCTTGCCGTGGTCGACGTGGCCGATGGTGCCGACGTTGAGGTGCGGTTTGGTGCGTGCGAATTTTTCCTTGGACACGGGATGCCTCTGTCTTGAATTAAATTAACTGGCCTTCTTCATGACCGACTCGGCGACGTTCGACGGCACCGGCGAGTATTTCTTGAATTCCATCGTATACGTGGCGCGGCCCTGGGTCGCGGAACGCAGGCTCGTGGAATAACCGAACATGTTCGCGAGCGGGACCTCGGCGCGGATGATCTTCACGTTACCGTGACCGTCTTCCTGGCTCATGATGATGCCGCGCCGCGAGTTCAGGTCACCCATGACGTTGCCCAGGTAATCCGCGGGCGAAGTCACTTCCACGTCCATGATCGGCTCGAGCAGCACCGGGTCGCCCTTGGGACCGGCTTCCTTCCAGCACAGAATCGCCGCCATCTTGAACGCATTTTCGTTCGAGTCGACTTCGTGATACGAACCGTAGTGCAGCGTCGCCTTCACATCGACCACGGGATAGCCGAACTTGACGCCGCGCTGCATCGCCTCGTCCACGCCCTTGCGCACGGCCGGGATGAATTCCTTCGGGATCACACCACCCTTGATGGCGTCCACGAACTCAAAACCCTTGCCGTTCTCCTGCGGCTCGAACTTGATGACCACGTGGCCGTACTGGCCGCGGCCGCCGGACTGTTTGACGAAGCGGTATTCCTGGTCCACCGGCTTGCGAATGGTTTCACGGTACGCCACCTGCGGCTTGCCGACGTTGGCCTCGACGCCGAACTCGCGCTTCATGCGGTCGACGATGATTTCCAGGTGCAACTCGCCCATGCCGGAGATGATGGTCTGGCTGGACTCCTCGTCGGTGTGCACGCGGAACGAGGGATCTTCCTGGGCCAGGCGATTCAGCGCAATGCCCATTTTTTCCTGGTCGGCCTTGGTCTTGGGTTCGACCGCCTGCGAGATCACCGGCTCGGGGAATTCCATGCGCTCCAGTGTGATCACTTTGTCCGGGTCGCACAGCGTTTCGCCCGTAGTGACTTCCTTCAGGCCGACGCACGCGG
The DNA here is from genome assembly GCA_016200465.1 of Gammaproteobacteria bacterium. Lineage (GTDB taxonomy): Bacteria > Pseudomonadota > Gammaproteobacteria > Acidiferrobacterales > Sulfurifustaceae > Sulfuricaulis. The sequence goes on along the minus strand of JACQER010000222.1, from coordinate 4,427 downwards.
CGATGTCACAGGCGCGAACTTCCTTGATTTCCTTGCGTTCGTTGGCGTGCATCTGCAGCAGACGCCCAATGCGCTCCCGCTTGGACTTGACCGGGTTGTAAACGGTGTCACCCGAGGTCAGCACGCCGGAGTACACACGGATATAGGTCAGCGCGCCGACAAACGGGTCGGTCGCGATCTTGAATGCCAGCGCGGCGAACGGCTCGTCATCGGAGGCATGACGCTCGCCCTCGGAGCTGTCCTTGTCGTCTAAATGGCCCTTGATGGCGGGACGCTCCGACGGCGCGGGCAGAAAGTCAATAACAGCGTCAAGCGCTGCCTGCACGCCCTTGTTCTTGAACGCCGAGCCGCACAATACCGGCACGATTTCCAGCTTCAGGTTGCGCTCACGCAAACCCGCTTTGATTTCATCCTCGGTCAGCGCTTCACCACCGAGGTATTTTTCCATCAGCTTCTCGTTGGCCTCGGCCGCCGCCTCGATCATCTGCTCGCGGTACTTCTTGCACTGTTCGAGCATCTCGGCAGGGACATCCTTTTCCTCGAATTTCATGCCCTGGGTGGAATCGTCCCAGTAGATGGCCCGCATCTTGATGAGATCAACGATGCCCTTGTAGTTTTCCTCTGCGCCGATGGCCAGTTGCAGCGGGACGGCGTTGGCGCCGAGACGCTCCTTGAGCTGCGAGACGACGTTCAGGAAGTTGGCACCGGCGCGGTCCATTTTGTTCACGAACGCGATGCGCGGCACTTTATATTTATTGGCCTGGCGCCACACGGTTTCGGACTGCGGTTGCACGCCGCCCACGGCGCAGAGCACGAAGATCGCGCCATCGAGGACACGCAGCGAGCGTTCGACTTCGATGGTGAAATCGACGTGGCCGGGAGTATCAATGATATTGAAGCGATGTTCCGGGCGCGACTGGTCCATGCCCTTCCAGAAGCATGTGGTCGCCGCCGAAGTAATAGTGATGCCGCGCTCCTGTTCCTGCTCCATCCAGTCCATGATGGCGGCGCCGTCGTGCACCTCGCCGATCTTGTGCGAAACGCCGGTGTAGAACAGGATGCGCTCCGTGGCCGTGGTCTTGCCGGCATCGATATGCGCCATGATGCCGATATTCCGGTAGCGTTCGATCGGTGTAGTACGGGCCACGACAGAAATCCTCTATATATATAAAGAACGGTTAAACAACTACCAACGGTAATGCGAGAAGGCTTTGTTGGCCTCGGCCATGCGATGCACGTCTTCGCGCTTCTTCACGGCGTTGCCGCGCTTTTCGGCGGCGTCCATCAATTCATCGGCCATGCGCGTCGCCATGGATTTGCCGCTGCGCTCGCGCGCGGCTTCGACCACCCAGCGCATCGCCAGCGCGGTCTGACGTCCGGAACGCACCTCGACCGGCACCTGGTAGGTGGCGCCGCCGACGCGGCGGCTCTTCACCTCGACCAGCGGGCGCACGTTGGTCAGCGCCTGGTTGAACAGTTCGATCGCGTCCTTCTTGCTGCGCTCGGCCATGGTGCTCAGCGCGCCATAGACAATCTTCTCGGCCGCGGATTTCTTGCCGCTCTTCATCACCACGTTGATGAACTTGGCCACGGTCTCGCTGAGATATTTCGGGTCCGGCGTGATTTCGCGCTTCGGAACCTCTCGTCTTCTCGACATACGCTCTGTTCGTCCTGACTTAAATTTGATTTAAAGAATAAATCGCTCGGTACTGCCGTCCTGCCCCGCCCGCGAATCCTGGTTCGGGACGGGATCCGAAAATTACGACTTCGGCCGTTTCGCGCCGTACTTGGAACGACCCTGCTTGCGGTCGGCGACACCGGCGGTGTCGAGCGAACCGCGCACCGTGTGGTAACGCACACCGGGCAAATCCTTCACACGCCCGCCGCGGATCAGCACCACCGAGTGCTCCTGCAGGTTGTGTCCCTCACCACCGATATAGGTGATGACTTCATAACCGTTGGTGAGCCGCACCTTGGCGACCTTGCGCAACGCCGAGTTCGGCTTCTTCGGCGTCGTGGTGTACACGCGCGTGCACACGCCGCGGCGCTGCGGGCAGGCCTCAAGGGCCGGCACCTTGCTCTTGATCTTCAGACGTCTGCGCCCTTTGGCGACCAGCTGATTAATCGTCGGCATAAAGCTGTTTTGTCTCTCGACCCAAAAATGGAAATTTCCGCCGCAGCGGAAATCTCGAATTATGATTATTGAGGCGGCAGGAAACGCATGAACATATTCGTTCGGTTACTTCTGCCACAGCCCTAAATCAAAGTCGTCTTGCCGCCTCAATAATCAAAAAATCATATGATTTTCATTATTGACCCGGCACATCACCATCATCACCGAAGTCATAAAACACCCGTTACTGCTTGCCTTCGTTCAAGGACAATCGTGCCGGGTCAATAATCGCCATCCAAATTTGCTCGCCGCGTCCTGCGGCTCGCCCTCGCAAACTGCAGCTCGGGCCAGCCTTCGGCTGTCCAAATTCGCTCCTGGCGAATTTGTGACGCGGTCGGCGCAGATATCGCGGGTTCCGGCGTCAAACTCGTCACCGGAAATCCTGCCAGCCAACCTTCGGGATCGGCTTTTTTAGAGGCTTCAACAAAGACAGGCCGGCGGAATTCCGGCCTGTTCTGAGGGGCGCGATTCTAGGGAGTCACCCCTATTGTGTCAAGCCATTAGCGCCCGTTTGCGCCCCTTTTTCGCGACTTTTCGGTCGCCGGCCAGCCGCCCGGCGCTCCCGGCGGCACGGAAAATCCAGCCGCCGGAACCCCGGACAGAACACTAGGTACCGACCGCCTCCTCGCCACTGCGTGCGGACGGCTTGCCCGCCGCCCCGGCGGTCAGGGACTGGCGCAGCTCCTTGGCTTCCTGCTTGGCTTCGCCGCGCTGACGCCGGCGTTCCTGGTGATAAGCGAGACCGGTGCCGGCCGGAATCAGGCGGCCCACGATCACGTTCTCCTTCAGGCCGCGCAGCAGATCCATCTTGCCGGTGATGGCCGCTTCGGTGAGCACCCGGGTCGTCTCCTGGAACGACGCCGCCGAGATGAACGACTCGGTCGACAACGACGCCTTGGTGATGCCGAGCAGCAACGGCTCGAAGGTCGCCGGCTTTTTCTTCTGCGCCGACATTTCCTCGTTGTCCTCGTGAAGCCGGGCGCGTTCCACCTGCTCGCCCGGAAGGAAACGCGTCTCGCCGGAATCGAGCACGCGCACCTTGCGCAGCATCTGGCGCACGATCACTTCGATGTGCTTGTCGTTGATCTTCACGCCCTGCAGCCGGTACACGTCCTGGATTTCATCCACGATGTAATTGGTCAGCGCCTCGACGCCCAGCAGGCGCAGGATGTCGGACGCCACCGGCGCGCCTTCCACGATCACGTCGCCCTGCTCCACGGTCTCGCCCTCGAACACCGTGATGTGGCGGCCCTTCGGGATCAGGTACTCGTGCTCCGTGCCTTCCTTGTCGTTGATGATCAGGCGCTGCTTGCCCTTGGTGTCCTTGCCGAAGGAAATCACGCCGCTGGTTTCGGCCAGAATCGCGTGGTCCTTGGGTTTGCGTGCCTCGAACAGCTCCGCCACGCGCGGCAGACCGCCGGTGATGTCGCGCGTCTTCAGCGACTCCTGCGGAATGCGCGCGAGCACGTCGCCGACGCCGACCTTGGCGCCGTCCTCGACGGTGATGATGGCGCCCGGCGGCAGCATGTACTTGGCCGGGATCTCGGTGCCCGGAATGGTCACCGGCTTGCCCTTGCCGTCCACCAGCGTGATGACCGGACGGATGTCCTTGGTGCCGGCGCGATGCTTCGCGTCGAGCACGACGTACGTCGACAGGCCGGTGATTTCATCGGTCTGCTTGTTGACGGTCACGCCATCGAAGAGATCGCTGAAGGTCACCTTGCCCGCCACTTCGGTGATGATCGGATGCGTGTGCGGGTCCCAGTTCGCGACCACGGCGCCGCTCTTCACCTTGGAACCGTCGTGCACCGACAACACCGCGCCGAACGGCAGCTTGTAACGCTCGCGGTTGCGGCCCTGGTCGTCCTGCACGATGAGTTCGCCGGAGCGCGACACCGCGACGTAATTGCCGCTGGCGTGCTTCACGACCTTGAGGTTCTTGAGGCGGACCACGCCCGAGGTTTTGACCTCGATGCGCGAAATCGCCTGCGCGCGCGTGGCCGCGCCGCCGATGTGGAACGTGCGCATGGTCAGCTGCGTGCCCGGCTCGCCGATCGACTGCGCGGCGATGACGCCCACCGCCTCGCCCATGTTGACGAGATGACCGCGGCCGAGATCGCGCCCGTAGCACTTGCGGCACACGCCGTAGCGCGTCCGGCAGGTCACCGGCGAACGCACCAGCACCTGGTCGATGTTGCGGTCCTCGAGCAGCGCCACGGCTTTTTCATCCAGCACCGAACCGTCCGCGATCAGC
>JACQER010000218.1 GCA_016200465.1 Gammaproteobacteria bacterium | reverse complement strand
GTGAGGAGGGACTATGCGACTAACGGCAACTTCAGTGTGGCAACGAGTCGGGGTGAGTCTGGGGATGGGGGTGCTCGGGTTCGTGCTGTGGAGCACGGCGACCTGGGCGTCGACGCGGGTGGGCGACGACATGGAATTCCAGGCGTGGTATCGCGTCCGCAACACCTTTCAGACGGACAGTCAACATTTTGACTGGGTGCAGTGGCGCAATGAAGGGTTTGTATGGTTCATTGATAACGGCTTGGTGAAGAAAGGGACGTTACAAGGGACGGGGATGTCGATTCCCTTCGTGCAAGACGCACAGTTGAGTGCGCGGTTTCGGCTGCGGGTTGATCCGGTCTACTACCTGCGGAAACATTATCGGACCCGGTATGATTCTGACCATCAGAAGGACTTTGCGGTGCCGGAGCGGGACTTTCGTGATCTGTACGTGGATTTCAACCACGGGGAGGTAGGGCCAGGGCGGCTGTCGACGCGCTGGGGGTATCAACAGATTGTGTGGGGGGAGTCGGATTTGTACCGCTCTTTGGACATTATCAATCCGCTGCGGATCGACCAGAATATTCCCATCGGAGAGAAGTTTGACGAGTTTCGCTATCCGATCTTGGCGATGAAGTCGTTTTACGACCTTGGCAACATCGGGGAATCGTTATCGAACGTAGGGGTTGAGTCGTTTTACTCGCCGCGCTGGGCGAGTGGGTCGAAGAATCTGTTGTTAGAAGACGGGTGGCGGATTGAGTTTCAAGAGCGGGGGTGTGAAGGGCCGGTGGGGGAGTTAGTCGCGTATAGTCCGGAGAACTGTGCGCACTCGAAGCATTTTCTACCGATGCGGCCCAACTGGATTGGGCAGCGACGGGCGGGGCATCCCTTTTCGCTGTTTGCGGTAGGGCCGGTGGCGCGGATTGAGGCTCCCGACTTTGCCTGTGCACGGCAACGGTGTGCGGCGGATGTGGCGGGAGATCGTTTTAGTGTGATCTACGACATCATGAAGGGGCGGGGGACGCATCACACGCGGGGCACCAACCTGGGGCTCAACAATGCGGCTGGGGTGCGCATGGTAGGGACGACATGGTTTGGGGCGCAGTTCTCATTGAACTACATCTGGCTGCCGGGGCTCTGGGGCGACGGGCGAGAATTTAGTGCGGATCGGGGTTTGCAGCTCTACGGTGATGGGGTTCCTG
>JACQER010000217.1 GCA_016200465.1 Gammaproteobacteria bacterium | reverse complement strand
GGTGCCTTCGGGCAGCGCCATCACGTGGTCCACCATCTGGCTGACCGTCTGGGCGGACAGGGTCACGCCGTGCTCCGGGCAACGCGGCTCGCCCACGCGCGCGTACAGCAGGCGCAGGTAGTCGTAGATTTCCGTGACCGTGCCGACCGTGGAACGCGGGTTGTGCGAGGTGGACTTTTGCTCGATGGAAATCGCCGGGCTCAGCCCCTCGATCAGGTCCACGTCCGGTTTTTCCATGAGCGCCAGGAACTGGCGCGCGTACGCCGACAGCGACTCGACGTAGCGGCGCTGACCCTCGGCATACAGCGTGTCGAAGGCGAGCGAGGACTTGCCCGAGCCGGACAGCCCGGTGATGACGATGAGCTTGTCGCGCGGCAGGTCGACGTCGATGTTCTTGAGATTGTGCGTGCGTGCGCCGCGGATGCGGATGGATTCCATGCTGCTCGACTCGGTGTGACGGCCCGGCCGGGAATTTTCCCGGAGCTGCAGGTCAAATGGCCAATCTGTTAATATACGCAAAACCGACAATTTTCCCAACCGAGCCTATCCAGAGCATGCTTCCCTCCGAACGGATGACCCCCCTCGAACTGCGGGCAAGCATCGGGCTGGCCAGCATTTACGGCCTGCGGATGCTGGGCATGTTCCTGATCCTGCCGGTATTTGCCGTGTATGCCGAGCATCTGCCCGGCGGGGAGAGCCACACCCTGATCGGCCTCGCGCTCGGGGTTTACGGCCTGACGCAGGCGATTCTGCAATTGCCGTTCGGCATGGCCTCGGATCATTTCGGGCGCAAACGCGTCATCTATTTCGGCCTGCTGCTGTTCGCCGTCGGCAGCTTCATCGCCGCTTCCGCCCATGACATATATATGGTCATTTTCGGCCGCACCATCCAGGGTGCCGGCGCCATTTCCGCGGCGGTGACCGCGCTGCTGGCGGATCTCACGCGCGAGGAGCACCGCACCAAGGCCATGGCCATGATCGGCATGACCATCGGCCTGACCTTCGCGCTGTCGCTGGTGCTGGGGCCGGCGCTGTACCACCTGATCAGCATCCCGGGCATCTTCGCCATGACCGGCGTGCTGGCGCTGCTGGCCATCGTCGTGGTGAAGACCACGGTACCGGACCCGCGTCACAGTCATTTTCATTCCGATGCCGAAGCGGCGCCGGCGAAACTGCGCGATGTGCTGCGCAACCGCGAACTGGCGCGGCTCAATTTCGGGATTTTCGCATTGCACGCGGTGCAGATGGCGATGTTCGTGGTGGTGCCGTTCGCGCTCAAGCAGACCGGCGGGATCGACGCCAATCACCACTGGCAGGTTTATCTGCCGGTGATGATCATCTCGTTCCTGTTCATGGTGCCGGCGATCATCTATGGCGAGAAAAAGGCCAGACTGAAGGAGGTCTTCATCGGTTCCGTGGCGCTCATGCTCGTGGCGCAGATCGCCTTCGTGACCGCGATCCAGAATTTCTGGGGCATCTTCATCGTGCTGTCGGTTTATTTCGTGGCGTTCAATATCCTGGAAGCGAGCCTGCCGTCGATCATTTCGAAAATCGCGCCCGCCGGTTCCAAGGGCACCGCCATCGGCGTGTACAACACCTTCCAGTCCTTCGGTTTTTTCGTGGGCGGCGCCATGGGCGGCCTGCTGTCGAATTATTTCGGCGCTTCGGCCGTGTTCCTGTTCGGCGCCGGACTCATCGGCGTCTGGCTGCTGCTGGCGTTTGGCATGAAACCCCTGGCGGCGGTGAAAAACCTGATGTTCCCGGTGCGTGAGCTGAATTCCGACGAAGCGCGGGAGCTGGAAAAAAAGCTGACGGGCGTGGCCGGCGTGACCGAGGCCAAGGTGATCGCCGAGGAGCGGGCGGCCTACCTCAAGGTGGACGCGCGCCGGCTGAATGAACAAGCGCTGCGCGCTTTGCTGCCTTCCGTCTGATCGGGGCGTTGACATTATTTGTTCATCTTTAGAATTCGGGGCTAAGCGGATGAACCGGCATCGAATCGGCGCGGAGAAATCACATTTATTCTCCGATCGGCGGGAGAATTGTACCGGTGCCGGATTCTGGCTATGATGTCCGCACCCTGAACTTCACGGAGAATCGGTTTCAGATTTTCGGGTAAGGGCTCCGTGATCAACCAATGGAGAATCGAGCATGGCACGCGGTGTAAACAAGGTAATTCTGGTCGGCAATCTGGGTCGCGACCCGGAAGTGCGTTATTCCCCCAACGGGTCGGCGGTGGCGAACGTCACGCTGGCGACGTCGGAATCGTGGAAGGACAAGACCAGCGGCGAAAAGCAGGAGAAAACCGAATGGCATCGCATCGTGTTTTTCGGGCGCCTCGCCGAGATCGCCGGTGAGTATCTGAAAAAGGGCGCGCAGATATACGTCGAGGGGCGCCTGCAGACGCGCAAGTGGCAGGACAAGGACGGGCACGAACGCTATACCACCGAGATTGTCGCCAACGAAATGCAGATGCTGGGGTCGCGCGGCGGCGCCGGTGTTCCGAACAACGATAGTTTCAACCAGGATCAGCCGGCGGAGAATGCCGGCGGCGCCGGAGCCGGAGCCAAGAAGCCGACGGCGGCGGTGGCTGGTCAAGAATTCGACGACGATATCCCATTCTGAGAGAGCGAAATCCGAAGTTAAACCCTTGAGTTTTACATTAAGGGGGGGGTAGGTCGTGCGCGACGAAAAACTTCTTGCACTAAAGGCATTCTATCTTGGAAGGGGAATTACCGAATCGCCGACCAAGCAACAAGCTTTAGATAAAGTCACATGTGCCATTAGAAAGCTTGAAGCGAGAAATGGCCCCAAGGATCCTCTGAGGCGAATCTTTTACCTCCTCCTTCTTGCTGAAATATTTCGCGAGTCCGGGGAAACAAAAGTTTATCGCGAAGCTGCAAAGAAGGAGGCCGATGATCTTTTGAGCGAAGCCTTCCGTTACTACATGCTTGTTGTGGAAGGAACTCAAACGAGAAAGCGGGTATGGGGGATTGGCGGCGAGGTTTATATTAGAGACCAAGGAATTCGAAATCAAAGAGGACGTTCAATTTTTGATGATTGGTTTAACGCCGTTATCCGTGATGAAGCTACAGCTGCGGTAGGATTGGATGAACGATTTCTCAGTAAACAAGACGAAAACTTCCTATACCACATGTCACTTCGAGAAATTATGCGAAAACATGGACTATGGGACGATTGCGCTTAATTAAGCATAGAGCACGTTGTACCCAAATGTAGTTTTTTGCCGTCAATAGTAGAAATTGCTCAGAATTTTCAACCCGGCGGCCAGCGCATGACGCGCCCGCCGAGCAGATGCAGGTGCACGTGAAACACCGACTGGCCGGCGTCGGCGTTGCAGTTCATGACAATGCGGTAACCCGATTCAGCGATCCCCGATTCCCTGGCAATGTGCGCGGCCGCTATGATCAGCTTGCCGGTCAGCCCGGCATGGCTGGCGTCAAGGTCGTTCAGCGTGGCAATGTGCTTTTTGGGAATCACCAGGACGTGCACCGGGGCCTGCGGATTGATGTCCTTGAACGCCAGCACGTCCATGTCCTCGTACACCGTGCTCGGCTTGATCTGTCCTGACACCATTTTGCAAAACAGGCAGTCTGCTGTCATATAATTTCCCTCCGTTGCCATCTGAAAATGCCGGACGCGGGCCCGTCAGCATAGTGCGGTTGCGGCCGGGAGAAAAGGGCGGCGGGCGGAATGCAGTGGCAGAGTGCAAAATGCCGTCTATATATTTCTGGGAAGCAGCCAAGTTTTTTCGCGAGGGGATTGAAAATGCCTATGCATGAAGAGCCGGTGGTTGGGGCCTTTTACGAGGACCTGGAAGAGGACGGCCGCACCTTCGAAGTGCTCGCCTTTGATGAAAACGACGGGACGATCGAAATCCAGTACAGCGACGGCACCACCGACGAGATCGATCTGGACGACTGGTACGGCATGGATCTGGAGCAACTGGAGTCCGACGAAGACGACGAGGACGACGCTGACGACAGTGACGCGTCTGACGACGATACCGATCTTGATGACGATGACGAACTGGACGAAGACGAGGAAGAAGAGGAATAAAACCTGCCGCCAGGCAGCAGGCGAAAAACAGTGACGTTATTCTCGTGTTGAACCTGTGTTCAGGGTTCCACGCACTGTCGCCGGACCATCCACCAAACTAACGGGACAACGATCCACCGGATCGTTGTCCCGAATCCGTTACACCCTCGACGAACATCCCGCGCGCCAAGGGCACATCAAACAGGTGTTCTCAGAAACGCTTAATTCCTTGCGAGCTTCCGTTTACACCATGTCCTTCAGCATTTTCAGCGGCTGGCACTTGACCACGTTACGCGCGGGTTTGGCCTTGAAAATGACCTCTTCCTTGGTGAACGGGTTGATGCCCTTGCGCGCCGGCACCGCGGGCTTGTAGACCATCTTGATTTTCATCAGGCCTACCATGTTGAAGATGCCCGGACCCTTTTTCAGATCGCGCTCGATGAGGCTGGTCAGCGTGTCGAAAACCGCAACGACGTCCTTGCGCTTGAGGCTGGTTTTCTCAGCGATATGGGCGTAAATCTCTGACTTCGTCGTCGGTTTCTTTCCCGGTTTGTTGTTTGCCATGTAATGCTCCTGAGTGGAATATTGGGTTAAGGGGTTTCCATGAACCGCGCATAATTTAGCGGAAAAACCAGGGGGATAGAAGAGCACCCTGGCATTTTTCCCTGAAATTTCCCGGTTTCCTGAGATGTCGTCCGAGTTCGGATAGCTCGGGCCCGTGGTGTCGGCTGTGATGCCGGCCCGAGGAGATTCCCTTGCATGGAAGGCGCGACCCCTGCGGAACTGATCCTGCCCCTCCGGCTTTATGGCGCCGGTTGACCCGGCTGATCCCATCGATGATGCGCGATTGAATCAATCCCATGAAGGGCGCGTCCGGCGGGGTTTCCCGCGATGTCGGGGTTCGAACAGACAATGCTTTAAAAATAATGCGTTACGGGGGCCGTCCGGATATAATGCGGCTTGTGCGATGTATTCTCCGCCCCCATACTTTGGGGGCGCATCGTTTTCCAGGAGACTCTGTATGCCGATTTACGAATACGAATGCGGGTCCTGCGGTCACCGGTTCGAAGCCATCCAGAAGATGAGCGATCCGGTACTGACCGACTGCCCGACCTGCGGCAAATCCGAACTCAAGAAACTGTTGTCCGCGGCCGGGTTTCAGCTGAAGGGCACGGGTTGGTATGCCACGGATTTCAAGGGTGGCTCCCAGAAGCAGGAGAAATCCGAATCCGGCGGCACGCCGCCGAAGAAGAAGGCCGGCGGTTGCGGCGGTGGCACCTGCGGCTGTGCCCACTGAATAATGATGGGTGCCCTGCGTCGTTACCTGATGGCCGGGCTGCTGGTCTGGGTCCCGCTGGGGGTGACGCTGCTGATCGTGGCGTTCCTGGTGGACCTGATGGACCAGACGCTGCGGCTGCTTCCCGAGAGCATCCAGCCGGAAAACCTGCTCGGTTTCCGCATCCCCGGCCTGGGGGCGGTGCTGACGGCCGTGATCGTGTTCGTGACCGGCATGATCGTCACCAACCTCTTCGGTCAGCAACTGTTCACCATCGGCGAACGGATCCTGCAGCGCATTCCGCTGGTGCGCTCGATCTACGCCTCGGTGAAGCAGGTGACGGAAAGCATGTTTTCCTCCGGCAAGTCGTTTCGCAAGGTGGTGCTGGTGGAATACCCGCGCCAGGGCATGTGGTCGCTGGCGTTTCAGACCGGTACCGGCGCCGAGGAAGTCCGCGACAAGACCGGGCGCGAGGTCACCAATATCTTCATTCCGACCACGCCCAATCCCACGTCGGGTTTTTTTCTCATGGTGCCGCGCGAGGACGTGATCGAGCTCGACATGAGCATCGACGATGGTCTCAAGATGCTGCTCTCGGTCGGCGTGGTGGTTCCGGAACACAAAAAAGAAGCCCTGCTTCGTTCGTCTTGACATGAGACAAGGTCATTAATCCGCGTGCGCGCCGGCTCTCCTGAGCGCACTTTTCCCGATTGTCGATAAACCCATAAACAGGTCAGGCATGCGCAGTCATTTTTGCGGCGAACTCAGAGAATCCCATATCGGCCAGCGCGTCACGCTCTGCGGCTGGGCCCACAGCCGGCGCGATCACGGCGGCGTGATCTTCATCGACCTGCGCGACCGCGCCGGCGTGGTGCAGACCGTGTTCGATCCGGACCGGAAAGAAGCCTTCGCCGCCGCCGAGTCGGTGCGTTCCGAATTCGTGTTGCGCGTGCAGGGGCAGGTGCGCGCCCGCCCGGCCGGCACCGAGAATCCGCATCTTCCCACCGGAAAAGTGGAGGTGGTGGCCGAGAACATCGAAATTCTCAACCGCGCCGAGGCGCTGCCGTTCCAGCTGGACGAAACCGATCTCTCGGAACCGGTGCGCCTCAAATACCGTTATCTCGACCTGCGCCGCGAGTTCATGCAGAAGAATCTGCGTCTGCGCCACAAGGTGGCGCAGACGCTGCGCCGGTATCTCGAAGATCACGACTTCATCGAAATCGAAACGCCGATGCTCACCAAGTCCACGCCCGAAGGCGCGCGCGACTATCTCGTGCCCTCGCGCACGCACCCGGGACATTTCTTCGCGCTGCCGCAGTCGCCGCAGCTGTTCAAGCAGTTGTTGATGGTGGCGGGGTTCGAGCGCTACTTCCAGATCACGCGCTGCTTCCGCGACGAGGACCTGCGCGCCGACCGGCAGCCGGAATTCACCCAGCTCGACATCGAGACCTCGTTCCTCGACGAGAACGGCGTGATGGGGCTGATGGAAGAAATGTTGCGCCGGCTGTTCAAGGCCACGCTCAACGTGGAACTGCCCAATCCCTTCCCGCGCATGAGTTACGACGAGGCCGTGCGCCGCTACGGCTCCGACCGGCCCGACCTGCGCGTGCCGCTGGAACTGGTGGATGTCGGCGATCTGATGAAGCAGGTCGAGTTCAAGGTGTTCGCCGGTCCGGCCAACAACCCGGCCGGGCGCGTGGCGGCGCTGCGCGTGCCCAAGGGCGGCGAGTTGCCGCGCAGCCAGATCGACGGCTACACCGCGTTTGTCGGCCAGTACGGCGCCAAGGGGCTGGCTTATATCAAGATCAACGACGCGGCCAAGGGTCGTGACGGGCTGCAATCGCCGATTCTCAAGTTCCTGCCGGACGACGTCATCGCCGCGATCATGAGCCGCACCTCCGCGCAGACCGGCGACCTGATTTTTTTCGGCGCTGATACCGCCAAGGTGGTCAACGATTCGCTCGGCGCGCTGCGCCTGAAACTGGGCGACGATCTGAAGCTGAAACAGGACGGCTGGAAAATCCTGTGGGTGGTGGATTTCCCGATGTTCGATTACGACACCGACGCCAAGCGCTGGGTCGCGCTGCATCATCCGTTCACCTCGCCCAAGGCCGAGGACGTCGAACGGGTCGATCTCGATCCGGCGAACGTGAAGGCGCGCGCCTACGACGCGGTGCTGAACGGCTCCGAGATCGGCGGCGGCTCGATCCGCATCCACCGCATGGACGTGCAGGAAAAGGTGTTCGCCGCGCTCGGTATCGGCCCCGAGGAAGCGCGCGCCAAGTTCGGTTTCCTGCTCGACGCGCTCAAATTCGGCGCGCCGCCGCACGGCGGCATCGCCTTCGGGCTCGACCGCCTGTGCGCGCTCATGAGCGGCGTTGATTCGATCCGCGACGTGATCGCCTTCCCCAAAACCCAGAAGGCGGCGTGCCTGATGACCGACGCACCGAGCGAGGTCGACGAAACCCAGCTGCGCGAGCTGCACATCAAGCTGCGCAAGCCTCCCGAGAAGACCGCAGCCGAATCCTGAGGCGCCGTTACTGGCGCCGCGCCACCAGCTGTGGCGCGGCGGTTTCCCGGTTTACCTGGCGGCGGAACGCCGCGAGCAAGACCGAGAATACCGGGCCGGGACAGACCGCGAGCGGACGGCCGTCCACCTCGCGCACCGGGATCAGTTCCGCGCCGGTTCCCGTCAGAAAACATTCATCGGCGGTATGGAGATCGTAGGGGCCGAGCGTGGTCTCGACGCGCTCGATACCCAGCTCCTGCGCCAACTCCAGAATCACCTCGCGCGTGACGCCTTCGAGCGCGCCGTCGCTGGCCGGCGGCGTCAGCAGTTTTCCGTGACGCACGAGGAAGACGTTGTCGGCCGTGCCTTCGGTAACGTGACCGGCGGCGTTCAGCAGGATCGCCTCGTCGGCGCCGGCATTGACGGCCTCCAGGCGCGCCAGGATGTGATTCAGGTAGTTGAGCGACTTGATGCGCGGATCGAGACCGTCGGCGCCGAGCCGGCGCGTGGCAGCGACGATCACGCGCGCGCCTTCGTTGCGCACGGCCTCGCTCACCAGCGCGAGCTCGTCGGCGATGATGATCAGGTTCGGTTCTCCGCAGCTCCCCGGATCGAGTCCGAGCTTGCCCGCGCCGCGCGTGACGATCAGGCGCAGGTAGCCCTCGGGCCGGCCGTAGGCGGCGATGGTGTCGTGCACGGCGGCGTCGAATGAACCCGCGTCACCGGGCAACGTCAGACGGATCGCCGCCGCCGAGCGCCGCAAGCGTTCCAGATGACGCGACAACCGGAACGCGCGGCCGTTGTAAAAGCGGATGCCCTCGAACACGCCGTCGCCGTAGAGCAGCCCGTGATCGAGCACCGGCAGCCGCGCTTGCGCGGCCGGCATCAGCACGCCGTTCAGCCAGCAGAGCGCCTCAGTCATGGCAGGAACTCCAGCTGCGGTCGCCGAGTTTTCGCGGCGCGGCGCCGCTGCCGGACCGGGACATGGCACGCAGGACCGGCGACAGTTTTTCTGCGAGGTATCGCAACCCGCCCCGTAAAATTCCGTGCACGTGCGCAGCGCGCCGTGTACGCGCCAGCCGGGTGTAGTGCTCCGTGTCGATAGCGCCGCTGGCGGTGCGTCGCACCGGTGCGGCGTGGCGCGGTTGATCGGAGTGCTGGGTGCCGGTTTCGTATGCCTGGTTTTGCATGACGCTTCTCCCGTGATTGACAGTCGTCAGCTTAGGTTCGATACTCATACCAGTACAGATTCAGATAAACTGATATTGAAACGTAACAGTTATGAAAATCATAAATACTGTGCTGGTCAAAGCCGGGGTCGACTGTGATGCCGCCGCGACCCCGGGGAAACGCGCGTGAAACGGCCCCCGGCGGAAAACCTGTACGAGCAGGTGGCGCGACGGCTGCAGGAGCAGGTGGCCAACGGGGTCTACCGCCCTGGTGACCGCGTGCCGTCGGTGCGGCGCCTGAGCACGCAGTTCGACGTGAGCATTTCCACCGTCATCGAGGCCTACCGTCGCCTCGAAAGCCAGGGATTGCTCGAAGCGCGCCCGCAGTCGGGTTATTACGTGCGCACGCGGCTGTGGCAACCGCCGGCGCAGCCGGCCATCTCCCAGCCGCGGTGCTCGCCCACGGCGGTGAGCGTGAGCGCTCTCGCCATGAAGGTGCTCAAGGCCTCGCGCGATCCGCACGTGCTGCAGCTCGGCGTGGCCGCGCCGCACCCGAGCCTGCTGCCGATGCGCGCGCTCAATCGCATCCTCGCGCGTCTCGCGCGTCACGACGAGGGCAAGGGCGTCGCTTACGACTTTCCGCCCGGCAGCCCGGAGCTGCGCCAGCAGATCGCGCGCCACGCTCTCGACGCCGGCTGCACGCTCGCTCCCGACGACATCGTCACTACCAGCGGCTGCCAGGAAGCCCTGAGTCTGTGCCTGCGCGCGGTGACGAAACCGGGCGACACGGTTGCGATCGAATCGCCGGCGTTCTACGGCACGCTTCAGACCATCGAACAGTTGGGGTTGAAAGCGATCGAGATTCCGACCTGCCCGCGCAAGGGAGTCTCGATCGAGGCGCTCAAACTCTCGCTTGATCGCTGGAAGATCAGGGCCTGTCTCCTGGTGCCCAACTTCAGCAATCCGACCTGCGCGGTGATGCCGGAGGAACGCAAGAAGCGCCTGGTGCAGCTGCTGGCCGAGCGCGAGGTGCCGCTCATCGAGGACGACATCTATGGCGATCTCGCGCACGGATCGCCGCGCCCGAAGGCGGCCAAGAGCTACGACCGCAAGGGACTCGTCATGCTGTGCTCGTCGTTTTCCAAGACGCTGGCGCCGGGCTATCGCGTCGGCTGGGTCGTGCCTGGGCGCTGGCGCGAGCAGATCGAACACCTGAAGTACGTCAACACCATGGCCACGCCCACGCTTCCGCAGCTCGCCATTGCCGAATTTCTCGATCACGGTGGCTATGATCGCTACCTGCGCAAGACACGCGCGCTATATGCGGCCAACATCGAACGCTTCACTCACGCGATCGCGCGCTATTTTCCCGAGGACACCAAGGTGACACAGCCCGCCGGCGGTTTCGTGCTCTGGGTCGAGTTGCCCGGTAAAGTCGATGCGCTCGAGCTGCGGCGGCGCGCGCTCGTGCAAGGCGTCAGCATCGCCCCTGGTCCGCTGTTTTCGGCCACGCAGAAATACCGCCACTGCATCCGGCTCTCCTGCGCCTATCCGTGGGGCGAGCGGCTCGAACGGGCGTTGCTCACGCTCGGACGACTGGCGCAGGAAATGGTGTGAGCGGGCTATGACCGGCGCGCGTTACAAACGGCCCGAGTCGGTTCTGGTCGTGATCCATGCCCGGACCGGAAAAGTGCTGCTGCTGCGGCGCAGCGACGATCCGGATTTCTGGCAGTCGGTGACCGGCAGTCTGACGTGGGAGGAGAGCAGTCCCCGCCAGGCCGCCGCGCGCGAGGTCAGGGAGGAAACCGGGCTCGAATCCACATCGGCATTGCGGGATTTGAAAATCGTCAATCGCTATTCCATCCTGCCGCGCTGGCGTTCGCGCTATGCCCCTGATGTGCATGAGAATATTGAGCATGTCTTCGCGCTTGAACTTCCCGCGGAAATCCTTATAACTGTCAATCCCGCCGAGCACGCCGAATACGGCTGGTTCGATTTCGACGCGGCGGCGGCGAAGGTGGCTTCGTGGAGCAACCGCGAGGCGATACTCAAGGTTAAAGCGGTGCAGGAATAAACATGGCGACGGCGCTGGCCTACGAATCGTTCGACGGCATTCCCGACGCGGATTGCGACGCGCGCATTCGCGCCGCGAAAGAAAGACTCGGCAAGCGGCTGGTGATCCTGGGGCACCACTACCAGCGCGACGAAGTTTACCGGCACGCCGATTTCACCGGCGATTCGCTCAAGCTCTCGCGGCTGGCGGCGTCGAGCGACGCCGATTACATCGTGTTCTGCGGCGTGCACTTCATGGCCGAGGTGGCGGACATCCTGTCGCGCCCGGAACAGGTTTCGATACTCCCCGATCTTTCCGCCGGCTGCTCCATGGCCGACATGGCGAATTACGCCGCGGTGCAACGCGCATGGAAGGAGCTGGCGGCGGTCATCGATCCGGACGAAAAAGTGACACCGGTGACCTATATCAATTCCGCCGCCGACCTCAAGGCTTTCTGCGGCAATCACGGCGGGCTGGTCTGCACCTCGTCGAACGCGACGCGCGTGCTCGAATGGTCGTACCGGCAACGCGAAAAAGTTCTGTTCTTTCCCGACCAGCACCTGGGGCGCAACACCGCCAACCGCATGGGCATTCCGCTCGAGGACATGGTGGAATGGGACTTCAATCAACCGCGCGGCGGACTGACGAAAGAACAGATCGAGAAAGCGAAGATCATCCTGTGGAAGGGATTCTGCTCGGTGCACCAGATGTTCAAGCCTCAGCACGTGGACGCGTTCCGGAACGCCCATCCCGACGGCAAGGTGATCTCGCACCCCGAGTGTTCGTTCGAGGTATGTCAGAAATCCGATTACGTCGGTTCCACCGAGTTCATCATCAAGACCGTCGGCGAGTCGGCGCCGGGCACGCGCTGGCTGGTCGGCACCGAGCTCAATCTCGTCAACCGCCTGGCCGAGCATGGGCGCTCCGAAGGCAAGATCGTCGAGTTCATGTCGCCCACGGTGTGCATGTGCTCGACCATGTTCCGCATCGACCCGCAGCACCTGCTGTGGACTCTGGAAAACCTGGCCGTCGGGCGCGTGGTGAACCGCATCAAGGTCGCCCCGGCCGAAGCCGAGGCGGCGCGCCTCGCGCTCAACCGCATGCTCGACGTCTCGCCATAAAGACCACCAAGCCGGAAGCCGTCGTACTCCTCCACGGCCTGTGGTTCTCGGGCTATATCCTGTTTCCGCTGGCGCGTCGCTTGCGAGGTCGGGGATTCATCGTTCATACGTTTTCCTATCCTTCCGTCCGCGCCGACCTGCGCGTGAACGCGGAACGACTCGCCCATTTCCTCGCCACGCTCGACACCGACACCGTGCATCTGGTGGGACACAGTCTTGGCGGGATCCTGATCCGCGCGCTGTTTCATTATTCGCCGCCGCGCCAGCCCGGACGCATCGTGACGCTGGGGGCGCCGCACGGCGGCAGCCGCGTAGCGCAACACCTGAACCGCCATGCTTTCTGGCGTTGGGCGATGGGAAAGGGTGTGGCGCAACTGCTCGCCGGCGCCCCGCGGGAATGGTCGTCTCCGTCGCGCGAAATGGGCGTGATCTGTGGTACGCATTCCCTCGGTCTGGGCCGGTTGCTGTATCGCGGCCTGCCGCGACCGAACGACGGACTGCTGACGGTGAAGGAGAGCGCTTATCCCGCCGCGCGCGAACACCTGGCGCTGCCGCTGTCCCACACTGGCATGTTGTTCTCGCGCGCGCTGGCGCGGCAGGTCGCGGCGTTTCTGGAGGCGGGACAATTCACGCGTTGAGACCGGCAATTCCCGTGCGCACGGTTGGGGGATGATCGAGGGGAGTGTTACACTGGGCGCACCGCTGGGCGGTTGATACCTATACATCACGGGATTCCACATGGCCGGCCATTCGAAATGGGCCAATATCAGGCATCGCAAGGGCGTGCAGGATGCCCGGCGCGGCAAGGTCTTCACCAAGCTGATCCGCGAGATCACCATCGCCGCGCGTTCCGGCGGCGGGGGTGACCCCAGGCTCAATCCGCGCCTGCGCGCCGCCATGGACAAGGCGCTCGACGCCAACATGACCAAGGACACCATCGAGCGCGCCGTCAAGCGCGGCACCGGCGAGCTCGAGGGCGCGCACTATGAAGAGGTTCGCTACGAGGGCTACGGACCGGGCGGCGTGGCGCTCATGATCGAGTGCACCACCGACAACCGCACCCGCACCGTGGGCGAGGTGCGCCACGCCTTGTCCAGGCACGGCGGCAATCTCGGCAGTGACGGGTCGGTGGCTTATCTCTTCAAGAAAACCGGCGTGCTCAATTACCCACCGGGCTCCAGCGAAGACAGGATCATGGAAGCCGCCTTGGAAGCGGGCGCGGACGATGTCACCACGGACACCGATGGGTCGATCGAGGTGCTGACTGCACCCGAAAGCTTCCACTCCGTGGTGGAGGCCATGACCCAAAGCGGTCTGAAACCCGAGCATGCCGAGATCGCGCAGCGCGCTTCGACTTCCGCACCGCTGACCGGCGAGGACGCGGAAAAAATGCTGAAGCTGCTGGAGATACTGGAGGATCTGGACGACGTGCAGAACGTGTATTCGAATGCGGACTTCCCCGATGCGCTGCTGAAGCAGGCGAGCTGATGCGGGTGCTCGGCATTGATCCCGGTTCGCGCATCACCGGCTTCGGTGTGGTGCAGGTATTGCGTAACGGCCGCATCGAATATGTCGCGAGCGGCTGCGTGCGCGTGCCGTCGCAGGATCTCGCCGGCAAGCTCAAGACGGTGTACGACGGAGTATCTGAAATCATCAAAACCTACCAGCCGACGGTGCTCGCGATCGAAAAGGTGTTCATGGCGCGCAACGCCGACTCGGCGCTGAAGCTCGGGCAGGCGCGCGGCGCGGCGATCCTGGCCGGCGCCAATCACATGATTGACGTCGCCGAATACACCGCGCTGCAGATCAAGCGCGCCGCCGTGGGCAAGGGCCATGCCGGCAAGCCGCAGGTACAGCACATGGTGCAGGCGCTGCTCGGACTGAGCGCCGTGCCGCCGGCGGATGCCGCCGATGCGCTTGCCTGCGCGATCTGCCACGCGCACCACGCCGTGGGATTGCGCTCGCTGCCGCCGCGGCGCACCGGCCGGCGCGGCATGAGGTTGGCACTGTGATCGGCCGGCTGCATGGCGTGCTGCTGCGCAAGGAGCCGCCGGCGCTGTTGGTGGACGTGGGCGGCGTGGGTTACGAACTGGAAGCGCCCATGACCGTGTTCTACGAGCTGCCCGCGGTGGGCGAGAAGGTCACGCTGCACACGCATCTGGTGGTGCGCGAGGACGCGCATCTATTATATGGTTTCGTGCGCGAGGCGCAGCGACGACTGTTCCGCGAGTTGCTCAAGGTCAACGGCGTGGGACCGCGCGTCGCGCTGGCGGTGCTCTCGGGTCTGTCGGACGAGGAGTTCTGCCGCAGCGTGGCGGAAGAGGACATCGCGCGGCTGACCAAGGTGCCCGGCATCGGGCGCAAGACCGCCGAGCGGCTGGTGATCGAAATGCGCGACAAGCTGCCCGCGGACAGCGTGCTGCCGACGGCGACATCCGGCGCGGCCGGCCCGGTGGTTGCGGGAGATCCGGTGAGCGAGGCGGTGAGCGCGCTGGTGGCGCTGGGCTACAAGCCGAACGAAGCGAGCCGCGCGGTGCGCGCCGTGCCGACGCAGGGGCTGGGCGCGGAAGAAATCATTCGTCAGGCTCTCAAGGGCATGGCAATATGAAGCAATCAGCTGTCAGCGATCAGCGGTCAGCTGAAAGCTTATTGCTGATGGCTGATAGCTAAACATGATCGAGACCGACCGACTGGTATCCGCGCAAGCCGTGGAGGCGACCGACGAAACCGTCGAGATGCGCCGTTTGCGCCCGGCACGTCTGGCGGAATACGTCGGTCAGGAGCCGATCCGCCGGCAGATGGAGATATTCATCGCCGCCGCGCGCGGGCGCCACGAAGCGCTCGACCACGTGCTGCTGTTCGGCCCGCCGGGTCTCGGCAAGACCACGCTGGCGCATATCATCGCCAACGAAATGGGCGTGGGCCTGCGCCAGACCTCCGGGCCGGTGCTGGAACGCCCCGGCGACCTGGCGGCGATCCTGACCAACCTGCAGCCGAACGATGTCCTGTTCATCGACGAGATTCACCGCCTGAGTCCCATCGTCGAGGAAATTCTCTATCCCGCGCTGGAGGATTACCAGCTCGACATTCTCATCGGCGAGGGGCCGGCGGCGCGCTCGATCAAGCTCGACCTGCCGCCGTTCACGCTGGTGGGGGCGACCACGCGCGCCGGGCTGCTCACCTCGCCGCTGCGCGACCGCTTCGGCATCGTCCAGCGTCTCGAGTTCTACGACCCGGCCGAACTGGCCCGCATCGTCGAGCGCTCCGCCGGGATCATGGGGGTCAGGATCGAGCCCGAAGCGGTGGCGGCGATCGCGCGCCGCTCGCGCGGTACCCCGCGCATCGTCAACCGCCTGCTGCGCCGCGCGCGCGATTTCGCCCAGATCAAAGGCGATGGACGCCTGACGGGCGACATCGCCGAGCTGGCGCTGAACATGTTAGAAGTGGACCGGTGTGGGTTCGACATGCTCGACCGCAAGCTGCTGCTCGCGGTGATCGAAAAATTCTCCGGCGGCCCGGTGGGTGTGGACAACCTCGCCGCCGCGATCGGCGAGGAGCGTGATACCATTGAGGACGTGATCGAGCCGTTCCTGATCCAGCAGGGTTATCTGATGCGCACGCCGCGCGGACGCATGGCCACGGCCACGGCGTGGAAGCATTTTGGCCTCAATGCGCCGGCAACCGCCGAGCGTCCGCAGCGCGACATCTTCGGGAATGAATAATATCGTTTACCGCAAAGGCGCAAAGAGCGCAAAGGTTTCCTGGTCAAAAAGCTTTTCTTTGCGTTCTTCGCGTCTTTGCGGTGAAAACTAATATGGATTCTGTTTTTTCGATTCCCATCCGGGTTTATTACGAGGACACGGACGCCGGCAACGTGGTTTATTACGCCAATTATCTGAAATTCATGGAACGGGCGCGCACCGAATGGCTGCGGGCCCGGGGCTTCGAGCAGGATGAACTTTCCCGCCGCGACGGAATCCTATTCGCCGTGCGCTCGGTACGACTCGACTTCCTCAAGCCTGCCCGCTTCAACGACCTGCTCCAGGCGACGGCGCGGGTGGCAAAACGCGGCAACGCCAGCGTCACCTTCGCCCAGGAGATACGCCGCGCGGACCTCACGTTGTGCGAGGGTGAAGTGAAGGTGGCCTGCCTCGATGCGGCCACGTTCGCGCCCTGCGCGATTCCGTCGCATCTGCGCGCGCAGCTGGATGCCGGGGAGGCGCCGTGAACGTCACCGCCACCGAAGGGATTGCCTTGCTGTCCCTTATCCAGCACGCCTCGCTGCCGGTGCAGCTGGTGATGCTGATGCTGCTGGGCGCGTCGGTGCTTTCCTGGACCATGATTTTCCGCAAGTGGTTCGCGCTCAAAAGCGCCAAGCTCGCGGCCGACCGCTTCGAAACCAAGTTCTGGTCCGGCGCGAATCTCAACCAGATGTTCACCGAGCAGTCGCGCAAGGAGGCCAACGCCACCGGCATGGCCGGGATTTTTGTCGAGGGGTTTCGCGAGTACAAGCGGCTGCATCAGCAGACGAACATCCAGCCGATGGACATCCTCACCGGCGTGCAGCGCGCCATGCGCGTGGGTCTGTCGCGCGAGATCGATTACCTGGAGACGCATCTTTCGTTCCTGGCCACGGTCGGTTCGACCAGTCCCTATGTCGGATTGTTCGGCACCGTCTGGGGCATCATGAATTCGTTCCGCTCGCTGGGCATGGTGCAGCAGGCCACCATCGCGCACGTCGCGCCGGGCATCGCCGAGGCGCTGATCGCCACCGCCATCGGCCTGTTCGCCGCCATCCCCGCGGTCATCGCCTACAACCGCTACTCCAACAACGTCGAGCGGCTGGTGACGCGCTACGAAATCTTCATGGAGGAGTTCGCCAGCATTCTCCAGCACCAGGCGTTCGCCTCGCGGGCCTGACCATGGAGCCCTACCGCAAGCGCCGCAAGAAGCTGATGAGCGAGATCAACGTCGTGCCGTACATCGACGTGATGCTGGTGCTGCTGGTGATCTTCATGATCACCGCGCCGTTGTTGTCGCAGGGCGTGAAGGTGGACCTGCCGAAGGCCGCGGCGCGGCCGGTGGACAGCCAGGACCGCGAAACGCTGGTGGTGACGGTGGACCGCGAAGGCCGCTATTTTCTCGACGACCGCCGCATTTCGTCCGAGGAATTGAGCCGGAAAACGGCGGCGATCCTGCGCGCCCGCCCGCAGACGCCGGTGCTGATCCGCGGCGACCGCCAGTCCAATTACGGCGAAGTGGTCAAGGCGATGACGCTGTTGCAGTCGGCCGGCGCGCCGAGCGTGGGCCTGCTTACCGAACCGCCCGGAAATCCGTGAGCGCCCTGAAAAACGGCTTTATAATGTTGCGTCGCGGCCTGCCGGCGACGCGCCGCGTTTGAACCCAGAATGCATGTGTCTCAGGAGCCTCAGGTAACGTGCTGTCCGCGAAGCTGCGCCGCAATCCGGGGAGGATCCGGGCCATCGTTTATGCCGTGCTGGTGCATGCGGCGGTGATCGGGCTGGCCGTGATCGGTTTCCGCTGGAGCATGGCCCCCTCCACCGAGCCCGTGGTGCAGGCCGTGGTGGTTCCGGAGCAGGCGGCGCGCAAGCCCGAAGCGGCGGACAACCGGCGCGCGCAGGAAGAGGAAGAGGCGCGCAAGAAGGCCGAGGCGGAAAAACGCCGCCAGGCGGAATTGAAAAAGAAGCAGGAAGAAGAACAGGCGCAGCAGCGTCTTATTACGGAACGCAGGAAGAAGGAAGTCGCGGAGAAGGAAAAGCAGAAACGCGCGGCCGAGCTGGAGCGCAAGAACGAGGCAAAGCGCCGGCAGAAGCTCACCGAGCAGTCGTTGCAGGAACAGTTGGCGGCCGAGGAAAAGCAGCGCACCGATGTCGCGCGCGCGGCGCGCGCCGCCACCGTCGTGGACAAGTACAAGGCGCTGATCCGCCAGCGGGTCAGTCGCAGCTGGAACCGGCCGGTCGGTGTTGCCAAAGGGCTGAAATGCGTGGTGCGTGTACGCCTCACGCCGGCGGGCGAGGTACTTTCGGCCGACGTGGTGGGTCGCAGCGGCAACGAGATATTCGACCGCTCGGTGGAGAATGCCGTGTTCAAGGCCGCGCCCTTGCCATTGCCCGAGGACCCGACCTTGTTCGATAATTTTCGTGAAATAGAATTTCTGTTCAGCCCCGAGGAATAGGAGACAGGGAGTCCGATGCGACTGGTTACCGGATGGATTGCCGCAGCAGGGATGTTGCTCTGGTCTTTCGCCGCCCACGCGGTGCTGACCATCGAAATCACCCGCGGGGTGGATACCGGCGCGCCCATCGCGATCGTGCCGTTCAGCTGGGAAGTCCCGGCGAAACCGGAACAGAACGTATCCGACGTCGTCGAGGCGGACCTGGCGCGCAGCGGACGGTTTGCGGTGCTGCCGCGCAAGGATTTCATCTCCACGCCGCACGAGGACAAGGACGTGGTGTTCAAGGACTGGCGCATCCTCAAGTCCGAGGCGCTGGTGATCGGCAGCGTGCGCCTCGCCGCGCCGGGCAAGTATCAGGTGCAGTTCCGGCTGTACGACGTGTTCAAGCAGACCCAGATCGCCGGTTTCCGCTATACCGTCGGCGCCGATCTGCTGCGTTCGGTGGCGCATCAGATCAGCGACATCATCTACCAGAAGATCACCGGCGAGCCCGGCGCCTTCAGTACCCGCATCGCCTATGTCACGCGCGAGGAACCGCCCCGCGGTTCGCCGGTCTACAAGCTGCAGGTGGCCGATTCCGACGGGTTCAATCCGCAGACCGTGGTTCGTTCCGCCGAGCCGCTGATGTCGCCGGCCTGGTCGCCCGACGGAATTCGCCTGGCCTATGTTTCTTTTGAGGACAAACGATCCAAGGTGTATGTTCAGAACCTGACCGACGGCCGCCGTGAATTGCTGGCCGAATTCACCGGCATCAACAGCGCGCCGGCCTGGTCGCCCGACGGCCAGCGCCTGGCGCTCACGCTGTCACGCGACGGTAATGCCGAGATCTATATAATGCGCATGGACACGCGGGCGCTGACGCGGCTGACGTTCGACGCGGCGATCGACACCGAGGCTTCCTGGTCGCCGGACGGTCGCGATATCATATTCACCTCGGACCGCGCCGGCTCGCCGCAAATCTACCGCATGAACGCTTCCGGCGGGTCGGCGGAACGCCTGACCTTCGACGGTGACTACAACGCGCGCGCCTCGTATGCGGCGGATGGAAAATCGATCACGTTTGTCAGCCGCAACCAGGGCGGTTATCGTATCGCCGTCATGCGGCTCGACAACAAGACGCAGCAGGTGCTGACCG
Source organism: Gammaproteobacteria bacterium (assembly GCA_016200465.1). GTDB lineage: Bacteria > Pseudomonadota > Gammaproteobacteria > Acidiferrobacterales > Sulfurifustaceae > Sulfuricaulis. Next base: position 2,509 of record JACQER010000217.1, on the reverse strand, counting down.
ATACTTCGCTCGACGAGTCGCCCAGTTTTGCCCCGAATGGGCGTATGATTATCTACGCCACCGAGGTCCGGGGGCGCGGGGTGCTGGCCTCGGTTTCCGCCGACGGACGCGTGCGCCAGCTGTTCAAATTCGAGGAGGGCGATATACGCGAGCCCGCCTGGTCGCCTTACAACCGTGAACTGCAATATAAGGAGTGAAACATGAAGAACAGGAAACATCTCGCCGTATCGCTGCTCATTGCCATGGCTCTTGCCGGTTGCGCCGGCGAAGAGGCGACCAAGCCCGCCACCGGGGGTGAAAAGGGCGCCGCGCCGGCGCAGACCGCGCCGGCCACGGACCAGTCTGCTGCCGGTGCCTCGCTTTCCGACCGGGAAAAGCAGCGCCGCGCCGAATTGCTGGCCCAGCACCGCGTGCACTTCGCGTTTGACAGCAGCGCCATTGACGACGAGGCGCGCGCCATCATCGAGGCGCACGCCGCCAATCTCGTGGCCAATCCGCAGATCAAGATTTCTCTCGAGGGCAACTGCGACGAGCGCGGCACGCGCGAGTACAACCTGGCCCTGGGCGAGCGCCGCGCGCAGGCCGTCGAGAAGATGATGAAGGTGCTCGGCGTCGCCGGCAACCGCATCAAGACGGTTTCTTACGGCGAGGAGAAGCCGCTGTGCCAGGAACACAACGAATCCTGCTGGCGCCAGAATCGCCGCGCCGAGATCGTTTATAAATAACGACCATGCCGCTTCCCCGGCGTTTCATCGCGTGGGCGGGCGGCGCGCTCGCGGCCGCTCTGCTCGTTCCGGTCCTGCCGGCCGTGGGCGCGTCGGACGGTTCGCGCGCCAACCTGCCGCCGGTGGTGGAACTCGGGGTCGGCGGCGGAGCGGCTTCGCCGTCGTCATCGCGCGAGGCGCTGGCCGACCTGCTGCAGCAGCTGGAAACGCTGCAGACGGAGATGCGCAACCTCCGCGGCCAGGTGGAGACACAGGCGAACGAGATTGAGCGCCTGAAAACGCGTCAGCGCGAACTGCTCGCCGACATCGACCGGCGGGTCGGCGAACTGGAGCGTCGCGGCGGCGCGGCGGCGGCGCCCGAGGCGGCGGGTGGCGTTGCCGCCCCGCTGGCTTCACCCGTGTCGGCACAGGAACAGCAGGATTACGACGCGGCATTCACCCTGATGAAACAGGGATTCTACGAACGCGCCGCCAAAAGCTTCAGCGATTTCATCGCCAAGTACCCGCAAAGCACGCTGCGCGACAACGCCCGCTACTGGCTGGGCGAGGCTTATTACGTGGCGCGCAACTTCCGCAAGGCGCTGGACGAATTCGGCAAGGTTCTGAGCGAGCATCCGAACAGCGCCAAGGCGCCGGATGCGCTGCTGAAAACCGGCTATAGCCATTACGAGCTCGGCGAGTGGGCCAAGGCGCGCGAAAGCCTGAATCAGGCCATGTCGCGCTATCCCGGCACGCCGACGGCGAAATCGGCGGAACAGCGCCTGGCGAAAATGAAGAAAGAGAAGCATTAAGGACGTTCTGATTAATACACGATGGGTTCGTGAAATAACGTGGATTTCACGGGAACCCAAACCTCGCGCCACGATGAAAGTAAATTATTCAGAACGTCCTTAACTTGTGCCACCGACCGACACCTCATCCGTTTCCAGTCGACTGCGGTCTTCCGCCGGTGACCGGTTGCGCATCACCGAAATATTTTTTTCCCTCCAGGGCGAAGCGCGCACCGTAGGCTGTCCCACTGTCTTCATCCGGCTGACCGGCTGCCCGCTGCGCTGCGGCTATTGCGACACCGAGTACGCCTTCTATGGCGGCGAGTGGATGGAGATCGGCTCCATCCTGGAGCGCGTCGCGGAGCATGCCCCGCGCTACGTCACCGTGACCGGCGGCGAACCGCTGGCGCAGCGCCCGTGTCGCGAACTGCTCACGGCCCTGTGCGACAAGGGCTACGAGGTATCGCTCGAAACCGGCGGTGCGCTCGATATTGCCGGCATCGATCCACGCGTGAGCATCGTCATGGACCTCAAGACGCCCGGCTCCGGGGAGGAAAAGCGCAACCTTTACGCCAACATCGCGCAGCTGGCGAAAAAAGATCAGGTCAAGTTCGTGATCTGCGACCGCGCTGATTACGAATGGAGTCGCGCGAAGCTCGCCGAATACAAGCTCGACCGGATTTGCGAGGTGCTGTTTTCTCCCTGTCACGGACAACTGAATCCGGCCGACCTGGCCGGGTGGATACTCGCCGATCGTCTGCCGGTGCGCATGCAGGTTCAGTTGCACAAGATTTTGTGGGGCGAGGAGCGTGGTCGTTGAACACATGTCGAATCGCCTGCGGCGATGACGAAAAGCTACTTGTGGGTGGCTGACCCCTACAGGAATCCAATGTAGCGTGCGCTGCGCGCACGATTCAAAAGCTATGTGCGGGTGGCTCCGCCCCTGCACCCTGGGTGACTTTTCTTTGTACGGACAAAGAAAAGTCACCAAAAGAAATCCGCCCCGGATGGCGC
>JACQER010000221.1 GCA_016200465.1 Gammaproteobacteria bacterium | reverse complement strand
GGGCCGAAGGGGTAGTAGGCGATATTGCTGGCGAGGACGGTGGTGGTGCCGTTGTAGGTGGTGCTCACCTGCCAGACGTGCCCCGCGGCGGCCGTGCCGCTTTGGAAGTCGTAGGTGTAATCCACCGTGCGTCCGCCGGGGTCGGTGAGTCCGGTGAGCCGCCCGCCTGCGGTATAGGCGAACCGGGTGGTGAAGCCGGCGTAGTAGTCGCGGGAATAATTCATCCGGCCCAGGCTGTCGTAGCCCAGGTCCATCAGGGTCATGGAACCGTCGCGGATGGAGCACAGGCGGCCGACATACCAGAGGTCGTAGAGATAGTTGTAGGCGGTGGTGAAGGCCGCCGAACTTTGGCGGCTCAGGGGGCGGTTCAAGGCGTCGTAGGTATAGGTGGTGGTTTGCCCGCGGGCATCGGTTTGGGTCAGGAGGTTGCCGGCGGGGTCGTAAACATAGCTCGTGCTGCCGCGATCCGGGGACGTCTCGCCAAGCAGGTTGCCGAGATCGTCGTACTGGTACTGGGTGGAGAGCTGATTCGGCGGAGTGACTTGCTTCGGACGGTCGTTCAGATAATAGGTGTAGGCCGTCGGGGCGTTGCTGCCGTTCACCGCATCGACGATCTGCTGCAGGCGGTTCAGGGGATCGTATTGATACCGTTTGGTGCGATCGACATTATCGGAGTTCGGCGCCTCGCTGGTGCGGTTGCCCAGGGCATCGAAAACCAGTTGCGTGACGTTCAGGTTCACGCCTTCGGTCACGCTCTTCAGGTGATTGCGGAAGTCGTAGGCCTGGCTCGCGGCACGCCTCAGCGCGCCGCTCGCGTCGTACGTGTAGTCGCCGGTGCGGTTGCCCTTGAGGTCGTAGGTGTAATAGAGGTAGTTGCCGGCGGCATCGACGACGTAGCGCAGGTAATGGGCGGCGTCGTATTGGTAGTTGAGCACGACACCGTCGGGATCGATAACTTGGCTCACATCGCCCCAAGGGGTGTAGCTGTACTGCCACGTGGCCCCGGCCGGGGCCGCCAGCGCCGCCGGGGCGGGTACGGCGGACGTTGTGAGCGAGCCTGAATTAACCGACCCAGAAGTGTCGGCATGTTGCCGATGGCGGTGGTGCTTGTGCTTTTGGTGCTTGCGTCGCTCGGACCTCCGGTCGTCATCTTGCTCCTCGCCATCATTGTTACTGGCCGTGGCGGCCGCGGGTGCAAACACCGGCGTGAAACTGTATGGATCGGTCGCCGTGCTTCCGGTGGGCGGGGTCTGGGTGATGGTCTTCACCCGGCCGCGGGGGTCGTAGGTGTAGGTCGTCACCAACCATTGGAGTCGGTCATTTGCAAGAGCCGGCCGTTGGCGTCGTAGAGGTCGTACGTGGTGATGTGGCCCAGGGCGTTCGTCACTTTCTTCAGTTGTCCACAGGCGCCGCCGGTGGTGCAGTCGTAGTATTCCAATGTGGTGACGTCGTTTACGTCGGTGCGCGGGCCATTGATGGAGCTGACTTGGCCATAGGTGTTATAGCCCAGGGTGACGGTGCGGGAGACCGAAGCACCAACAGGCGTGTAACCACGTTGGATAATACTGGTCGGCAGATTGGGGTGAGTCGTGTCCCCGTACTGCATCTCGGTCTCAAAGGTCTGCCCCGACGCGACACTCGGGCGGCGGATGAAATGGACCAAATCAAGCGCCGGCGAGAGATAATCATACGTCGTTACCCGGCCCACGCCGCCGGCATTGCAGTTGGCGGGATTGGCGAGGCAGGTGTTGCAGTCGCTCCCACCCAATCCCTCCGTCATGCTGATTTTCTGATTCGTGCCGTTGTAGCCGTACAAGGTGACCCGGTTCTCCTCGTCCTTGCGGCAGGTGAGGTTGTTGTTGGCGTCGAACACTTGCTGCACTGATTTGCTGTCCGATTGATTGACCTTGGAAGTGAGGTTCTTGACGCCGAGATTGGTGACGAAGGTCATCACCTCGTTCATGCCCACGGAGTCGGTGACGGTGGTCTGATTCGCCGTCGGAACATCGTAAGCCAGGGTGAACTTCTCCTGTGGGGCGCCGTTGTCGGTTTGGGCGTGCTGGGTGAGGGTGGCTTTGCCGGTGGTGTTGTAGGCGTAGGCGCTGTAGCGAGTTGTGTTGTTGGAGGCATCGACATAGGCGATGCCGGTTAAGCCGTGCGGATTGTTGGCATCTTCGTAGTAGTAGACCCGCGCAGTATTGTCGGGATACGTAACCTTGATCAGGTTGTTGTTGGCATCGTAACTATAGTGAGTCACCTCGTTTGCCGGTGTCGTGATGGTCGCAATATCGTTATTCGCGCCAATGACAGAGGTAAGCGCGTGGCCGAAAGGCCCGGCGACGATGCTTGTCCCCCCACCGCTGGTAACGGTAGTCGTGAGGCCTTGCGGTGTGGTCATGCTTACCAGTATCCCGCCAGTGCTGTAGTGCTCGATGCTGCCATCTCGCAGTTGCAGGGCATAACCCGAGGCATCCTGAGTCAGACCGATTCCGATATCCGCATCGGATTGCCAGGCATTAAAAATTTTTTGAAAGAAAAAACCCTGGCCGTTAGGGCGCCGGGCCAGCAAGCTCGTGTCGGTAATGTTCTCAAGGTGGTTTATTGAATCCCACGACCAGCCGAAGCCTGTATTGAAGTCCTTGGGAAGCTGGGAGTTGTAGTAACGCACCAGCGCCGGCACGGCCCCTGTCGGTGGAATATCCGTTTCGATCTGGTACTTGTTGCCGGTGGCGGGGTTACAGGGGTTGCCAACACACTGCGCAGAAGCAGCGAGGTTTTTATCGGTGCTGGCGCCAGAAGTGGTACAGCTTACTGAAAAGTTCGACGGGTATGTACCAGAGAGATGGCAATAGAGATCAGGGTTTGTGTTGTTTGGATCATACAAAAAAGATTTATGATTACAATTTTGACCAGCTGAACGACATTCATCAGGACTATTTGCCCAAAATAATTCTAATGCTGCGTTTTGCCAATTAGGTGTCCCACCAAAATCTTGTTGCCGGCAATTGTACAAAACATAGTACACGGATGCTTGTTGAGCCTGACAAGCAGCCAAAGCTTGCGCTCGCGATGAATAAACAGCATAGAACTCAGTCCAAGCTGCTGTGGCATTTGTGTTAAGAAAAAAAACAAAAAGAAACACTGCAGCCATTAAGTTGATGGTTTTGAAGAGCATGCGTAACCCGGATACAGCGAAGCGCAATCGGGGATTCGTTACGCTTCCAGATGTGGCGGAAAAGAACCGCTGCCCGAATGACAGAATCATCGTGGCTCTCCTTGTGGTGTTGCGCCGTATCCTGGCGCTTTTTTATTTCCTTTATCTTTCTATGGGCGCTGCTTTACGCGTCGTTTCTGTTTATGGCTGCATGACGAAAGCGCGCGGTTATTTTTACGCGCCCATTTCGCCGTGATATTGAATACCTGTCAAGGTAACTTCGACATAAAGCTTTATCAGAAAATTCTGAAATAGAGATAGAACAAAGGTTTGGAGAGTAACTTTAAACAAGAATGGTTTGGCTGATTGGGCTCTCGGCATGGAATTCCTGGGTTCCCGCTTTCGCGGGAATGACAGTCAGTGGGTGTTTCCAAAGGAGCTGGGCTCAATTTTTTCTAAAGAATCTTTAATACATTCTCCGGCGGCCGTCCCAGCGCCGCCTTGTTGCCGGACACCACGATTGGGCGTTCGATCAGGCGCGGATACTTTACCATCGCGCGCAGGATTTCCGCGTCGGTGACGTCGGGCCGGTCGAGCTTCGCCTGTTTGTATTCGTCCTCCTTGGTGCGCAGTAATTCGCGCGGTTGAAGGCCGAGCAGTTTCAGCAGCCGTTTGAGTTCCGCCTCGGTGGGTGGCGTGACGAGATATTCGATGACCTTCGGTTCGAGACCGCGCTTTTCCAGCAACGCGAGCGTCTGCCGCGACTTGCTGCAACGGGGATTGTGATAGATCGTGATGGGCATCGGGCCTCCGGTCGGGTGGAACGCCCCTGATTTTGACCGCAGGACCGCGTCGGCGGCAAGTGCCGGCGGGCATAATTCGACCAAGGACGTTCTGGAGTATTTTTCTCTCCATCATGGGATATTTAGACGCATTATCAGAATCAGTGGTCTAGAATTCCATGTCATGGACGAGCTGAATTATTCAGAACGTCCCTAACATAGGGACATGAACTTTCTCCGGGCGTGCTTTCGGTTGCTGCGCTGGGTCGTGCAACGGTTCCGCGAAGATCGTTGCACGCGCGTCGCCGGGGCGCTGTCGTTCACGACCCTGCTGGCGCTGGTGCCGCTCACGGCGGTCATGTTCGCGATCTTTTCGCGTTTCGAGGTATTCGAATCGTGGATGACGACGGTGCAGGAATTCATCTACGGCAATTTCGTCCCGGCCTCGGGCGAGGTCGTCAGCCGTTATCTGCAGAAGTTTGCCGCCAACGCGGGCCGGCTCACCGCCTGGGGATTGCTGTTTCTGTTTCTCACCTCGCTCATGCTCATGGCCACGATCGAGCGGGTGTTCAACGACATCTGGCACGTGCCGCATACCCGCAAGCGCCTGCACCGTTATCTCGGTTACGGCGCGCTGCTGGTGCTGGGACCGATGCTGATCGGCATCAGCCTGTCATCCACCTCCTATCTCATTTCCCTGCCGCTGTTTGCGCGCTACGCGCCGCTCGGCGAACTGAAGGTGTTTTTGCTGGCGGCGGCGCCGGTGACTTTCGAATGGCTGGCGTTCTGGGCGTTGTACGTCGTGGTGCCGAATTATCACGTGCGGCTGCGCCACGGACTGATCGGCAGTCTGATCACCACGGTGGCTTTCGAGATCGCCAAACGCGGTTTCGCGTTTTTCGTGACGCACTTCGCGAACTACAAGGCGATCTACGGGGCGGTGGCGGCGCTGCCGGTGTTCCTGATCTGGATTTATCTGTCGTGGACCATCATTCTGCTGGGGGCGGTGGTGACGGCGACCCTGCCCGAGTGGCGACGCCCGCAGGCCGTGCGTCGCTGGCGCCGGAAGCGTCCGGCGTAGCCCCGATTCAGGCGTTCATCATCTCGAAGCTGAATTGTTCGAACGAATGGCTGGCTTCGATGAGCTTGGCGGGCGCAATCCGGTATAAACGGTAGCCGTTGTCCATGAATATCTCCACGCCCGGCTTGCAGATGCCGCGCTGGACGATCAGGGTCTGCGGCTGCTTGAGCGGCTTGATTTCCGGCAACAGCAGCGCCGGAAGAAAATCGCTTTCAATTTTCTTTTCCGACACGGTCTTGATCACCGTGGGCTCGGCGCCCGGCGCCAGATGCTGGATGCCGATCTCGACGCTCGACGAACCGGCGCTTCGCACCCAGCGGATCACGCCCACGCTCCAGGCGCTGCCGATGCCGGGCGGGCGGGTGATCACGAGATCGCCGACGTAGACCGGCACGCGGATCTGGCCGTTCTTGGACAGGGACAGTCCGCCAGCGCTTTCATCCGCGACGTCCCAGGTCGAATATTCCCGTTCGGCCATGCGCGCCACGGGCGGCTTTTTGTCGTCAACCCCGAGCTGCGTGCGTTGCGGCATCGGGCCGACGAAATTGGAGCTGACGATGAATTTTTTCCCGCCATTGATCCAGTAGTTGACGGCGTCCAGGCCGACGGCGATGTCCACCTGATGGCCGTCGCGGTGACTGCGGCGGAAACTGCGCTGCGGGTTGACGCCCCAGGCGCTGATGATGCGCTTGAGCAGGTCCTGACCGCCTTCCTGGAAAAAGTTTTCCCGCAAGCCCTCGGACGGCGGCAGTTGTCCGTTCTTGAGCAGCGTCAGTTGCGTATGCGCCAGGCGCGCCAGCTCCACGGTATTGAGCAGCCGGTAATGGGGCATGTGTTTGTTCAACACGGCATCCGCCGAATAGACGATACCAGCGCGGTCCTTTTCCTGATCGATCAGGAACTGACAGGTGGGGTTGTACGCCGGCGTAACATCGGACAACTGCGCGAGCGAAGCCCAGCGGTCCAGGTAATGGTGAATCCGGTCGACCATGCGCGGAGGCAGGTGATAGGGGTCGCTGAAATCGAGCAGCAGCGCCTGCTTGTACGCATGGTTGACGCTGCTTCGGGGCAGCGCCTTGTTCAGCGGATCGTCGATTTCTGTCTCGATGAGTTTCAGTTCCTCCGCGTGCGCGTGCAGCGCGTGGATTTCCTTCCAGGTTTCCGGCGGATAAGGAGAGTAGGTCTGGTAGGAAACCGCCAGCACGTCGGTGAGGCAGCGGATGGCGCGCTGGATCATGAGCGCGGTCACTGTCAGCTCCTTGCCGTCGCCGCCGGCCTTGTCGGCGCGATTCAGCACCAGGCGCTTGTAGCCGCTGGCCATTTCCAGCTGGAGCTGGCGGTTCTGCTCGGCGACGGTCTTGTGTTTTTCCGAAAGCGGCAACGGCTGACCGATGTACTGTTTGGCGAGCTCGATCGATATCCCGTTGAGCGGATAACGGAACAGTTCCAGCAGTTGCAGGCGCAGCAGGTCGTCGAATTCGACGCGGTTGTGGATCGACAGGGTCGAGAACAGCTTACGGCTGGTCTCGGCGATGTTGAGCAGCGGCAGGTCCTCGATCCATTTTTTCACCTTCGGCGGCTGCAACTCCATGTCGCCGGGATTGCGCGCGGACAGGCTCGGCACGGACAGGACCAGGGTCATTCGATACTCGCTGAAATTTCTATTTTAGGTATCTTATCAGGAGAGTGTAGACCCCGGTTGGGGGCTTCACCATTTCAGGCCGCCGGCGCGGAACGCGACCGGTTGGCAGGCCCGGCGGGGTAATCCGGGCCGCGCTACAGGGAACCTCTGACTAAGTCCCCATTCGCCCTGAGCTTGTCGAAGGGCGAATGGGAAACGCCGGAACACCGGCTGTTGCAGGCGTTCGTGGTTCGACAAGCTCACCACGAACGGGCTTGTTCAGGTCTTCACTAGCGGCGGGGAGAGGCGATGTTGCCTTCGATGGCGGCGCGCTCGACGAGACGGTCGAACTCCTCGGTGCTCATCAGGCCTTTTTCCGCGACCACGTCGCGCACCGGCCGTCCGCTGCGCTCGGATTCCCTGGCCACTTCGGCGGCGGCGCTGTAGCCGATGGAGGTGTTGAGCAGCGTGGCGAGCCCGACGCTGGTGTGCGCCAGATCGCGGCAGCGTTCGCGGTGGACCTTGAGGCCGCGCAGGCCCTTTTCGGTCGCGGCGCTCACGGCGTTTGTGAGCCAGTCCATGGCGTCGAACAGCGCCGAGCCGAGCGCCGGCATCATGACGTTGAGTTCAAGTTGCCCGGCTTGGGTCATCAGGGCCACGGCGTGATCCTGCCCGAGTACCTGATAACACGCCTGGTTCAGCATTTCGAACATGACCGGATTGACCTTGCCCGGCATGATCGAGGAGCCCGGCTGCACCGCCGGCAGTTCGATTTCGCCGAAGCCGGTGCGCGGGCCCGAAGCCAGCAGGCGCAGGTCGTTGGCGATGCGCGTGAGCTCCAGCGTCAGCGCGCGGATCGCACCCGAAAGCTGCAGCAGGTCGTGCATCGACTGCATCTGCGCCGCCAGATCGTCGGCGGCGCGGACCGGTTCACCGGTGAGGCGCGCCAGTTCCTCGGCGACGTGCGCCGCGTAACCCGGGACGGTGTTGAGTCCGGTGCCGGCGGCCGAGCCGCCGAGTCCGATCTCGCACAGCAGCGGAATAGTTCCGCGCAGCTGATGCGCGCCGCGGCGCAGAATCCAGGCATAGGCGGCGAACTCGCGCCCGATCGTCGTCGGCACGGCGTCCTGCAGATGAGTGCGTCCGCTCTTGACGGTATTCGTTTCGCGCCGCGCGACGACTTCGAGCTCGTCGGCCATGCCGTGCACGGCGGCGAGCAGCCGCGGCAGCTTGGCCAGCGCGGCGAGACGGATCGCCGTGGGAATGGTATCGTTGGTGCTCTGACCCATGTTGACGTGGTCGTTGGGATGCACCGGCTTGTAATCGCCCTTCTTGCCGCCGAGCGCCACGTTCGCGAGGTTGGCGATCACCTCGTTGGTGTTCATGTTGTGCGAAGTGCCGGCACCGGCCTGGAACCGATCGACGACGAATTCATCGAGATGCTTGCCCGCGATCAGCGTGTCCGCCGCCTTGATGATGGCGTTCGCCAGCCGCGGTTCGAGGGCGCCGGCCGATTCGTTGACCACCGCCGCGGCGCGCTTGATGCGGACATGAGCGACGATGAAATCGCGGTCCGGCCGTCGGTCGGAAATCGGGAAGTTTTCCACCGCCCGCGCCGTCTGTATGCCGTACCAGGCGTCGAGCGGCACCGGGTACTCGCCCAGCGAATCTTTTTCGGTACGGAATTTTTTGCCCATGGCGGACTCCAATTCAGACAAACGGATTATAGAGTTGGCGCCGCGGGAATGCATCTGCGCTTCCATTCATGAATCTCCGAACGGAGGGTAACGTGCTTCAACGAATCAGGTTTTTTGTCATGGTGTTGCTGATGGTGCCGGGGCTGGTCCTGGCGGCGGCACCGGATGTCCGGCTCAAGGATATGGACGGCAAGGACCGTAACGTCGGCGAATTCATCGGTCAGGGAAAATGGACCATCGTCACCGTCTGGTCCGCCGACTGCCCCATCTGCCGGCGCGATATTTACCACATGACGTTTTTCCACGAAGAACACCGCAAGACCGACGCCACGGTGCTGGGCCTGTCCATCGACGGTCAGGCCGGGCGCGACAAGGCCCGCGCCTTCGTCAACGATCAGAGCCTCAACTTTCCGAACCTGCTCGGCGAGCCGGAAGACCCCGGACGTCTC
>JACQER010000220.1 GCA_016200465.1 Gammaproteobacteria bacterium | reverse complement strand
TTCCTCGCCGACCGATTCGTAGTAAGGCTCGTGTTTTATGAGGTATTCCCCGGATTCGGCGGCGCGCGCCGAAGCGGGATTTTTCGATGCTGACATGGGCCCGGATGTCCTTTCAGTCGTTGACCACTCCAGTATGCCAAAATAGCTTGCTGGCACAAGAAAGATATTGACGCTCACGACGGCCTTGCCGAAAATGCGGAGGTTGTGCGTCTGTTTCGTGCACGGATACCCGCGTTATATATAAGCGTTCTATCCGCGCATACGAAATTTCAATCCGGTTATAACACCTGGCCTGTGGCACACCGCCCGTTTGCGGGGTATTGTTGCCGTCCCGTAATTCCGGCGGTGCTTGTTTTTTGAACAATTCCGCGGTGGAGTAAGAGAGGGTCTTATATATGACGGATGTAGTCGCGACGAACGAGACCATATTGGTGGTCGGCGGAGGCATCAGCGGCATGACCGCGGCCCTCGAAGCCGCCGAATGCGGCAAGGACGTGGTGCTGCTGGAAAAATCCCCGAGCCTCGGCGGCCGGGTGAGCCAGCTGTACAAATATTTCCCCAAGCTGTGTCATCCGACCTGCGGCATGGAGATCAATCTCAAGCGCATCAAGGCCAACAAGCGCATCCGCGTGCTGACGCTGGCCGAAGTGAGCGCGATCACCGGCAAGCCCGGCGATTACACCGCGACGATCAGGATTTCCCCGCGTTACGTGAACGAGCACTGCACTGCCTGTGGCGCCTGCGCCGAAGCGGTCGCGGCCGAATTCGACAACGAGTTCAACTACGGCATGGGCAAGCGCAAGGGCGCGTACCTCAGCTCGGCGATGGCCTATCCGCAGCGCTACGTGATCGACCCGCGCATCCTCGGCACGCCCGACGCCGAGAAGGCGAAGAGCGCGTGCAAGTACAACGCGGTCGATCTCGGCATGAAGGAAGAAACCGTCAATCTCAAGGTCGGCGCCGTGGTCTGGGCGACCGGCTGGAAGCCTTATGATGCCAACAAGATCCAGCCCTACGGTTATGATCGCTACAAGAATGTCATCACCAGCGTCGAGTTCGAGCGCCTCATGGATCCGTTCGGTCCCACCGGCGGCAAGTTGGTCCGTCCCTCCGACGGCAAAGAGGCGAAGAACGTCGCCTTCATCCAGTGCGCCGGTTCGCGTGACCGCAATCACCTGAAGCATTGCTCGCGCATTTGCTGCATGGCCTCGCTCAAGCAGTCGACCTATGTGCGCGAGAAATATGCCGACGACGCCAACGTCTCGATTTATTACATCGACATCCGCGCCATCGACCGCTTCGAGGATTTCTACAAGAGAATCCAGGCCGACCCGAAGGTGAAATTCATCAAGTCCAAGGTCGCCAACATCACCGAGGACAAGGCCACCGGCAATCCCATCCTGCACGGCGTGGACACCGAGGGCTATCACCGCTATGACAACCCGCACGATCTCGTGGTGCTCGCGATCGGCATGGAGCCGTCGGTGGATGCGTCCCGGATCATGCCGGGCGTGAAAGCCGACGCGAGCGGCTTCATCGACATCAATGCAACCACCGAAGCGGTGTTCGGCGCCGGCTGCGCGTCCAATGCGCTCGACGTCAACCGCTCGGTGCAGAATGCCACAGCCGCGGCGCTGCGGGCGATTCAAGTAGTTAACCGCGTATCCCGGGCGGAGGCTTAACCATGGCAGACACCAAAATCGGCGCTTATATCTGCAAAGGCTGCGGCATCGGCGAGCGCCTCGACACCGCGCAGCTGGCGATGATCGCGCAGAAGGAAGGCAAGGCCCAGGTCGTGCGCGAGCACGAATTCCTGTGCAACAGCCAGGGCGTGGAGATGATCAAAAACGACATCGCCAACGAGGGCGTGAACCACGTGGTGATCGCCGCCTGCTCGCGCCGTTCCAAGGCCGAAACCTTCAATTTCGACAACGTCGCGATCTCGCGCGCCAACCTGCGCGAGGGCGTGATCTGGATCACGCCGGCGGACGACGACAAGAAGGAGATCGTGCAGGAAATGGCGGCGGATTACGTGCGCATGGGTTGCGCCGAGTCGCTCAAGATGCAGATACCGGCCGGCAATCCCAGTCACGGCAACAACAAGCGCATCCTGGTCGTGGGCGGTGGCGTCAGCGGCATGACCGCGGCGATCGAAGCCTCCAAGACCGGTTACGACGTGCTGCTGGTGGAGAAGACCGGCAGCCTCGGCGGCTGGGCCGCGAAACTGCACAAGCGCGTGCCGAACACGGAACCCTACGCCAATCCGATGGACACCGGCGTCGCCGATCTGATCAAGAAGATCGAGTCGGACAAGCACATCAAGGTGCATCTCAACTCGACCATCACCAAGACCAGCGGCGCGCCCGGCCAGTTCAGCGCGGACATCTCCACCGAGTCCGGCGGCACCGCGACCGAGAACATCGGCGCCATCATCATGGCCTCGGGCTTCACGCCGTACGACATGAACAAGCTGCCGCACCTCGGTGCCGGCAAGAGCAAGGACGTCGTCGACCAGCTCGGCCTGGAGGCATTGGCCAAGGCCGCCAACGGCGGACCGATCAAGCGCCCGTCCGACGGCAAGATCGTTTCGAGCGTGGTGTTCGTCCAGTGCGCCGGCCAGCGTTCCGACAAGGAAGGCGAGCTGCCGTACTGCTCCGGCCACTGCTGCAACACCTCGATCAAGCAGGCGATGTACTTCAAGGACCAGAACAAGGACATCGATACGGTCGTGATGTACACCGACCTGCGCACGCCGGGCAACGGCGAGGACTTCTACCGCAGCGCGCAGAAGAAGGGCGTGATCTTCACCAAGGGCGTGGCGAGCGAAGTGGTCCCCGGTTCCGAGTTGCAGGTGAAGTTCCAGGACAAGATCCTGAACGAGGACGCGATCGCCAAGGCCGATCTCGTGGTGCTCGCCACCGGCCAGGTGGCCAATTCCGGCGTCGACATCGAGCAGGTGCCGCAGGACGAGCCGGGCAAGTGGGCCGCCAACAAGCAGTCGGTGCTGAACATGGTTTATCGCCAGGGCAAGGACCTGCCGCTGCTGAAACACGGTTTCAACGATTCGCACTTCATCTGCTTCCCGTACGAGACGCGCCGCACCGGCATCTACACCGCCGGCCCGGTGCGCCGGCCGATGGACATGGTGCAGGCGATCGAGGATGCCACCGGCGCCGCGCTCAAGGCGATCCAGGCGGTGGAAAACGCCTCGCTCGGCCGCGCCGCGCATCCGCGCTCCGGCGACCTGTCGTTCCCGACATTCCGCCGCGAGGGCTGCACCCAGTGCAAGCGTTGCACCGTGGAGTGTCCGTTCGGCGCGATTGACGAAGACGAGCAGCGTTACCCGCAGTTCAACGAATCGCGCTGCCGCCGTTGCGGCACCTGCATGGGCGCCTGCCCGGTGCGCGTGATCTCGTTCGAGAACTACTCGGTGGACACGGTCGGTTCGCAGATCAAGGGCGTGGACATGCCCGACCAGTTCTCCGAGAAGCCGCGTATCCTGGTGCTGGCCTGCGAGAACGACGCCTACCCGGCGCTCGACATGGCGGCGATGAACCACATCCAGTACAGCGCCTTCACGCGCGTGATCCCGGTGCGCTGCCTGGGTTCGATCAACACCATCTGGGTCACCGACGCGCTCAACAGCGGTTACGACGGCGTGATTCTCATGGGTTGCCAGAAGGGCGAGAACTACCAGTGCCACTTCGTAAAGGGCTCGGAGATTGCGCACACCCGCATGAGCAAGATCGACGACACGCTGAAGCAGCTGTCACTCGAAGTGGAGCGCGTCAAGACCTACGAGGTGGCGATCACCGACATTCAGCGCGCCCCCGCCCTCATCAACGAGATGGCCGAGACGATCCAGAAGATCGGCATGTCTCCCTTGAAATTTTAGGAGCCATACATGACCGATCTCAACAAGGTGATGGTGGAGAAGTACCGCAACGATTTCCTCAAGGAAGTCGAGGCGAACGTCGAGGAAGGCAACTGGGTCAAGATGTGCATGCAGTGCGGCGTGTGCTCCGGCTCCTGCCCGCTCGGCCCGCACTGGGAACATCCGCCGCAGGAAATCTTCATGATGATCCGCGCCGGCAAGCGCGACGAGGTGTTGCGCTCCGAGTCCATGTGGATGTGCACCTCGTGCTACAACTGCATCGTGCGCTGCCCGCGCGAGCTGCCGATCACCCACATCATGCACGGCCTGGCCAACTACGCGCACCGCCTCGGCATCGCGCCGAAGCTGAACCCGACGCGCCGCTTCGCCAAGATGTTCTGGAACAACATCACCGCCGGCGGCCGGGTGAACGAGCTGAAGCTGTCCGTCGGCCTGTACTTCATGGACGGTTTCGCCTCCGGCATCAAGAAGGGCCTGGAGATGCTGCCCGTGGGCCTGGGCATGCTCAAGACCGGCCGGCTGAATCCGTTCGGATTGTTCAGCGGCGGGCACTGCAAGGGCGCCGGCGACATCCGCAAGATGATCAAGAAGGCCAAAGAGATCGAAGACAAGCGCAAGGGTTTTGCGGCCTAAGCGAGCACAGGAGTAAGGTATGGCGAGAAAAGAATATTCGTTTTATCCGGGCTGTTCGTCCGAGCGCAAGGCGTCGGCCTCGAACTACATGGTCTCGGTCGAGTCCATGTGCAAGACGCTGGACATCAAATTGAACGAGATTCCGGACTGGAACTGCTGCGGCGCCTCGATCGGTTACGCCGAGGGCGGCGAGCTGCCGCGCCACGTGATGAACGCGCGCAATATCGCCCTGTCCGAGAAGAACTTCGGCAACCAGGACATCGTCGCCACCTGCGCCGCCTGCTGGCTGGGCGCCAAGGAATCGCAGGAACGGATCAACCATTCCGAAACCATCTTCGCGGACATCAACGTGATCCTCAAGGACGCCGGCCTCAAGTACGAAGGCAAGCAGAAGATCCGTCACATGGTCGAGGTGCTGATCGAGGATCTCGGCTACGAGGAGCTCGGCAAGCCGGTCAAGAAGCCGCTCGACGGCATCAAGATCGCGGGCTACGTCGGCTGCCAGACCAACCGCCCGTTCGGCGTCGACGGCGAGTCGTTCGAAAGCCCCAAGTATCTCGACAAGCTGGTCGAGACCGTGGGCGGCACGCCGCTTGAGAAGTACGAGGAAAAGGTCACCTGCTGCGGCGGCGCGCTGGCGTTCTCCGAGCCGGAGAAGAGCCAGGCGCAGATCAAGAAGATCATCGAATCCGCCTACGATCACGGCGCCGACATGATCGTCACGCCGTGCCCGGTGTGCCAGATGAACGTCGAGGTGTACCAGGGCCAGATCAACAAGAAGTACGGCACCAAGTTCAACATCCCGGTGACGTACTACTCGCAGCTCATGGCGGTGGCCTACGGCGCCAGCGCCAAGGAAGCCGGTCTCGACGGCAACATCGTGCGCGCCACGAAGCTCGAGGAGATCGCGGCCAAGAAGTAGTAACAGCCCGTTTGTCTTGATAAAAAGCCCGCGCAAGCGGGCTTTTTATTGCCTGACATTAACCTCTCTCAGGCCCGCCGGCCCAGCGGGTTCGGCCTGAACCGGCAAACCATCGCGTTTTGCCTATACTTTCAAAATGTGCGCCGGCGCCGCCGCGCCCGTGGAATTTTTGAAATGGAATCTCGCGATCTCAAAACCCAGGTTCTGGCCTCGCCGCCGGCAGCCGCGATCGGCTCGGCGCCGGATGTGGCCGCCATGCTCGCCGCCCGCTACGAGGTGTTGGACAACCTGGGCGAGGGCGGCATGGGTCTGGTTTACCGGGTGCGCGACCGGGAGACCGGCGAAATCCTGGCGCTCAAGCTGCTGCGCCCCGAGATCGCCCGCGACCCGGCAATGATGGAACGGTTCAAGGACGAAATCCGGCTGGCGCGTCGCATCACGCACAAGAACGTCTGCCGCATCTACGATTTCAACCGTGTCGACGAGCTCGCGTACATCACCATGGAGTACGTGGACGGCGAGAGCCTGCGCGCCTACCTCAGGCGTGCCGGCAAGCTGTCGCCGGAGCGCGTCACCGATATCGCGCGCCAGATCGCGGTCGGTCTGGGCGAGGCGCACGCGCAGGGCGTGGTGCACCGCGACCTGAAACCTGAAAACATTATCCTCGCGCGCGACGGACTGGTGAAGCTGATGGATTTCGGCATCGCCCGCGCCCTCGGCAGCAATACGACGTCCACGCAAACCGTCATCGGCACGCCCGGCTACATGGCGCCGGAGCAGTCGCAGGGCAAAACCGTCGACCAGCGCACCGATCTCTATGCGCTCGGGCTCATTTTGTATGAATGTCTCACCGGTCAGCGCGCGTTTTCCGGCGCCACCCCCGTGGAAGTCGCGCTGCGACAGATGAAGGAGCGTCCGGTGTCGCCGCGCAAGCTGCTCGCGACGACGCCGCCGCTGCTCGAAGCGGTGGTGATGCGTTGTCTCGAAAAAGATCCTTCGCGACGTTTTGCCAGCGCCGCCGAACTGCAACGCACGCTGGCGCCGCCGAGCGTATCGGTACAACCGCCCGCGCCACGCTGGCGCAAGTTCGCAGCCATTTTCGCCGCGGTCGTGTTGACGGCCGTGGTGGTGCATAAGACCGTGAAGCAGGCAAGGTCATCGGCGCATGACGTCGCGTCGCAACAAA
Organism: Gammaproteobacteria bacterium; assembly: GCA_016200465.1. Lineage (GTDB taxonomy): Bacteria > Pseudomonadota > Gammaproteobacteria > Acidiferrobacterales > Sulfurifustaceae > Sulfuricaulis. Next base: position 5,086 of record JACQER010000220.1, on the reverse strand, counting down.
CCGAGTCGACGTCGGCTGATTTCGAGGACCAGCGTCAGGTTCCGGAGGAACTGGTCAAGTTGTTCCAGGCGGCGAAGCAGGGCGATGCCGCGGCGCAGGAGCGTATCGGGCGTCTGTATCTCGACGGTCCGGAACGGGCGCGCGACGAGCGCAAGGCCTTTTTCTGGACCCGGCGCGCGGCGCTCGGTGGCGATTCCAAAGCGCAATTTATGCTGGCACGGATGTACGAGAACGGCCGTGGCGTCGCGCGCAACATGATCGGCGCCTATGTCTGGTACAGCGTGGCGGTGACTTCCGGCAGTGAACCGGCGGTGGACGCCATCGTCCGCCTGAAGCGCGAGCTTTCCAGCGAAGAGATTGCCGCAGGTGAACAGCAACTGCTCAGATTGCGCGGCAATCGGGAGCGCCAGTAACACCCTCAGGCAGGTCCGGCGTCAACAGCGGAAAGTAAAATAATTTCCTGAGAAAGCCCGCCTGCGCGGGTTTTTTTATTTTGGGATCGGGATGTATTAATGACTGCGCACCAGATTGCGCCCGCCCTGCTTGGCGGCGTAGAGCGCCTGGTCCGCGGCCTTGACGAGCCCGGGGCCGGTGTCGCCGTCCTGGGGGAAGGTGGCGAAGCCGATGCTGACCGTCAACTGGATTTCGTTTCCCTCGGAGGTGGTGGTGAGCGAATCCGCAATCGCGGCGCGGATGCGTTCGGCCACGACACCGGCGCCATTTTCATCCGTCTCGGGCAGGATCACGGCCAGCTCCTCGCCGCCGTAGCGGCACACCGCGTCCATGGGCCGCGCGCTCAGGCGGATCAGGTCCGCGACCGCGATCAGCGCCTCGTCGCCGGCCTGATGGCCGTAGCGATCGTTGATGTTCTTGAAGTGATCGATGTCGAGCAGCATGACGGACAGCGGCTTGCCGTAGCGCCGGGCGCGCTGCACCTCCTCGCGCAACCGGTCCTCGAATTCGCGGCGGTTGTAAAGACCGGTCAGCCCGTCGCGGCTCGACAGCTCTTCCAGGCGGATCTTGTGTTCCATCAGGCGCTCGGCCATGTTGTTGAAGTCGCGCGCCAGGCGTCCGAGTTCGTTGTCGTTGTGCAAATCCAGACGGTAACTGAGGTTGTCGTTCGCGAAATGCGACAGACCCTTTTCGAATTCGCGCAACGGTATCAGCACCGAGCGCGCCAGCCACAGCACTCCCGCCACGGCGCCGATCAGGCCCAGGCCGACGGCGGCGCCGATGATCAGCAGAAAACGGTTCTCCGCCTTGTCGATCTGTGCGCGCTGCGCGCTGATCTCGTCATAACTGGCGCTGTAGATCTGATCCAGCGACGACAGGACATGACGCACGCGCTGGTCGAACCGGGACAGCGCCGACCGGGACGGATTCGGAACCAGCACAAGCTCGGCCAGCACCAGACTGTCTTTCCATTCCTGACGGGCGTCGGCGAGCAGCGTGTATTCCCGCGGACCGAGGAAAGGTTTCGCCAGGATTTCGACGAAATCGTTTTCCACGGCCCGTGCTTCCGCGACGAACCGGTCACGCAACGCGGCTTGTGGCGTGGCCGCGTAATTTTCGACCAGCGCATGGGTGCTGCGGATCCGGTTTTGCAGGCGCGAGGTGGTCTGGAGTTTGTAGACGGGTTGTTCCGTCAGCCGGTTGAACTGCCCGGCGGCGTGTTGCAGAAAAACACCCGAACCGAGAGCGACCGCCAGGAGCGGAACGAATACCATGCCCATGGCGATCAGAAGACGGGTTCGCAGCGACAGATTTGTGAAGGAAAACGGATTCACCCGATACGGTTCCTCGCCGGTGCCGCGATGATTGGCGCGCATCATGCCATCCCCGCCGTTTCGCTGTATAGCCCCGGCGCCGGTTCGTTACAAGGCCGGCATGGGAAATCCGCCGGCCGGTCCGGGTGCCGTGGCGTCCGGACGTTATCGGCCGCCGCCTGTTGTGTTGGCCATCGGGGAGAAATGACTGCTTGTAAAAAGTCAATTGCAACGAAAAATCAATTCGTTGCAAACATGAGGCACGTCATTGACAGGTTTGCATCACGGGAGTAGGTGTATAGGCGTAACGATGTCATTTTGCATGGTTTGTTTTTTCAAGTACAAGGAGCACGCTATGCGTATCACGACCACTGATCCGATCTCCGGCGCCGACATCAAGAACCCCGACGGACGCCCGTTCGTTCTCGAGGGGAAGGGAGAAGGCGCACTCAAGATTTATTTCGAGAACGAGGAGAACAAGAAGGCCTATCTCGAGATTCAGACCGAACATCCGGGCGAGGATTTCACCACGAACCTCAACAACCCGGTGTGAACCGGTCAGGAACGGTGCGAGCGCGAGCAGGGAGCAGGGGCCCCATCGAGACAGCGATGGGGATGCGACCGTGGCGAGTCGCTCGCGGCGCCGGAGTGGATTCGGCTAATGCAGAGCAGTAAGACTGAATTATCCACGTTGGTACCGACTTGCACGCCGGCGCGAACGCGCGTGAACCGCGGGCGCGGTCGTCGTCAATTCACCGGTTCGGGAATGCTGCGCTTGCTCTCGAGCCACTTGAGCAGCGGTTCCCATTGCTCGATGTCGCGCGTGACCTGCGAGCGGTTGAGGTCGAAGATGCCCAGTCCGCGCGCGTCCGACACCAGGTAGTTCTGGCTCTCGCGCAGCGTGGCGATGAAGGGAATCCGCAGTCGCGACAGGAAGCGTTGCAGGTTGTGGTAGATCTGGGTGTTGAGCGTGGAATACGAGATGTTCATGCTGTTCAGCACGCTCTCCATGGTGTTCTGAAGCGAGGAGTTTTCGCGCACGCGGTTGGCGACCACCGCCAGCCGCGTCTCGTCGCGCACGATTTTTCCGACCAGCAGCAGCTCGTGAATGAAGTGCGCCGCGGCGCGGATGTCGGTCGGCGACGGCAGCACCGGAATGAGCAGCGTGTGCGCGCGGCGCACCAGCGCCGTCAGTTCCGCGCCGTGGGCGCCGGCCGGCACGTCCATGATCACGTAATCGGTCGAGCGCGGCACGCGCAGCGGATCGCGCCACGCGGCGATGCCGCGGATCGGCGGACGGTCCTGCGGGCGCGCCTCGAGCCATTCCATGCTCGATCCCTGCCGGTCGAAGTCCGCGATCACCACCGATTTCCCCTGGGCGGCGTAATGGCTCGCGAGATTGGTCGCGAGCGTGCTCTTCCCGCAGCCGCCCTTGGCGTTAAGCAGCATGATCTTGCGCATGATCTCTCCTTGGTGGTGATACCGCGGGGGAATAGCCGGGCGATGCGGACCGGGCCGCAAGGGGCGCGTTTTTTCGATTGTATTTGTCTGCGCTCATGGCCTTCTCAGGCTACAGGGGCAGCTTAAGTCTATTCCAGCGCGCCGGAAACCTCTACCGAATCCGCCCGCCGCCGTCAGTCCCCGGCCGGCGGTTTTTTCGCGCCGGGCTCGGCGGGTTCCGGCGTGTTCGCTGGCTCGTCTTCCTCCATCAGGATCCGGTGCGCCGGACCTTCCAGGTCGTCGAACTGCCCGGAGCGGATCGACCATAAAAAAGCCCAGACGATGACCCCCGCCAGGATCACGGCGAGCGGCACGAGCAGATAGAGGATCTCCATGGTTAACCCGCCGCGGTCGCCGCCGAGCGCCGCGGCCTGCCGGCGAGGCGCAGGGCGTTGGCCACGACCAGCAGCGAGCTGGCCGACATCCCGAGCGCCGCCATCCACGGTGTGACGTAACCGGCCGCCGCGGCCGGTACCGCGAGCAGGTTATAGGCCAGCGCCCAGCCCAGATTCTCGCGGATGATCCGCAGCGTGCGGCGCGCCACGCTCATCCCGTCAGCGAGATGCGGCAGCTGCTGCGACAGCAGGATCATGTCGGCGCTGCTGGCCGCGACCGCGGTGCCGCCGCCCATGGCGACGGACACCTGCGCCGCCGCCAGCACCGGCGCGTCGTTCACGCCGTCGCCGACCATGACCACGACCGCGCCCCGGCGTTGCAGCGCCCTGACCCGTTCGAGCTTGTCCGCCGGCCGCAGGTCCCAGACCGGATCGTCGATGCCGAGCGACGCGGCCACGCGGCGCGCGGCGGTTTCGTGATCGCCGGTGAACAGCAGCACGGTCAGGCCGCGGCGTTTGAGTTCGGCGATCAACTCCGTCGCACCGGGCCGCAGCTCGTCGCTCAGCGCGAACGCGGCGTGGAGTTTTTCGCGTCCGGCGAACAGCACCAGCGTTTCGCCGTGGCGCCGCAGCTCGTCGAGCATTCCGGCGTCGGCGGTCAGGCCGGTCTGTTCCTCGATATAAGCCGGCGTGCCGATGAAAAAAAGATCGCCGCCCACGGTTCCGCGGATGCCGGCGCCGGGCGTGTTGACCACGTCCGCGGCCGTGAGTGCCGGGGATGGCGCGGCCGCGACCAGGGCGCGCGCGATCGGATGTTCGGAGTGGCGCTCCAGCGCGCCGGCGAGTGCCAGACATTGCGCCTCGGTCATTCCGGAAAGGCAACGCGTCGTGTGCAACCGCAGCCGTCCCTGCGTGAGCGTGCCGGTTTTGTCGAACACGACATGGGTGGCGCGCGCCAGCGTCTCGAGCGCGTGCCCGCGCGTGACCAGCAGGCCGAGACGCGTGAGATGGCCGGTCGCGGCCGTCATCGCCGCCGGTGTCGCGAGCGACAGCGCGCAGGGGCAGGTGATCACCAGCACCGCGATGGTCGCCGGCAACCACAGCGACGGATCGTGCCGCCACCAGTAGAGCGCGACCAGGCCCGCGAGCAGCAGCACCGCGAGCACGAACCAGCCGGCCGCGCGGTCGGCCAGTTGCGCGAGCCGGGGTTTTTCCGCGGCCGCGCGGTCGAGCAGTCGCAGGATCGAGGACAGGATCGTGTCGGGGCCGGTTTTCTCGACGCGCGCGATGAGCGGGCTTTCGATGTTGATGGAACCGCCGACGAGCGTCTGTCCCGGCGCCTTGGCCACCGGCAGGGACTCGCCCGTGAGCAGCGACTCGTCGACGCTCGAGTTGCCCTCCAGCACCACGCCGTCGGCCGGCACCGGCTCACCGGGGCGGATGCGCACGCGGTCGCCGCGCCGCAGCTCCGCCACCGCCACGACC
>JACQER010000215.1 GCA_016200465.1 Gammaproteobacteria bacterium | reverse complement strand
CAGGGCAAGCGCATGTACTCCGACCTGCCCAAGGTGTTGCACGGACTGGCCGGCAAGCCGCTGCTGGGGCATTTGCTCGATACCGCGCGCGCCCTGAAACCGGCCGTGATCCACGTGGTCTACGGCCATTGCGGCGATCAGGTGCGCACGGTTTTCGCACGGGACACGGACGTGAAATGGGCGCATCAGGCGGAGCAAAAAGGCACCGGCCATGCCGTGGCCCAAGCCATGCCCAAGGTTGCGGATCAGGCCATGGTGCTGGTGCTTTATGGCGATGTCCCCCTGATCCGCCCGCAGACCCTTCAGGAATTGCTTTCAGCGGCCGGCAACGGTCTCGCCCTGTTGACGGCCGAACTGGACGATCCCGGGGCTTATGGGCGCATCCTGCGCGACGCAGCAGGCCGGGTGACCCGGATCGTGGAGAGCAAGGACGCCAGCCCGGAAGAGGCCGCCGTGCGCGAGGTCAATACCGGTTTTCTCGCCGCCCCGGCGGCGAAGCTCAAGAAATGGCTGGCGGGCCTCAAGAATCACAACGTCCAGGGCGAGTACTATCTGACTGATATAATTTCCATGGCGGTGTCGGAAAAGCTGGCGATCGCGACCCGCGCCCCCCGCGACATTTCCGAAATCCTCGGGGTCAACAGCAAACCGGAGCTCGCGCAGTTGGAGCGCATGCACCAGAAGCGACAGGCGGAAAAACTCATGCAGCAGGGTGTGACCCTGCGCGATCCCGCGCGCCTCGACGTGCGTGGCGAACTGACTTGCGGGCGCGACGTGGTGATCGACGTGAACGTCATTTTCGAAGGCAAGGTCACGCTCGGCGACCGCGTACAGATCGGCCCGAACAACGTCATCCGCGACAGCCACATCGGCAGCGGCACGGTCATCCATCCCAATTGCGTGATCGAGCAGGTTGACATCGGCGCCGACTGTCGCATCGGGCCGTTCGCGCGCCTGCGTCCCGAGACGAAACTGGCGGCGCAGGTGCATGTCGGCAATTTCGTCGAAGTGAAAAAATCCGAGGTCGGTGAAGGCAGCAAGATGAATCACCTGAGTTACATCGGCGACGCCACGATCGGCAGTGGCGTCAACATTGGCGCTGGCACCATCACCTGCAACTATGACGGCGCCAACAAGCATCGCACCGTCATCGGCGATAACGTCTTCGTCGGTTCGAACACGGCGCTGGTGGCGCCGGTGACCGTGGGCGCAGGCGCCACCATCGGCGCCGGTTCGGTGATCACGAAAGAGGCGCCGGCCGGCGAGCTGACCATGGCGCGCGCGCCGCAGGTGACCAAGCCCGGCTGGAAACGGCCGGTGAAGAAAGCGAAAAAATAAACACGAGGTTTTTCCCATGTGTGGCATTGTCGGCGCGGTCGCGCAGCGTAACGTGGTCCCGATCCTGGTCGAGGGCCTCAAGCGACTCGAATATCGCGGCTATGATTCGGCCGGGATTGCCGTGCTCGGTGACGGCGGCACGGAACGTCTCGACCGCGTGCGCGCGGTCGGCAAGGTGAAAGCGCTCGAGGATTCCATCCAGCAGCTGAAGACCGAAGGCCAGACCGGCATCGCCCACACCCGCTGGGCCACGCACGGCGTGCCGAGCGAGGACAACGCCCACCCGCACGTGAGCCACGGCGTCATCGCCGTGGTGCACAACGGCATCATCGAAAACCACGAGAAACTGCGCAAAAAGCTGCAGGAACTGGGCTACGAATTCACCTCCCAGACCGACACCGAAGTGGTCGCGCATCTGGTGCATCATCATCTGAAGAAGCAGAAGGATTTATGCAAGGCGGCCATGGCCGCGATCGGCGAGCTCGAAGGCGCGTATGCGCTCGGCATCATCAGCCGCGACGAGCCGCACCGCCTGATCGCCGCGCGCAAGGGCAGTCCGCTCGTGGTCGGTATCGGCATCGGGGAGCATTTCATCGGCTCGGATGTGCTGGCGCTGGCGCCGGTGACGCGCAACGTGATTTATCTCGAGGACGGCGACATCGCCGACCTGCGCCGTACCGAGCACACCATTTACGACGCGAGCGGCAAGAAGGTCGAACGCCCGGTGCGCGTGTCCGAGGCCTCGGCCGATTCGGTGGAACGCGGCCAGTACCGCAACTTCACCGAAAAGGAAATTTTCGAGCAGCCCAAGGCCGTGGCCGACACGCTCGAAGGGCGCCTGGGCAAACATCGTATTTTGGAAGAGGCCTTCGGCGTCACCGCCGGGCAGATCTTCGACAACACCAAAGCCGTTCAGATCATCGCCTGCGGTACCAGTTTTCACGCCGGTTCGGTGGCGCGCTACTGGATCGAAAGCCTCGCCGGCCTGCCGTGCAACGTCGAGATCGCCAGCGAATACCGCTACCGCAAGCACGTGGTGCTGCCCGGCACGCTGGTGGTGGCCATCTCGCAGTCGGGCGAGACCGCCGACACGCTCGCGGCGCTGCAACAGACCAAGAAACTCGGCTACGGCCATTCGCTGGCCATCTGCAACGTGCCGGAATCATCGTTGGTGCGCGAATCCGAATTGACGTTGCTTACCCGCGCCGGTCCCGAAATCGGTGTCGCTTCCACGAAGGCCTTTGTCACCCAGCTCACCGCGCTGCTGCTGCTCACCATCGCGCTGGCGCGCCGGCATGGACTGACGGCGGAGCAGGAAAAGAAACTGGTGGAGGAGCTGGAGCAATTGCCGGGGCGCATTCAGAAGGTGCTGGAACTCAGCGATGAAATCCGCCAGCTCTCCGAACGTTTCGTGGACAAGGAGCACGCGCTGTTCCTCGGGCGCGGGGTGCACTATCCCATCGCCATGGAAGGCGCCTTGAAGCTCAAGGAGATCTCCTACATCCACGCCGAATCCTATGCTGCCGGCGAATTGAAGCACGGCCCGCTGGCGCTGGTGGATGCCAACATGCCGGTGATCGCGGTGGCACCGAACGATGAGTTGCTGGAAAAACTGAAATCCAACCTGCAGGAAGTGCGCGCACGCGGCGGCGAGCTCTACGTGTTCTCGGTCAAGGGCACCGGCGTGCGCGCCAGCAACACCACCAAGATCCGCATGCCCGAAGTGGGCGAAACCACCTCGCCGATTCTGTATACCGTGCCGCTGCAACTGCTGGCCTACTACGTCGCGCTCGCGAAGGGAACGGATGTCGATCAGCCGCGAAACCTGGCGAAGTCGGTAACCGTCGAATGATTCAATTTTAGTGTCGGGTTTCTGTCCCCAAGACAGAAGTAAAATGCAATCAAGCGGCGTCGAACTCTTGTCCGGGCTTTCTGTAACCCGCCGTGAGCCCGGGGTTCGGCGCGCACAAAGATGAAAAAATGATTCAGCATTTCCTGCGCTCCAAACTCGAACGATTCCGCGAACACCATCGAGAAGGTGGGTTGCGGCGTCTGCTGAAGCTCTTCGCCTTTTACGGTTGCGCGCACGGCTGGGCGTTATGGCTGGTGGACATGCAAATTCTGGGGCTGGCGGGACCGGTGGAGCCGCAGGTATTGGAACAGCTCCCCGGATATACCTTCGGGTTTGCGACCGAAATGGATCTCAACATGATACTGTCCAGCGTACCGGTTATTGACCGGAGCCATCTCGAGAGACTGTTTCGCAAGTTTTTTCACGACGGCTCTCGCTGCGTGATCGCGCTGTTCGGGTCGCGTGTGGTTGGCTACATGTGGGCGTTCAGCGACAAGTACGTGATCACGCTCGACGACTACCGCCGGCGCAACCTCGGCGTATGGCTTCCGTCCGGCGCGGTTTTCACCGGCAACGCCTATGTCATGCTGCCACATCGCGGGCGCGGTCTGTTCCAGCGCATGAAGCTCTATCTCATGCATGATTATCCCGTCGGCACGAATTTTTATACTTCGATCAGTGACCTCAACACACCATCTCTGGCTGCCAATCACAAACTCGGGTTCAAGAAGTTGGCGACGCTGCGGTTTGTCAGGGTGTTTTCTCGCACGCTGCTGTATGTCCGCGAAAAAGGAGAGCGGCGCTGGCGCCCTTTTCGTGCCGGCTGGCCTGAGCTGAAACTCGACGGGACACGATTGCAGATCAGGCCGGCAGAGCGTTGCACCAACCCGTAGCCGGGAAATAGACAGGCCAATCAACATGATTTTGGAGCATCTTGTATTTACGCCGGATTTCTTTAACGTAATGTCAACGTAGCCGACTCGCTGTGGTCATATCGCATGCGATGCCGACGTCACTCACACGTCGAAAAGGGAAATGGCATCGTCCCTGCTGTGGTACAGGCTCAAACGGATCCTTGCACACTATCGCGCAGGCGGTTTCACGCGTGTGCTGAAACATCTCCTCCACTACGGCTGCGTCCATCATTGGGTTTTGTGGCTGGCCGATATCTGGATTCTCGGACTGGCGGGCGCACCGACCACGAAAACATTTCCACCGCTCACGAGATATACCCTCAGGCTCGCGACCGAAAGCGACCTCAACGCCATATTAACCTGTGTGCCCGTCGCGGACCGGAATCATCTTGACAGGCTGTTTCGCAAATTCTTTCACGAGGGACATCGCTGCGTCGTGGTACTTTTCGACAGTCACGTGGCCGGCCATCTCTGGGCCTTTACCGGCGAGTACGTCATCACGCTCGACGACTATTACCGGAGCAACCTCAGCGTGCGCCTTCCGCCGAACGCGGTTTTCTTCGGCAACGCCTATGTCGGAGCGGCGCATCGCGGGCAAGGTCTGTACCAGCGCATGAGCCTTTATATCATGCAGCGCTGTCCGCCCGGTGCGTATTTCTATACCTCCGTCAGCGATCTCAATGCGCCGTCACTGGCTGTCAATCACAAGCTCGGGTTCAAAGAACTGGCCATAGTACGGTTCATCCACGTGTTCCCGCGCACGCTGCTTTACATCCGCGCCAATGCAGCGCATGGCTGGCGTTCATTCCGTGCCCGCAAACCAGACACGGCACTCGACGGGACGCGGTTGCGGACGATTTTTCAGGGCTCTCCTTATTCAGCCCCGGACAATCGCGTGTCCACCGCGGCGTTGCGTTGGCCGCGGGGACCGATGCGGATTCGGCGAGACAGAAGAAGGATCACCGCCATGGGCCGCTCCGTTCTGAGTACATCGCCGCAGGCGCGCCGACCTGGATTCAGATGATCCAGGTCGTCGTGGTTCATGACGAGTTGTGCGAACGGAGTTTCCAGGTTCCCCCGTCGAGAAATCGACAAGAATACCGATAACCCTGCTATCGATGATTCGGGCTGGCCCGGTTGTGTGCCAGAACGTTCAGCCCGAATCATAGAGCTTGAAGTCGAACCAGCCTTAAAGCGCTTGAACAGTGACAGTCTCGGGTCGGGACTCTGGTAAAATCCGGCCATGGATGTTTCCCATCTTCTGGACGACCTCAACGATGTGCAGCGCGAGGCGGTAGCCGCCCCGCCGGGGCCGCTGCTGGTGCTCGCCGGTGCCGGCAGCGGCAAGACGCGTGTGCTCACCCATCGCGTCGCCTGGCTCGTGGGCGTGGAGGGCGTCTCGCCGCACGCGATTCTGGCGGTGACCTTCACCAACAAGGCGGCGGCCGAGATGCGCGGGCGCATCGAAACCATGCTCAATGCGCCCGTGGGCGGCATGTGGATCGGGACCTTCCACGGCCTGTCGCACCGGCTGCTGCGTTCCCATTGGAAAGAGGCAAATCTGGCACAGTCATTCCAGATTCTGGATAGTGAGGACCAACTCAGAGTCATCAAGCGAATCATGAAAGGCCTCAATATGGACGAGGCCTACTGGCCGCCCAAGCAGGCGATGTGGTTCATCAATGGTCACAAGGAAGAGGGTCGCCGCCCCAAGGACATCGGCGAGGTGAACGACCCGACCCAACGCGAGCTGCACCGCGTGTACGTTGCCTACGAGGAAACCTGCCAGCGTTCCGGGCTGGTGGATTTCGCCGAGCTGTTGCTGCGCGCCTATGAACTGCTGCGCGACAACCCGGCCATGCGCGAACACTACCAGGCACGCTTCCGCCATGTGCTGGTGGATGAGTTTCAGGACACCAACCGCATCCAGTACGCCTGGCTGCGGCAGTTCGTCGGCCCCGAACGCAACCTGTTCGTGGTCGGCGACGATGACCAGTCGATCTACGGCTGGCGCGGTGCCAAGGTGGAAAATATTCTCAAGTTCGAAAACGACTTCCCCGGCACGCGTACCATTCGCCTCGAACAGAACTATCGTTCGACCGGCACCATCCTCAAGGCCGCGAACGCGGTCATCAGCCACAACACCGGACGCCTCGGCAAGAACCTGTGGACCGCGGGCGAGGAAGGCGAACCGATCCAGCTCTACACCGGCTACACCGATTTTGACGAGGCGCGTTTTGTTATTGATCGGATCCAGGACTGGGTCGCGCGCGGGCACGCACGCGCCGAGTGCGCGGTGCTGTACCGCTCCAACGCCCAGTCGCGCCTGTTCGAAGAGCGCCTGATCAATGAAGGCATTCCTTATCGCGTGTACGGCGGCCTGCGTTTCTTCGAGCGTGCTGAAATCAAGGACGCGCTCGCCTACCTGCGGCTCATGGCCAGCCGCCACGACGACTCCTCGTTCGAGCGTGTGGTGAACCTGCCCACGCGCGGCATCGGCGCCAAGACCGTGGACACGGTGCGCGAGCGCGCCAAGGGTGAAAAAATTTCCATGTGGGAGGCGGCGCAGAAACTGCTCGCTGCCGCCGAGCTGCCGGCCCGCGCGCGCGAGGCGCTCAATGGCTTCCTGCAATTGATCGAACGCCTCGCCGGCGAAACCACGCGGCTGGCGCTTGGCGAGACCGTCGAGCACATGCTCACCGGCAGCGGACTGATCGAACATTACAAGAAGGAAAAGGGCGAGAAAGCCGAATCGCGGGTGGAGAACCTGGAGGAGCTGATCAACGCCGCGCGCGGCTACGAGCACGACGAGGCCGAAGGGCTGGATCCGCTGTCCTCGTTTCTGGCGCACGCGGCGCTGGAGGCCGGCGAGGGCCAGGCCGAAGCCTGGGAGGATTGCGTGCAGCTCATGAGCCTGCACTCGGCCAAGGGGCTGGAGTTTCCGCTGGTGTTCCTGACCGGCCTCGAAGAAGGCCTGTTCCCGCACCAGCACTCGCTCGAAGACCCGACCCGACTCGAGGAGGAACGGCGGTTGTGTTACGTCGGCATGACCCGGGCGCGCCAGCAGCTGGTGCTGACCCAAGCCGAGCTGCGACGGCTGCACGGCAACGAACACTACACCAGTCCTTCGCGCTTTCTGGGCGAAATTCCCGAGGAATTGATTCAGGAAATCCGCGCCAAGCCCGCAGTGACGTCCTATCCGTCCGCCAGGCCGGCGACCGGCCTGCCATCCCAGGAACCGCCCGCCGGGGGCATGCGCCTCGGCAGCCGGGTGCGCCACGGGACTTTCGGCGACGGAGTAGTTCTGCGCTACGAGGGTCACGGCCCGCATGCCCGGGTCCAGGTCAATTTTGAAGCCGCCGGGACCAAGTGGCTGGTCATCGGCTACGCCAACCTCCAGTCGCTGTAACCCCACCCTTGCATCTACGGTCGATGGACTATAGTTAGGAAAAAGCAGAAAAACCGGATCAGGGTAGACCGGGAACGGGCAATAACGGGGATAGGAAATTGAAGCAAACTAGGAGCGGTGTGCAGTCGGCGGTCAAGGCCATGCTGGCGATCGTGGTCATCGCGTTCGTGGCCGAACTCCTCATCATGTTAGCTCTGCCCTTCTTCGGGCACGTGCACGAAGATTCGCTTTCTTTCATGTTGATCGATGCCACGGTTCTGGCGTTGGTCATCGCTCCGCCGATCTACTGGCTGGTGTTCAGTCCGATCCGCCGCGAATCCGAGAAACGCCATCAGGCCGAGAGCGAGGCCGAGGAGATGAGCCGTGTCGCCATCACCGATCCGCTCACGCGCATCATGAACCGCCGCGGGATCACGGTCGGCTTGCTCGATGCGATGGCCCAGGCCGAGCGTTACCGCACGCCGCTCACGGTGGCGATGGTCGATATCGATCACTTCAAGGACATCAACGACCATTACGGCCACGAGGCCGGTGACCGCGTGCTCAAGAACGTCGCGGCGATTCTTTCCGACGCGCTGCGCATGCCGGACAAGGTTGGCCGCTACGGCGGCGAGGAATTTCTCATCGTGTTGCCGCACACCAACCTCGCCCAGGGCAGCAAGATCGTCGAGCGCATCCGCGCCTCGGTCAGCAAAAAGATTTTCGACCAAGGGGCCAAGAAAGCCCACGTGACGATCAGCGTCGGCGTCACCCAGTTCAAACCGGGCGAAGACCTCGAGCAGTTAATGTCCCAGGCCGACAAGGCCATGTACGACGCCAAGAAAGGCGGCCGTAACCTGGTCGTCGCGCGCAAGAGCCGTTAATTACCCTGCTTCAGCCGTTGTCCGTTCCGCCGTCCGGCGCGACGTGTCATTGTTGCGCTCGCGATGCTTGCGGCACAATATTCCAGTGCGTTTGAACCACCAAGGAAAACAAACATGAAACGACGCGATGTCCTCAAGGGCGCCGGGCTCGGATTGATGGGCGTTGCCGGCACCGTGCGTGCTGATGAGGCGCCCACGATTCGCTGGCGCCTGGCCTCGAGTTTCCCCAAGAGCGTGGACGCCATCTACGGTGCGGCCGAGCGGTTGGCGCGGCGCGTCGGCGAGGTCACCGGCGGAAAATTCCAGATCCGCGTGTTCGCCGGCGGCGAGATCGTGCCGGGTTTGCAGGTCATGGATGCCGTCGGCCAGGGCACGGTCGAGTGCGGCCAGACCGCCGGTTACTACTATGTCGGCAAGAACATGGCCTTTGCCTTCGAGACCGCGCTGCCGTTCGGCCTGGACGCGCGTCAGCAGATCGCCTGGATGTACGCCGGCGGCGGGCGCGAGCTGATGCGCGATCTCTATAAGGACCATGGCGTGGTGATGTTCCCCGGCGGTAACACCGGGGTGCAGATGGGCGGCTGGTTCCGCCGCGAGCTCAAGGCCATCGCCGACCTCAAGGGCCTCAAGATGCGCATCCCCGGCCTCGGCGGGCAGATCATGGCGCGCCTCGGCGCGGTGCCGCAGACGCTCGCCGGCGGCGATATCTACCCGGCGCTCGAAAGCGGCGCGCTCGACGCCACTGAGTGGGTCGGGCCGTACGACGACGAGAAGCTCGGCTTCCACAAGGTCGCGAAGCATTATTACTACCCCGGCTGGTGGGAGCCGGGTCCGCAGATTTCGTTCTATGTGAATCTCAAGAAATGGCAGGAATTGCCGCCGGTTTATCAGGCCGCGTTCGAGTGCGCCGCGGCCGAGGCGAATGTTTACATGCTCGCCGAGTACGACGCCAAGAACCCGCCGGCCATGCAGCGCCTGCTCAAGGCCGGCGTGAAGTTGCATGCCTTCCCCAAGGACGTCATGCTCGCGGCGCGCAAGCTGTCGTTCGAGATGTACGAAGACGAGGCACGCAAGAACGCCGTGTTCCGGCGCATCTATGTCGAATGGAAAAAATTCGCCGCCGCCAGCGACCAGTGGTTCAAGGTGGCTGAATTGTCGTACGCGAATTTCATGCACTACGTGAAGTAACAGTGTTGGGGATGGCAAGTCTATTTTTTGGTTGACCACTTCATGTCTCAGCGTAACGAGTTTGTGGAATTTGCCATCGAACAAATGTCATTTATTGAAGGGCTGAGGGTGCGCGCCATGTTTGGCGGCTACGGCGTTTATCGGGACTATCGTATATTTGCCATCATCGTTGACGACAGACTGTACTTCAAAGCAGATTCCGCTACTCGCGGCGAGTTTGAGGCAAAGGGCCTGAGTCCATTTACCTATGTTGCGCGCGGCAAGTCCGTGACCATGCAATATTTCGAGGCCCCGCCAGAGGTGTTTGAAGAGCCGGACGCCATGCGCAGTTGGGTGCAAAAGGCATATGAGGCTGCTGTCAGAGCCAAGCAAACCAAAACGCCCAACAAGGCACTCCGGCGTACGCGCAAGAAGCCACGCCGCTAAGCTTTGACGTTATCTCCACTCCGGCGGCAGAAAGCCTGCGTCGGGATCGACCTCCAGCGGCACCTCCATGATCGTGCTTTCCGGAACGATGGGCGCATGGCCCACGATCTGCGGGAAGACGATCACGATCACCACCATCAGAATCTGTAATCCCACGAACGGCAGCGCGCCCCAGTAGATGTCGGCGGTGCGCACGCTCTTGGGCGCGACGCTGCGCAGATAAAACAGCGCAAAGCCGAACGGCGGGTGCAGGAACGAGGTCTGCATGTTGATGCCGAGCAGTACCCCGAACCAGATCGGGTCGATGCCGAGCTTGGCCGCGACCGGCGCCAGCAGCGGCACCACGATGAACGCGATCTCGAAGAAGTCGAGAAAAAACGCCAGCCCGAACACCAGCAGGTTTACCACCACGAGAAAACCTACGACGCCACCGGGCAGTTGCGTCAGCAGACTTTCCACCCAGAGATCGCCGTCCACGCCGCGGAACACGAGACTGAAAACGGTCGAACCGATCAGGATGAATATCACGAAGCTGGTCAGGCGCGCGGTCGAGTCCATCGCTTGTTTCAGTACATCGATGGTAAGGCGCCGTCGCCATGCCGCCAGAACCACGGCCCCGGCCGCTCCGAGCGCGCCGCCCTCGGTTGGCGTGGCGACGCCGAGAAAAATCGTCCCCAACACCAGAAAAATCAGCACCAGCGGCGGGATCATCGAGACCGCTGCGCGCCGCGCCAAGGCCGCGCCGCGTAGCGTGCGCGCTTGCGGCGGCAGCGCCGGAGCGGCCTCGGGTTTTACCAGCGAGACGCCGAACACGTAACACAAGTACAAGCCGGCCAGTGTCAAGCCCGGCACCAGCGCGCCGGTGTACATGTCGCCGACCGAGGCACCGAGCTGGTCGGCGAGCACGATCAACACGATCGACGGCGGCACGATCTGCGCCAGCGTGCCCGAGGCGGTGATGATCCCACTCGCGAAGCGTTTGTCGTAACCGTAACGCAGCATGATGGGGAGCGAGATCAGGCCCATGGCGATCACCGACGCCGCCATCACGCCGGTGGTGGCGGCCAGCAGCGCGCCGACGATCACGACGGCATAGGCGAGCCCGCCGCGCACGCGGCCGAACAGCTGGCCGATGGTGTCGAGCAATTCCTCGGCCATGCCGCTGCGCTCCAGCACCAGCCCCATGAAGGTGAAAAACGGGATCGCGAGCAGCGTCTGGTTGGAGACGATGCCATAGACGCGTTCGGGCAACGCTTGCAGCAAACTGAAATCGAAAAATCCCGACTGGATGCCGATGAAGGCGAACAACAATCCATCGGCCGCGAGCGCGAACGCCACTGGATAGCCGAGCAGCAGGATTACGACCAGCCCGGCGAACATGAGCGGCGCCATGAGCGCGAAGCTCATACCTCTTCCCTCGGTTGTTCGTGCGAGAGTCTCGCTTCCCCACGCAGGAAGGCGATGCGCTTGATGATCTCGGCCACGCCCTGCAGGGCGAGCAGGGCAAACCCGAGCGGGATCAGCAGTCGCACCGGCCAGCGAATGATCCCGCCGGCATCCGGCGACATCTCGCCGCGCACGAAGGAATCCATGAATCCCGGAAACGCGAGCCACACCATGAGCCCGCACAGCGGCAACAGGAAAAACAGGGTCCCGAGCAGATCGATCCAGGCCTGCGCGCGTGCTGACAGCCGGCCGTAGATCACGTCGATGCGCACGTGGCCGTTGTGCTTGAGCGTGTAACCGGCGGCGAGCAGAAAAATCGCGCCGAACAGGTACCACTGGATTTCCAGCCAGGCGTTCGACGAGCGCCCCAGTCCGTAACGCGCCAGCGCGTTAAGCGCCGAGATCAGCGTCACGGCGCCCACCAGCCACAACACCACGCGCCCGATGGTTTCGTTGAAGGCGTCGATGGTCTTGGCGATGACGATCCAGGTTTTCATGCGCAGGTTATTGTTGTTATGCCGTGGTGAAGACTACCGGGAATATCGTACGACAACAAAGCAGGGATCACGCCGCCAGCATCGCACCGACCACTCTGGTCCAGGCCGCCGCAAGGTTGGCACGGTCGTAACCTCCGCCGCCGGTAGCGAGAATTCGGCCTTGGCACAGTTCATCGGCGAGCGTGCACAGGCGCGTCGCGGTGTGTGCGTGGGCGGCGGGTGTGAACTGCATATGCGTGATCGGGTCGCCGGCGATGCTGTCGGCGCCGGCCTGCAGAATGATGAACTCCGGTTTCGCGACGCGCACGAATTCCTCGACCTGCGGCCACACCCGATGAAACGCTGCGTCGTCCGCGCCGGGCTCGAGCGGGATGTTGAGCTTGGTGCCCTTGGCCTTGCCTGTTCCGGTTTCAGAGGCCGCGCCGGTGCCGGGGTA
Organism: Gammaproteobacteria bacterium; assembly: GCA_016200465.1. Taxonomy (GTDB): domain Bacteria; phylum Pseudomonadota; class Gammaproteobacteria; order Acidiferrobacterales; family Sulfurifustaceae; genus Sulfuricaulis. The sequence goes on along the minus strand of JACQER010000215.1, from coordinate 3,437 downwards.
GAGATAGCGGCCGTCCTCGTGGATGTCGGCGAAGATGAGATCGGGATCGTCCTCGAAGGCATAGAACACGCCGTCGCCGTGGTGCGCGTCGATGTCCACGTAGGCCACGCGCCGGATGCCGTGGCGCTGGCGCAGCGCCTCGATCAGCACGCCGACGTCGTTGAAGACGCAGAAGCCGGCGGCCGTGTCACGACGCGCGTGATGCAATCCGGCGATCGGCACGAACACGCGCCGGCCTTCGTCCGCGAGCATGTGTTTGAGTCCGTCCAGCACCGAACCCACCACCACCGACGCCGCTTCGAACACGCCGGGAAAGGCGGGCGTGTCGCCGTAGTCGAGAAAGCCCTCGCCGGTTTGCGACTGGCGTTTGACGCGCGCGATGTAGTCGGCGGTGTGAAACAGCGCGAGATCGTCCTCGGTGCAGCAAACGGGAGTTCCGATTTCCATCTGCCGATCGAGCCCCTGTCTGGTCATCTCCTGCCAGAAGGCGGCAAGGCGATCGGGACCGAAGGGATGTCCGCGTCCGAAGCCGTAGGCTGCCAGCGCTTCGCCGTGATAGAGCCGCACGCGCATGGCCCGGATTATAAGCCGGGAGCAGATGTTCCAGGCGAGCGAGAATCGCTACCGCCGGGGGGCGGAAGGAAAAAACGACTGGTAACTGCCATAGACGGACGCCACGAAAACCGGCAGCGCGACCAGACCCGCGCTGAACGTGAGCAGATAGCCGAACCAGTGGTTCATGGCGAAGGCCGCGAGAATCAGCAGATAAACCGCCAGAAACGGCACGGTCAGCGCCAGCAGCGGCACGGCATGATCGCGGCAGGCAACGAAGCTCTCTGCTATCGCCTCGAACGGCGGGCGGTTTTTCAACACGGTGAGCGGAACGCTGTAGAAAAGACCCATGGCCAGTAGCAGGTACAGCACGGTGACCAGGCCCATGCCGAGCACGGTGGTAACCGGCGTCGCGCTCAGCTGACCCGCCGTCAGTCCCGAGATCATCGAGCCGCCGATGAGCAGATAACCGGTGATCTTGACCAGCATGGCCAGGCCGAGAGTGACGATGCCCAGCAGCACCGCCCCGAAGATTTTGTTCTCCTGGCTGAATATACGTATCAACTCCTGTGCCGGTTGCACCAGCCAGGCTTGCAACGGCGGCGGCAGGGATGGGCCGGTGCCGTTTGCTTCCGCACGCTCATGACCGTTCTGCTGGACCAAGCCGTCGACCACGCCGGCGAGCAGCATCGGAGACACCAGCACCAGCAGCAGATCGCCCATGAACGGAATGAGCTTAAGCGCGAAACCGAACACGAGGTACGCAGCGGCCATGCCGAACCACAGCGGTTTCCGGTCCTGCACCAGATGCCAGCCCTGCGCGATCCAGGCGATGCCTTGACCGGTTCCGGCATTTTCTCCGGTGGCGGTTTTGTCCGGTGTTGAACTCTTATCCATGCCTTGAATATCCCTCAAGAGTCTTTCGGGAAAAATTCCGGCGCCGGTCGCGCGCGAACATCAGAAACGTTTGATCACCCAGGTAGGGATGGAGATGCGCGGCTCGAAATCGCTGCGGCGGAATTGGCCGGTGCCTTCCTGGTCGATGAGGTAGTAGGGTTTGCCCTTGGCCGGCGTGATCTTGATCATGTACAGCCGTCCGTTGAGCCGGTATTCCTCGTGGATCTCCGTGCCCTTGGTGGTGATGGTCACTTCCGGTTCCGGCTGTCCGGCGCCCGGGACTTCCGGCGCCGCCGGCGGATTGTAATTCTCCGGTGGCGGCGGTGGCGCGGGCACCGTCGTCGTCGGGGCCGCGGTCCTGTCTTTGACTTCGCCCGACGGCGTCTCGGCCAGCGCCGTGGATGCCATCAGGAGAGCGAACAGAATAGAAACAAAAATGCGCATGCGTATTTTTCCGGACATCTAAAGATTGAGCTTGATCTCTCGTTCCGCCTCCGAGGGCGCGAAACCGCTTTCCTCATAATAACGGAAGATCGCGTCGAGCACCTCCTCGGCGCTGTTCACCACGCTCAGGAGATCCATGTCGTCGTTGTCGATGACCCCTTCGCGGATGAGCGTCTCCCTGAACCAGTCCAGCAGGCCGGACCAGAACGGCGCGTGCACCAGGATGATCGGGATGCGCGTGCTCTTGCCGGTCTGGATCAGGGTCAGCGCCTCGACCAGCTCGTCGAGCGTCCCGAAACCGCCGGGCATGCAGACGTAGGCCTTGGCGTATTTGACGAACATCACCTTGCGCGCGAAGAAGTGCTGGAACGTGAGCGTGATGTTCTGGAACGGGTTGGCGTGCTGCTCGTGCGGCAGGCGGATGTTCAGTCCCACGCTCGGCGACTTGCCGGCGTAGGCGCCCTTGTTCGCGGCCTCCATCAGGCCCGGGCCGCCGCCGCTGACCACCGAGAAGCCGGCGTCGGAAAGCTTGCGCGCGATCTCCTCGGTCAGGGCATAATAGGGATGCCCCGGCGCGGTCCGCGCCGAACCGAAAATGCTGACCGAGGGCTGGATCTGCGACAGGTGCTCGAAGCCGGCGACGAACTCGGCCATGATCTGGAAAATCTTCCACGATTCCCGCGACATGGTGCCCGAGGGCGCCACCTCGATGCGGAAGTGGTTGCTGTCCTGACCGTTGGGTGTGGACAGGATGTGGTTTGCGTCACCGGGATTTCTGTCATTCATAACTGTCTCGCTTCGCTCGTTCGTCTTGATATATGACTAGTAGCCCTACTCGCTTCGTTCGCTCTGTCATAAGAATATGATTAGCACAAATGCCCGGATTCCGGACGGCTCGCCGACCTCATGAGCCCCAAAACCCAGAGCCGTAAGAAAAACGCCGCCGCGGATGCACCCGCAGGCGAGAAACAAGGCGGGCCGCTCGTGCTCGTGGATGGATCATCTTATCTGTACCGCGCCTTCCACGCCATGCCTGCGCTCGCCAATTCGCGTGGCGAGCCGACCGGCGCGGTGTACGGCGTGGTCAACATGCTGCGCCGGTTGTTTTCCGAATACGACACCGAGCACCTGGTGGTGGTGTTCGACGCCAAGGGCAAGACCTTCCGCGACGACATCTACCCCGAGTACAAGGCGCATCGTCCGCCGATGCCGGACGAGCTCGCCGCGCAGATCGAACCGATCCACGACATCATCCGTGCCCTCGGCCTGCCGCTCATTCAGGTGCCGGGTGTCGAGGCCGACGACGTGATCGGCACGCTGGCGCAGGCCGCCGCCGCGGAAGGGCGCGAGACCGTGATCTCGACCGGCGACAAGGACATGGCGCAGCTCGTGGACGGGCATGTCCGGCTGGTGGACACCATGAAGGATGTCGAGTACGACCGCGACGCGGTGGTGGCGAAGTTCGGCGTGACGCCGGAACGGATCGTGGATTATCTCGCGCTCGTGGGCGACACCTCCGACAACATCCCCGGCGTGCCCGGGGT
>JACQER010000219.1 GCA_016200465.1 Gammaproteobacteria bacterium | reverse complement strand
TCGCAATCGCGCGGCTACTCGACCAAGGGCACGGTGCACATCGTGCTCAACAACCAGAGCGGGTTCACCACCAGCCACCAGCAGGACGCGCGCTCCACGCTCTATTGCAGCGACATCGCCAAGGTGGTCGGCGCGCCGATCTTTCACGTGAACGGCGACGACCCCGAAGCGGTGCTGTTCGTCACCCAGATCGCCTTCGATTATCGCATGACGTTCCACAAGGACGTGGTGATCGATCTGTACTGCTACCGCCGCCACGGCCATTCCGAGGCCGACGAGCCGACCGTGACGCAGCCGCTCATGTACCGGCGCATCCGCGATCTGCCGACCGCGCGCGCGCTCTATGCGCAGCGGCTGGGGCGGGCGCAGCTGGCCAGCGCCGACGAGGCCGCGGCCATGGGGCGGGAATATCAGCAGCAACTGGAGTCCGGCGCCTGCGTCGCGCCGCGGATCCTGCCCAGGGAAAAGGCGGGCTATGCCTACGGCACCGACTGGAGTCCGTACGTGGACGGCCGCTGCGAGCCGGGGGCCGACACACGTGTGACTCTCGAAACGATCCGGGGCCTCACCGAGCGGATGCTGCACGTGCCGGAAGGACTCGAGTTGCACCCGCAGGTGGCCAAGATCTACGAGGCGCGGCGCAAGATGGCGGCCGGCGCCATGCCGCTCGACTGGGGCTTCGCCGAGAACATCGCTTATGCCACGCTGCTCAAGGACGGTTACGGCGTGCGCGTTTCGGGACAGGATTCGGGGCGCGGCACTTTCTTTCACCGCCATGCGGTGGTGGTCAACCAGAAGGACGGCACGGGCTATCTGCCGCTGCGCAACCTTTACGAAAACCAGCCGAACTTCATCGTCATCAACTCGCCGCTGTCGGAGGAAGCCGTGCTCGCCTTCGAATACGGTTACGCCACGGCCGATCCCCGGACGCTCACCATCTGGGAGGCCCAGTTCGGCGATTTCGCCAACAACGCGCAGGTGGTGATCGACCAGTTCATCTCCTCGGGCGAGCAGAAATGGAACCGGTTGTGCGGGCTCACGCTGTTCCTGCCGCACGGCTACGAAGGCCAGGGCCCGGAACATTCCTCGGCACGGCTCGAGCGTTATCTCCAGCTGTGTGCGCAGCAGAACATGTTTGTGTGCGTGCCGACGACGCCGGCGCAGCTGTTCCATCTGCTGCGCCGCCAGATGCTGTGGCCGTGTCGCAAGCCGCTGGTGGTCATGATGCCGAAGAGCCTGCTGCGCCACCGGCTGTCGGTGAGCAGTCTCGAGGACCTGACGCTCGGTCGTTTCCGGCCGGTGTTGTTCGAGACCGAGACGCTCGACGACGCCGTGGTGAAGGACGTCGTGCTGTGCAGCGGCAAGGTCTATTATGATCTCGTCGAGCGGCGCCAGAAGCTCGGGCGGCGCGACGTCGCGATCCTGCGACTGGAGCAGCTGTATCCGTTTCCGGAAGAGGAGTTGCGGCAGGAGCTCAAGCGTTATCCCGCCGCGCACCGTTTCATCTGGTGCCAGGAAGAGACGCGCAACAAGGGTGCCTGGTACCAGACCCAGCACCGTTTGCGGCGCACGATCCCGCCGGGCGCGACGCTCGAATACACCGGCCGTCCGACCTCGGCCGCGCCGGCGGTGGGCAGCTACCCGCTGCACATCAGCCAGTTGCACGACCTGCTCGACCAGGCGCTGGGAGCGGTGCCGGGCGATTCAACCAAGGAGAACCATGAGCACTGACATCACGGTTCCGGTTTTTCCGGAATCGGTCACGGAAGGAACCCTGCTCACCTGGCACAAGCGGCCCGGCGAACCGGTCACGCGCGGCGAACTGCTGGCCGAGATCGAAACCGACAAGGTGGTGTTCGAAGTTCCGGCCCCGGTGGACGGGACGCTCACGGAAATCACGATGCCGGTCGGGGCCGTGGTGAAATCCGGCCAAGTCGTCGGACATCTGGATCAATCCGCCAAGGCGGCGCCGAAGCCGGCCCCGGCGGTTTCTGAAACCGCTCCCCAAGCCGCCATCGTCATGCCCGCGGCGAAACGGATGATGGAAGAACACGGGCTTGATGCGCGCCAGATCGCGGGCAGCGGCAAGGGCGGACGCGTGCTCAAGGAAGACGTGCAGCAACGGCTCGACATTAACGAGTCCGTCCCGGCGCCGGTTGCGGTCCCGCCGAAACCGGTTTCTGCTCCTGCAAAATTGGTACCCACCCCGACGACGGCGCCAGCCGGCGAGCGCCCTGAGAAGCGCGTGCCCATGACGCGGCTGCGCGCGCGCGTCGCCGAGCGCCTCGTCGAGGCGCAGCACACTGCGGCGATCCTCACCACCTTCAACGAAGTGAACATGCAGCCGGTGATGGAGCTGCGCACCCGGCATCGCGAACGCTTCGAGAAGGAACATGGCGTGCGCCTCGGTTTCATGTCGTTTTTCGTCAAGGCCGCGGTCGAGGCGCTGCGGCATTTCCCCGAGGTCAACGCCTCGATCGACGGCAGCGACATCGTGTATCACGGTTTCTACGACATCGGCATCGCGGTCGGCACGCCGCGCGGACTGGTGGTGCCGGTGCTGCGCGACGCCGACCGGCTGTCCATGGCCGAGATCGAGACGCGCATCCGCGATTTCGGCGAGCGCGCCCAGAACGGGCGGCTCACGCTCGAGGAGATCACCGGCGGTACCTTTACGATCACCAACGGCGGCGTGTTCGGCTCGCTGCTGTCGACGCCGATCCTGAACCCGCCGCAGGCGGCGATCCTCGGCATGCACAAGATCCAGGAACGGCCGGTGGCGGAAAAGGGTCAGGTCGTGATCCGGCCGGTCATGTACCTGGCGCTGTCCTACGATCACCGCCTGATCGACGGGCGCGAGGCGGTGCAGTTCCTGGTGATGATCAAGGAACTGCTGGAAGACCCGGCGCGACTGCTGCTGGAAATCTGACCATGACCAACCGTTTCGACGTGGTGGTGATCGGCGCCGGACCGGCGGGCTACACCGCGGCGATCCGCGCGGCGCAGCTCGGCCTGAAGGTAGCCTGCGTCGACGATTGGCGCGACGCCCAGGGTGGCCCCGCTCTCGGTGGCACCTGTCTCAACGCCGGCTGCATTCCCTCCAAGGCGCTGCTCGAAACCTCCGAGCTCTATGCGCAGGTGCGCGACCATGGTCCGGCGCACGGCCTCCGGTTCAAGGAGCTCTCGCTCGATCTCCCGGCGATGATGGCGCACAAGGATAAGGTCGTGTCCGAGCTCACGCGCGGCATCGCCACGCTGTTCAAGGCCAACGGCGTGACCTGGATTCCCGGGCGCGGCAAGCTGCAGCCGAAGAACGTCGTGGAGATTTCGGGAAAATCCGTGCAAAAACTCGAAGCCGAACACGTGATCCTGGCGAGCGGCTCGACACCGGTGAATCTCAAGAATGCCCCGTTCGACGGACAGCGGATCGTGGATTCGCAGGGCGCGCTGGCGTTTACGGAAGTGCCGCGGCGCATCGGCGTCATCGGCGCCGGCGTCGTCGGCCTCGAGCTCGGCAGCGTGTGGCGGCGGCTGGGCAGCGAGGTGGTGCTGCTCGAGGCACAGGAGAATTTCCTGTCCATGGCCGACGAGCAGGTGGCGCGCGAGACGCTCAAGCAGTTTACCGCCCAGGGACTCGACATCCGTCTCGGCGCGCGTGTACTCGACACCCGCCAGGAAAAGAACGCGGTCACGGTCCGCTACCAGGAACAAAACGCCGAACGCGAGGAAAGCGTGGATCGCCTGATCGTGGCGGTCGGACGGCGGCCCAACACCGACGGTCTTTTCTCCGGTGAAACCGGGTTATTGCTCGATGAATGGGGCTTTGTTCACGTGGACGAACATTGCCGCACCAATCTTCCCAACGTGCATGCCGTGGGCGACGTGGTGCGTGGGCCGATGCTCGCGCACAAGGGCATGGAGGAAGGCGTCATGGTCGCCGAACGCATCGCCGGCCACGCCGCGGCGGTGAATTACGACCTGGTGCCTTCGGTCATTTACACCCAGCCCGAGATCGCCTGGATCGGCAAGACCGAGCAGGCGCTGAAAAGCGCGGGCGAGTCCTATCGCGCCGGGGTTTTCCCGTTCGCCGCCAACGGTCGCGCCAAGGCCATGGGCGCGGCGTCCGGTTTCGTCAAGATTCTCGCCGATGCGCGCACCGACCGCGTGCTTGGCGTGCACATGGTCGGCCCGGCGTGCTCCGAGCTGATCGCCGCCGCGGGCCTGGCCATGTCGTTCGGTGCGTCCAGCGAGGACATCATGCTCACGATGTTCGCCCACCCGACGCTGTCCGAGGCCTTGCACGAATCGGCGCTGGCCGTGGCCGGGCGCGCGATTCATATGGCGCAACCGAAGCGCGCGCGAAGCACGCCGGGGACGGCGCGGTAGCGGAGCCGAGGCGCAAACCGTGAACGCTCTTTTTTTCGCCAAGGTGTTTGGTTCGGCGCTCGTGATCGGCATCGCAACCGAGGTCGCTAAACGTAACCCCTTCTGGGGCGCGGTGATTATCGCCTTGCCGCTCACTTCCATGCTCGCGTTGAGCTGGCTCTACGCCGACACGCGTGACAACGCTTTGCTGACGCAGTTCGCGCGCGATATTTTCGTGATCGTGCCGGTGTCGCTGGTGTTTTTCGTGCCGTTCCTGCTTGAAGCCAAAACCCGTTTCGGTTTCGTTCTCAACATGGGGATCGGCCTCGCGCTGCTCGCCGTTTCCGTCTGGTTGCTGCGCCGGTTCATGCCTTAGCCGCCAGGCTGCGTTTTTCCCTCAACAGTGCGGCTACATCCGCCGCCGGCAGCGGCTTGCTGAAGTAATAGCCCTGCATGGCCTCGCAGCCGTGCTTGCGCAGGAATTCAAGCTGCTCTTTCGTCTCCACGCCTTCGGCGATGGTCTGGATTCCCAGCGCGTGCGCCATGCCGATGATGGCCATGACGATCGCCGCGTCGTCCGGGTCGGTGGTGATGTCGCGCACGAACGACTGGTCGATCTTGAGCACGTCCACCGGGAAGCGCTTGAGATAGCTGAGCGAGGAATAACCGGTCCCGAAATCGTCGATGGAGATCTGGACGCCGAGCCGTTCCAGATTATTCAGAACGCCGGAAATCGTCTCCGGATTCTGCGCCAAGGCGCTTTCCGTCAGTTCGATGTCCAGCCGCCGGGGATCGACCCCGGTCTCCTGCAGAATCCGCCGGATGGTTTCGTCCAATCCGGGTTGCTTGAAATGCTGCGCAGAGATATTCACCGCCACGCGCAGCGGCGGCTGTCCCGCGTCCTCCCACACCCGGATCTGGGCACAGGCGGTTTCGAGCACCCATTCCCCGATGGGAACGATGAGCCCGGTTTCCTCGGCGAGCGGTATGAATCTGGCCGGCGAGATCATGCCCTGTTCCGGATGATTCCAGCGAATCAGCGCTTCCATGCCGGTGACGGCGCCGGTGTGCAGGTTTACCTGCGGCTGGTAATGCAGCACAAACTCCTTGCGCTCGAGCGCCCGGCGCAGACCGCTTTCCAGCGCCAGGTGCTCGGCCGCGAGCGAGGCCATCTGCGCCGAATAAAACTGGTAACCACCGCCACCGCCATGCGTCTTGGCCTGGTGCATCGCCACCGCGGCATTTTTGAGCAGCGTCTCGGGATCTTCGCCGTCCAGGGGAAAGAGCGCGACGCCGACGCTTACCGTGATGAACAGATCGTTGCCGGCGACGGAAAACGGAGTGTCCGCGCAGGCCATGATTTTTTGCAAGACCCGGGTGACGTCGTCGGCATGCGCGAGATCGGCCAGCGCGATGGCGAATTCGTCGCCGCCGAGGCGCGCCACGGTATCGCCCGGCCGCACGCAGGTGGCGAGGCGTTCGGCGGCGGCCTTGAGCACCGCGTCGCCGGCTTCGTGTCCGTGGGTTTCGTTGACGAACTTGAAGCGGTCGATGTTGAGGCCGATCACCGCGAGCTGGCGCCCGTGGCGCCGCGCCTCGATGGTGGCCTGCTTGAGGCGGTCCAGCAGCAGCGCGCGGTTGGGCAGGTCGGTGAGCTCGTCGTGATGGGCGAGGTATTGAATGCGTTCCTGGGCCTTGACGCGATCGGTGGCGTGGATGAGGCAGAACACCAGGCCGCTGATCTTGCCGTCGGTGTCGCGCACCGGGTGCAGGGTCCAGTCCCAGTAGGTGACGCCGCGTTCGGGATGCTCCGCGTAGGTGAACGGCCGGGCATAAACCGTATAAGGTTCGCCGGTTTCCGCCACGCGCCGGAAGATCGCCTCGACCGCCGCGTCCGGATACAGCGCGAAGTGATTCTTGCCGATGAAAAACTCGGGCGAGCGCCCGTCGGCCTCGGCGTAGGCGCGGTTGACCTGGACGAAATTGAATTCGGCGTCCAGGTAGGCGATCAGGATGTGCGTGGTGGAGAAGATCTTTTCCAGCAGTTCATGGGCCCGGTGATGGGCCGCTTCGGCCTGGCGGCGTTCGGTGATGTCCTGGACCGTGCCGAGCGAGCGCAATGGCCGGCCGGCGGCGTCGTAGCTCGTGTTGCAACGCTCGTGCACGTACTTCACGCGCCCGTCCTTCATGCGCAGCCGGTGCACGATGTCATAAGGCGCGCGGTTCTTTACGTGCTCGGTGTAGGCGCGGCTCACGGCCTCGCGGTCGTCGGGATGGATGGCGTCGAGGAATGCCTCGTAGGAAGCGCCGAACTGTTTCGGTTCGATCTCGAAGATGCGGTAGATTTCGTCTGACCACGTGAGCTGGTTGGTGACGAGGTCGAGATCCCAGTTGCCGAGCTGGGCGATGCGCTGCGCCTGGACCAGTCCGGCCTCGCTGCGGCGCAGTGCCTCTTCCGCCCGCTTGCGTTCGGTGATGTCTTCATAGATGCCCAGCACACCGAAGATTTTCCCGTCGGCATCGTGCAATGGCACCTTGGAGGTGCGTAGCCAGATGGTGCCTCCACCGGGCATGGTTTGCGGTTCTTCGAAGCCGAGTTTCGGCGTATCGGAATCCATCACCCGTTTGTCATCGGCGCGATACAGTTCGGCCTGATCACGCCAGCCCATCTGGAAGTCGTTCTTGCCGAGCAAATCCTCCGGATGCGACATCCCCGCATCGCGCGCAAAGAGTGTGTTACAGCCGAGATAGCGCGATTCGGTGTCCTTCCAGAACACACGGATGGGCGCGTTTTCCACAATAGATCGGAGCATCTCCTCGGCACGCTTGCGCTCGGTAACATCGCGCACGATGCCCACGGCGTGCCACTTTCCTTCGAACTGTATGGCGGAGATGGAGTGTTCGGCGATGAACTCGGAGCCATCGCGCCGCCGCGCCGGGAGTTCCAGCAGTTTACTGATCGCGGCCCCGTGGCCTGTGCTCTGGAACGCCCCCAGACCCCGGTTGTGCTCCTCCCGCAGCCTGGCCGGGATGATGAGTCCGGCCATGTCCTGGCCCAGAGCCTCCTCCCGGCTATAGCCGAACATCGTCTCCGCCGCCCGGTTCCAGAACGTGATTTGGCCGCGGTCGTCGATCATGAGGATGGCGTCGCGGACGGATTCAGAAACGGTGCGCAGTTTCGACTCGCTCGCCAGCAGCGCGTCATTCGCCCGCTGAATTTCATCCCTGCGTGCTTCGATGGCATTCGCCATGCCGTCAAAGGTGCGTGCTAGGAGGCCGATCTCCCCGCGCGTGTCGGCAATGCCGGTGCGTGCGCGTTCGCCGTGGGCCAGGCGCCGCGCGGTGTCGACCAGAACATGGATTTTCCTCAGCAGGAAATAATCGCTTCCGAACCAGGCGATGGCCAGCACGAGAATCGCTACGACCGCCAGCGTTGTTACTCCGCGAACCGTGATGCGCCGGACATCGGCGGAGACTGCGTCGCGCGGAATGCCCACCACGACATAAATGCGCCCGCCCTGACTGGATTCAAACAGGGGCGCGTAGGTATAGAGGCGTTGCACGCCGTCCAGCCCGATGTCCTCCGTCGTCCCGCCTTCGGGCTTGGCCAGGATCATGCGCGCCAGTGACGTGTCGGTTCTGGATTTCCCAATCCATTTTTCCGGTTCCGGATGGCGGTTGAGGATCGTGCCGCGGCTGTCGAGAATGTTGAGCGTAGAACCCGGCGGCAGCGCCGCGCTCGCGGCGATTTGATTGATCCGGTTGAGATCGAGCGAGGCAAAGACGACGGATTGGAGCTTGCCGGCGCTGTCGTAAGAAGGGTAAGCGGAAACGAGGACCGGTTTTCCGGTGATGCGCCCGATCTGGTAGTCGCCGAAGGAGAAATCGCGCGACGCCACGGCTTTTTGAAAGTAGGCGCGATCGGAAGTGTTCACCGCGCCCGGGGCCGGTGTCGCGCTGCAGAAAACCATCCCGTCCGGACGGATCGCTCCCAGATTGGCGTAGTGTGGATAAGCGGTGAGCAGCTGGGCGAACAGCCTGCTGCACGCGGCGGGATTCCGTCGCTGATCTTGACTGAGCTGTGCCAGTACACGCAGCAAATCCCGCGTTCTTCCGACGACGCGGTCGTAATCCATCCATACGTGGTGAACCAGGGCATTGGCCTCTTGCTGCGCCTCGTGCACCGCCTGCCGACCGCGCTGGTGGCTGTCGTAGAGCAACAGCCCGATCGCCGGCAAAGTCGCCAGCAGCACCAGCGCCAACAGCCGTGCACGTATACTGGAAAATGCTGAGTTTGGCATCCTTGCTTCCCCCGGCTTTTTTCTTATAACCACTTGTTCCGGCTAACCTTAATTTAGGTTGGTCCTCGATAACTATAGTCGTTTCATGGTTATTATCGAGTTGGCCTGAGGCGGGGTTTGCGGTCGGGGCGTTTCGGTTGCCGGGTCTGCTTTTTGCCGGTTTTTCGCGCTGGCTTACGGAGACCGCATTTTTTCAGGCGGGTACCCCGCCATTCACGCAGCAGTTGGGTGAAGTCGTTTACGGGCAGCGGTTTGCTGCAGAAATAACCCTGGGTGATGTTGCATCCCTGCTCGCGCAGGAACCCGAGTTGTTCATGGGTTTCGACGCCTTCGGCGATGACTTTGATTCCGAGCGTGTGAGCCATGACGATGATGGCGCGCACGATGCCCGCGCCGTAGCGATCATGCACGATATCCTTGATGAAGCTGCGATCGATTTTCAGGAAATCGATCGGGAAGCGCTTGAGATAGCTGAGCGATGAATAGCCGGTGCCGAAGTCATCGAGGGAGAACATCACGCCCATGGCTTTCAGATTCTTCAGGACCGCCTCCGCCGCCTCCATGTCCTGCATCAGTAGGCTTTCGGTCAGCTCAAGGTCGAGGTACAAGGGCTCGAGGCCGGTTTCCTGTAAAGCGTGTTTGACGACTTCCGCGAAATTTTTCTGCTGCAACTGCTTGCTCGACAGGTTCACCGCCACGTGCAAGGTCGGAAAACCGGCCGCGTGCCAGGCTTTGATCTGGGCGCAGGCGGTGCGCAATACCCATTCACCGATCGGCACGATCAGACCGGTCTCCTCCGCGAGTGGGATGAACTCCATCGGCGGTACCAGTCCGTATTGCGGGTGCTGCCAGCGCAGCAGCGCCTCCATGCCAACGATGCCGCCGGTTTGTATGTCCACCAGCGGCTGGTAGTGCAGTACGAATTCCTCCCGTTCCAGCGCGCGGCGCATGCCGGTTTCCAGTTCCAGCTGGCGCGCGGCGCGGGCGTTGAGCTCCGCGGTGTAGAACTGGAAGTTGTTTCGTCCCAGCGACTTGGCGTGGTACATGGCGGTGTCGGCGTTTTTCAGCAGGCTCTCCGTGTTGTTGTCATCGAACGGATAGAGCGTGATGCCGATGGAAGGCGACGCGAACAGGTCGCGCCCGGCGATGCGGAACGGCGCGATGAACTGGTCCAGAACTTTCTGCGCCACGCGCGCGACGTCGTCCACGTGCGCCACGTTGGCAAGCACGATGGTGAACTCGTCGCCGCCGAGGCGCGAGATGGTGTCGCCGGGACGCACGCAGGCCTTGAGTCGCTCGGCCACGCTCTTGAGCAGCGCATCGCCCACGTCGTGCCCGAGCGTGTCGTTGATGTTCTTGAAACGGTCGAGATCGAGGAACATGACCGCCACCAGCCGGTCGCGGCTGTCCGCCTCGGTCATGGCCCAGCTCAGGCGCTCGTTGAGCAGCTGGCGGTTGGGCAGGCTGGTCAGGGCGTCGTAATAGGCGAGGTAGCTCAGCCGCTCCTCGGTGCGCTTGCGTTCGGTGATGTCCTGGATGACGGCCACGAACACCGGCGGGTGCTCGCTTCGGGAAAGGTGCAGCTGCACTTCCACCGGATAGGTGCTGCCGTCCTTGCGCCGGTGTGTGGTGACGAAGGCCGTCTGTTCTTCCTGGCCGCTTCGCAACGGAGCCAGGAGCGCTTCGAAGCTGTCCCGGGTGAGCTGCGGTTTCAGGTCGAGCGGGGTGAGCGTCCTCAATTCCTCCGCCGTGTAACCCAGGTTGCGCCGTGCCCCCTGGTTGACTTGAGTGAAGCGCAGTGTGTTCGCGTCGAAGACATAAATCTCATTGGACGAGGCATCGAGAATCCGGCCGAGGCGGGAGAGCATGTCTTCGGCCCTTTTGCGCTCCGTGACGTCCAGCAAAACAAACAGCAGGGCTTCGACTTTGCCCGCGGTGTCCTTCAGGGGGTGCAGGGTCCAGTCCCAGTATGTCACGCCCCATTCGGGATGATCCGGAAATTCGAACGGCTTCGCCGCGATCGTGAACGGCTCGCCGGTTTGCGCCACGTGACGGAAGATGGCCTCGTTTTCCTCGTGCGGATACAGGTGGAAATGGTTCTTGCCCGGAAAGTGATCTGGCGGAAGCCCGCAAGCTTTCGCGTAGGCCCGGTTCACGCGGATGAAATTGAAATCCCGGTCGAGGTAAGCCAGGCAGAAATGCGTGCTGTCGAAAATCCGTTCCAGGATTTCGTTGCTCTCGCGCAATTTCTTTTCCGCCTGTTTGCGCTCGGTGATGTCTTCCGAGATGCCGAGCAGATAGAGCGGACGGCCGTCGCTGTCCCGGATGGGGATTTTCCTGGTATGCAGGATCCGTACGCCCCGGCGAAGGGTGTGGATGGGTTCTTCGGGGATGTCGTGGAGCTGGCCGCTGCGGAGGACTTCGCGGTCCTTGGCGTTGAAAAAGTCCGCCTCTTCCCTGGGAAAGAAGTCGTGGTCGTTTTTGCCCAGCATGTCCCGGCGGGAGTAGCCGAGCAATTCTTCCGCGGCGCGGTTGAAGCGCACGAACCGCAGCTCTTTGGCATCCTTGACGAAAATCATGCTGGGCAGGTTCTCGACGACGGAATCGAGAAACGATTGCATGCGTTTGTTCTCGTTCTCCGCCTCCACGCGCCGCGTGATGTCCTTGCCGGTGGAAACGAAATGCGTGATCTCGCCGCGCGCGTTCTTGAGCGGCGTGATGGTTTTTTCCTCGTGGTACAGCGAGCCATCCTTTTTGCGGTTGATGAAGCGTTCGCGGAACACCTCGCCTTTCAGGATCGTTTCCCACAACCGCTGATAGAATGCCGGTGGGTGTTGTCCCGATTTGACCAGGCGTGGGGAATTTCCGATCGCTTCTTCGGGCGAATAGCCCGTGACCGCCTGATAGGCCGGATTGACGTATTGAATGACGCCATTCCGGTCGGTGATGACCACGGAATCCGCTGTCTGTTCGATCACGCTGGAAAGCTTGCGCATTTCGGCCTCGGCCTGTTTGCGCTCGGTGATGTCCGTGACGGTGCCTACGTAACCCGTTACCTGCCCTTCGGCCCCCAGCTCCGTCGATGCCTGCGCCAGTACCCAGGTGGTGACGCCGTCCGGACGCTGCATGCGGCATTCTTCCATGAAAGGCAGGTTGCTTTTCGCGGCTGCATACCAGCGCTCGAAGATGTATTTCCGGTCGTTGGAATGAATTGCCCGTACCCAGCCTTCGCCGTAGGCCTGTTCGGGACTGAGCCCGGCGATGTCGCACCAGCGTTTGTTCACGTAGGTGCAGTGCCCGTGAGCGTCGGTGCGGAATATCCCCACCGGCGCCAGCCGCGTCAGCAGATGATAATGCTCCTCGCTTTGGCGTAAGGCTCGCTCCGCGTGTTGCCGTTCCAGCTCCGCGCTCGCGCGCGCGGCGCAGATTTTCAGGATGGATTGCACGTGCTCCGGGTCGGCGAGCGGTTTTTTGTCCAGCAGCACGAGTATCCCGAGCGGTTTTCCGGCGGAGTCGAACAGCGGGCTGCCGATGTAGCTTTCGATCCCCATCTCGATCAGCCTGTGATCGTCAGGAAATAATTGCTGAACACCGCGGGCATGAAAGCAGAGTTTCTTGCCGGCGACATTTTCGCAGGGTGTGCCGGGGAGATCGTAAACGAAGTCATTAACCAGCTTGTCTCCCGCACTCACGGCCACGGTATGGATGGTGCGCAAACTGGCGTCGGTGATCTCGCCCACGAAGGCGTAGGCCACGCCGAGGGCCCTGGTCAGATTCAGTACCAGCTCGCGGAAGAACGCATCGCCCGTGATCGCCGATAACGCATGGGAAATCTCGCGCAACGTCTCGGCGGCACGCTCGCGCTCGGTCTGCGCGCGGTGGTAAGCCAGCATCATGGCGAACACGCTCGCAAAATGGGACAGCAGCTGTTCGTCTTCCTTGCTGAAATCCGATCCGTCGAATTTTTCGCTCAGGTAGACCCGTCCGTAATTGTGACCCTCGTGAGAGAAGGTTACCGACAACAGGCTCTTCATCGGTGGATGGTTGGGCGGGAAACCGACGGATCGGGGGTCGCGCGACATATCGCCCAGCCGGAGGGGGATATTGATGCCGAGCAGCCCGCGGCCTTTCGGAAGCTTGCCGACGCGCGCGGCTTCTTCGGGACCGATGCCGGTATGGACGAATTGCTGGAGTTTACCGGCGTCGTCTATCAGCCCGATCGCACCATAACGGACTTGGAGAATGGCGGCGAGCGCCTCGATGCCTTTCTGCAGCAGATCTTTTTCGAGTTGGGAACTGGCCAGCAGGCTCAGCAGGCGCAGTGTCGCCTCATGCAGTGGCAGACGTTGTTTGGCAGTGGCGCTCATCGGTCGACAAGGTAAAGGCACGACCGTCTCGCGCTTGGCGAGGGAACAGACAAGATTGTTGAGCCACCGTTTCTACCAGCCGTTTTGAGGTACAGACATGACCCCTTAAAGAAGGTTATCAATGTGCCACGGCTTGCTTCTTTTTTCTTACCGGTGAGGCTATTCGACTCGCTTCAGTATAGTCAGGAAATGTGGGCCTAAGCTACCAGAGGCAGGGCGCATCAAGGGGCGCTTGAAGGGGTCTCTCTTTTCCTGGTAGGCGCGCCCTAGAGGATTGTTCGCCCCATGGATTGGGGCTCACCCCTCGCAGCGTTCGCTGCTCGGGGCCGCACCTAACGGTACGTCCAAATTTGCCCCGGCAAATTTGTCGAACCTCTGACCCTTCGGGCTGAGAGGTCCGATACCTGAAGCCTGGCCACTAAACGAATGGGCCCAGACATCGGGCCCATTCGTTTAGTGGCGCGCCCTAGAGGATTCGAACCTCTGACCTTCAGCGTCGGAGGCTGACGCTCTATCCAGCTGAGCTAAGGGCGCAAAATCGATCTGCTGTCCGTTCCCGACGTTCCTGGCGATGGCCCGCGGCATGACGTTTTGCAAGGGGCTTGATCCAGGTCATTTCCCGGCCGGAACGGGCAGGCAAGAATACCCGCCGACGCCTATCGCGTCCATCCTAGGAACCATGGGGTGTTTTTCAGATCGAATATATTAGGTTATACTTATACGGCTAAATTCTGGGTTCCGCCATTCGGCGGGTTAAAACTTCAACATTGAAACGCGTAAAGGGTAAACAATGACTGATCGTGCATTTCTGAAATCTTTCGCCGGCCTGCTGGTCGCGCTGGTGGCGTTGACGGTTGTTATCTTCATCGTGGCGCAAATCATCGGTGGCAAGACCACCAAGACCGTTGAGTCCACGGCCGATACCAAGGCGGTGGCTGAACGCATCAAGCCGGTGGGCGAACTGACCGTCGGCACGGCGCCGGTCGCGAAGACGACCACGGCTTCCAATGCGGTCATGGACGCCATCATCCCCTCCGCCAATGCCGCCGGCGCGGAAGACAAGGGCAAGAAGATTTATGACGCCACCTGCATGGCCTGCCACGCGGCCGGTGTTGCCGGTGCGCCGAAGCTGGGCGACAAGGCTGCCTGGGCCGCGCGCATCGCGCAGGGCGCCGACACGCTGCACACGCACGCGATCAAGGGCTTCCAGGGCAAGGCCGGCATGATGCCTCCCAAGGGCGGCAACATGGGCCTGAAGGATGACGACGTCAAGGCCGCCGTGGATTACATGGTGTCACAGGCCAAGTAAGCACGTCTGACTCTGTTGTAAAAAAAGCGGCCGCAAGGCCGCTTTTTTTTCGCCTTAACACGTTCACGCCCGGCGAAATTATTCTCAGGAAAGCGTCGTGCCGCGATCGAGGTGGCGGTACTGCACCGCCTCCGCCAGGTGGGATGTCTTGATACTTTCTTCCATCGCCAGATCGGCGATGGTGCGTGCCACCTTCAGCACGCGATGATACGCGCGCGCCGAAAGCCCCAGCCGATCGATCGCTTGCTCGAGTAACCGTCGCCCTTCTTCATCCAGCCGGCAGTTTTCCTCGATCTGTTTGTTGTTGAGCGAAGCATTGGCGCAACCGCTGCGCTGACGTTGTCGCTCTCTTGCTGTCTCCACTCGTTCCCGCACCTCGATCGAAGGTTCTCCGCCACATGTGGTTTGATCCAGCAACACCTCGCGCGGCACCGCCGGCACCTCGATGTGCATGTCGATGCGGTCCAGCAGCGGACCGGAAATTCGCGAACGGTAATCGCTGACCTTGTCCGGCGTGCAGCGGCAGCGTCCGGATGGATCGCCGTAGTAGCCGCAGGGGCAGGGGTTCATGGCCGCGACCAGCTGGAACCGGGCCGGAAATTCCGACTGCCGCGCGGCCAGGGAAATCGTGATCGCGCCCGATTCCAGCGGCTCGCGCAGCACCTCGAGCACATGCCGGTTGAACTCGGGCAGCTCGTCGAGAAACAGCACGCCGTGATGTGCGAGCGATATCTCGCCC
>JACQER010000214.1 GCA_016200465.1 Gammaproteobacteria bacterium | reverse complement strand
GTTCGCGAATTTTAAAGCCTATTTTCTCGTTTCTCAAGTCGGATTCGACCCGCCAGCCATGGTGGCGCAGGGTTTTCTCGATCTTCCGGGCGGCGTCCTGTTGTTCATCGGTAATGGTCAGGATGACGGCCTGTACCGGGGCCAGCCAGGTCGGCAGCGCTCCGGCATGCTCCTCGATCAGAATGCCGATAAAGCGCTCCAATGAGCCCAGAATAGCGCGGTGCAGCATGACCGGAACCTGCTTGGTCCCGTTTTCGGCGATATAGCTTGCGCCCAGGCGCCCGGGCATGGAGAAGTCCACCTGGATCGTGCCGCACTGCCAGACCCGGCCGAGGCTGTCCTTGAGCGAGAACTCGATCTTGGGGCCGTAAAACGCCCCCTCCCCCGGCTGCAAGTCCCACTGCAGCCCCTTGGCATTGAGCGCCTGCTCCAGGGCGTGTTCGGCCTTGTCCCAGATCTCGTCCGACCCGATCCGGTCGGGTGGACGCGTGGAGAGTTTGTAGATGATGTGCTGGAAGCCGAAGTCGGCGTAGACCCGGTGCAGCAGGTCAATGAACGCCGACACTTCGGGCTGGATCTGGTTTTCGGTGCAGAAAATATGCGCGTCGTCCTGCACGAAATTGCGCAGCCGCAGCAATCCGTGCAGCGCGCCCGATTGCTCGTTGCGGTGGCAGGAGCCGAATTCCGCCAGCCGCAACGGCAGGTCGCGGTAGCTCTTGAGGCCCTGGTTGTAGATCTGGATGTGGCACGGACAGTTCATCGGCTTGACGGCGTAGAGCCGCTTTTCCGATTCGGTGATGAACATGTCGCTGTGGAATTTCTCCCAGTGGCCCGACTTCTCCCACAGCGAGCGGTCGACGAGTTGCGGCGTGCGGATTTCCCGATAGCCGTGCTCGCGCCACAGTTCGCTCATGTACTGGACGATCTGCTGGTAGAGCCGCCAGCCGCGCTCGTGCCAGAACACCATGCCCGGCGCCTCTTCCTGCATGTGAAACAGGTTGAGGCTGCGGCCGATCTTGCGATGGTCGCGTTTCTCGGCTTCCTCGATCTGGTGCAGATAGGCGTCGAGCGCCTCCTTGCTGGTCCAGGCGGTGCCGTAGATGCGCGCCAGCATTTCATTGCGCGAATCACCGCGCCAGTAGGCGCCGGCCACTTTCATGAGCTTGAACGCCTTGAGCTTGCCGGTCGAGGGCACGTGCGGACCGCGACAAAGATCGATGAACTCGCCCTGGCGATAGAGCGAGATCTGCTCGCCGGCGGGAATGTCCTCGATGATTTTGGCCTTGTACTCCTCGCCCATGTCGCGGAAGAACTTCACTGCCTCGTCGCGCGGCATGACGCTGCGGTTCACGGGATAATCGCGCTTGGTGATCTCGTACATGCGCTGTTCGATTTTCGCCAAGTCTTCTTCCGTGAAGCCGCGCTTGAAGGAGAAATCGTAGTAAAAGCAGTTCTCGATCACCGGGCCGATCGTGACCTGAGCCTCCGGGAACAGTTCCTTGACCGCCTGCGCCAGCAGATGCGCGGTGGAATGGCGGATCACTTCGATCCCTTCCGGGCTCTTGTCGGTGATGATCGCGACCGTGGCGTCCTGTTCGACGCGGAACGAGGTGTCGACGAGCTTGCCGTTGACGCGGCCGGCAAGCGCGGCGCGCGCCAGACCCGGCCCGATGTTCGCGGCGATGTCGGCGACCGTAACCGGCTGGGGATATTCTCGACGGCTGCCGTCCGGCAGCGTGATGACAGGCATGGTGCGCGACCCTTTCGTCAGTGGCGGCCTCTACGAACGGCCGCGTAAACGGGCTTCAGCAATTACAGTTCTATATGTTCACCGGCGCGTTGCCGGGGATTGAATCTGGTAGGCGCGAGTGGGATTGAACCACCGACCACCACCATGTCAAGGTGGTGCTCTACCACTGAGCTACGCGCCTGCAAACAGGCGCGGAAAAATAGCACAATTCGGCGCGGCGTCACAAGTTTTATGCGGTATTCACGGGTAAATGCGCCCGGCGAATCAACGATGGCGGAGCGGCCACCCCTCCTCAACCGCGTTTCTGGCTTCCGCCTTCGATCACACCGAACTGGCGTGAGCGGATCGTTTGTATCTTGTCACGCAGCGCCGCCGCCTCTTCGAACTCCAGGTTGCGCGCATGCGTATACATCTGCTTTTCCAGCCGGTTAAGCAGCTTGGCCAGCGCGTCCGGCGCCATGGCCGCGTATTCGGCTTCCTCCTCGGCGGCGCGCAGGAACTCGCGTCCGACATGCGCCGATTTGGAGCCGTAGTTTTTCGTGCCGAACAGCGGGTGCGCCGGCGACACCCCGTCGATGATCTCCTTGACCGCCTTGACGATGCCTTTGGGAGTGATCCCATGCGCTTCGTTATAGGCGATCTGCTTCTGGCGGCGGCGTCCGGTTTCGTCGATGGCGGCGCGCATGGAATCCGTCATCCGGTCGGCGTAAAGAATCGCCTTGCCGTGGATATGCCGTGCCGCCCGGCCGACGGTCTGGATCAGGGAACGCGTCGAGCGCAGGAAGCCTTCCTTGTCGGCGTCGAGAATCGCGACCAGCGACACCTCGGGAATGTCCAGCCCTTCGCGCAGCAGGTTGATGCCGACCAGCACGTCGAAAGTGCCGGCGCGCAAATCGCGGATGATCTCGGAACGCTCGATGGTCTCGATGTCCGAGTGCAGATAGCGCACGCGCACGTCGTGCTCGTGCAGATATTCCGTCAGGTCCTCGGCCATGCGTTTGGTCAGCGTGGTAACGAGCACGCGCTCGCCGTCGCGGACGCGGGCGCGGATCTCGGACAACAGATCGTCCACCTGCGCCGTCGCCGGCCGCACCTCCACTTCCGGGTCGACCAGGCCGGTCGGACGCACGATCTGGTCCACGATGACGCCGTGACTGCGTTCGCGTTCGTACGGTCCCGGCGTGGCGGAAACGAAAATGGTCTGCGGCATCAAGCCTTCGAATTCGTCGAAACGCAGCGGCCGGTTGTCGAGCGCCGACGGCAGGCGGAAGCCGTACTCCACCAGCGTCTCCTTGCGCGAACGGTCGCCCTTGTACATGCCGCCAAGCTGCGGCACCGTGACATGGCTCTCGTCAATGACCAGCAGCGCGTTCTTCGGCAGGTAGTCAATGAGAGTCGGCGGCGGTTCCCCGGCCTTGCGCCCGGAAAGATAGCGCGAGTAGTTCTCGATACCGGCGCAGTAACCCACTTCACGCATCATTTCGAGATCGTACAGCGTGCGTTGCTCCAGGCGCTGCGCCTCGACCAGCTTGTCCAGGGAACGCAACTGCTCCAGGCGTTCGCGCAGCTCTTGCTTGATTTCATCGATCGCCTTGACGATGGTCTCGCGGGGCGTAACGTAATGCGACGACGGGAAAATGGTCATGCGCACCCGGCGCCCGGCCACCTCACCCGTCAGCGGATCGAATTCGGAAATATTTTCCACGTCCTCGCCGAACAGCTCGACGCGCACCGCGAGTTTTTCCGATTCGGCCGGGTAGATGTCGATGACGTCCCCGCGCACGCGGAATGTGCCGCGGCGCAATTCCACGTCGTTGCGCGTGTATTGCATCTCCGTCAGCCGTTGCAGGATGGCGCGCTGGCCCATGACCGCGCCCTGGCGCAGGTGCAAGATCATGCTGTGGTAGGCGTCGACGTCACCCAGGCCGTAGATCGCCGAGACCGTAGCCACGATGATGCTGTCTTCGCGTTCGAGCAGCGCCTTGGTGGCCGACAGCCGCATTTGTTCGATCTGTTCGTTGATCGAGGCATCCTTCTCTATATAAGTATCCGATGCCGGGACATAGGCTTCGGGCTGGTAGTAATCGTAATACGACACGAAGTACTCCACGGCGTTGCGCGGAAAGAAATCGCGGAACTCGGAGTAAAGCTGCGCCGCCAGCGTCTTGTTCGGCGCCAGCACCAGCGCCGGGCGCTGCACCTGCCGCACCACGTTGGCGATCGTGAAGGTCTTCCCGGAGCCGGTCACGCCGAGCAGGGTCTGACGGGCCTCGCCGTGGCTCAATCCCGCCGTGAGCGCGGCAATGGCCTGCGGCTGGTCGCCGGCCGGCTGGAAAGGACTGACGAGTTCGAACGTCTGGCTCATGCGCTATCGTTTTTCCACTGACTTGCGGGTATATTACCGCGTTTTTCCGAAACCGAATTCACGAGGAACCGTTGTCCACCATCCGCCTGTCAGGCCGCGTCAATCGCATCAAACCCTCCCCCACGCTGGCCGTCGATGCCCGGGCCAAGGAACTCAAGGCTCAAGGTAAAGATGTTATCAGTCTCGGTGCGGGCGAGCCCGATTTCGACACCCCGGAGCACATCAAGGAAGCGGCGATCCGCGCCATCCGCGACGGCTTCACCAAATATACCGCCGTGGACGGCACGCCCGGGCTGAAACAGGCGGTGATCGCCAAATTCAAGCGCGACAACGGGCTCGACTACAAGCCCGAGGAGGTCCTGG
>JACQER010000210.1 GCA_016200465.1 Gammaproteobacteria bacterium | reverse complement strand
GTGCCGTGTCGCGCGGGCCGATCGTCACCGGCTCCTGATCGACGATATCGCCGGCATCGGGGCGCTTGACCATCCAGTGCAGCGTGGCGCCGGTTTCGGTCTCGCCGTTCAGCACCGCCCAGTTAATCGGCACCCGTCCGCGATACTGCGGCAACAGCGAACCGTGCAGGTTGAAAGCGCCGAGCCGCGGGATGTCGAGAATCTCCTGGCAGATCATGTTGCGGTAATAGAACGAAAAAATGATATCCGGCTGCATCTCGCGCAGCCGCGCGATCCATTCCGGCGTGTTCACCGAATCCGGCGTGTAAACCGGTATCCGGTGCTGTTGCGCATATTGCGCCACCGACCTGAACCAGATTTTTTCCTCGGGATGGTCGCGATGTGTGAATACCGCGATGATGCGGCAGCCGCGGAAGACCAGCGCATCGAGGCATTCGACACCGACATCGTGGTAGGCGAAGACGACGACGCCGGGTTCAGTCATCGAGCTGCTCGTAAACGTCGCGAATCATGAAGCGCGGGCGGCGGCGGACTTCCTGATAGATGCGGCCAACGTACTCGCCGATGACGCCGAGCCCCATGATGCCCACGCCGACGAGGAAATACAGGATCGCGAACAGCGTGAACACGCCCTCGGCCTCGGGGCCGATCATCAGGCGGCGGATGAACAGATACACCACGAACAGCAGGCTGCCGGCGGCGATGACCATGCCGAACAGCGTGAACACCTGCAGCGGCACGACGGAAAAGCCCGTCATCAGGTCAAAATTCAGGCGGATCAGGTCGTAGAGCCGGTATTTCGAGGTGCCGGCGGCGCGCGCGGCGTGCTCGACCTCGACCTCGGCCGGATTGGCGGCGTAGCTCATGGCCAGCGCCGGAATGAAGGTCGAAGTTTCGCCGCTGGCGGTGATGTGCTCGACGATGTTACGGCGGTAGGCGCGCAGCATGCAGCCCTGGTCGCGCATGCGGATGCGCGTGGTGCGCTCACGCACCGCATTGAGCAGGCGCGACGCCTTGCGGCGGAACCAGGAATCGTGCCGGTCCTTGCGGTAACCGCCGACGACGTCGTGTCCGTTCTCGATTTCCGCGAGCAGCTTCGGGATTTCCTCCGGCGGATTCTGCAGGTCGGCGTCGAGCGTCACGATCACCTCGCCGCGCGCGCGCTCGAACGCCGCCATGATCGCCATGTGCTGGCCGAAGTTGCCGTTGAAGTCGATGACGCGCACCTGCTGCGGCCGCTGCTTGTGAAAATCCTTGAGCAGTACCAGCGAGTTGTCGCGGCTGCCGTCATTGGTGAAAAGAATCTCGTACGGCTTGCCGGACTTGTCGAGCACCGCGGTCAGGCGCAGGAACAGCGCCGGCAGGTTTTCCTGCTCGTTGTACACCGGGATGACCACGCTTACATATGGCTTCGCCACGAACCGATCTCAAAAATGTTTATCGCAACACATGCCCCGGCATTTTACACGGGGTGTGCGGTAAAAGTGTGCGTCATTAACAAGGTATTTTTGAGATCGGCTCACGTTATTTCCTCTTGAACAAATCCGCCATCGCGGCGACCGCCCGATTCTGGTCGGCGTCGCTCAGGCCCGGGAACAGCGGCAGGCTCACGATGCGTTCGCCGATGCTTTCGGCGTTCGGAAAGTCCCCGGGTTTGAAACCGTAGCGCTCGCGATAATAAGGATACAGGTGCACCGCGCGGTAGTGCAGGCCGGTGCCGATGTTACGCTCCTTCATGCCCTGCATGAAGGCGTCGCGGTCCATGCCCGCGGCCGCGGGATTGATCAGCGGTGTGTACAGGTGCCAGGCGTGGCGGTGGGAAAATGCCGGCGTGCCGGGCCGGGTCCACTGCGGCCAGTCGGCGAAAATTTTCTGATACCGCAGCGCCAGTTCGGTGCGGCGCCTGATGAAACCATCGAGCGCCGGCAGCTGATGCAGCCCGAGCGCGGCCTGGATGTCCATCATGTTGTACTTGTAGCCCGGCGTGACGATCTCGTAATGCTGTGACCCGGTCTTGCCGAAACGGTTCCACGCCTCGCGGTCCATGCCGTGAAAGCGCAGCAGCGCTATTTTCCCGGCCAGCTTGTCGTCGCGCGTCACCACGCAGCCGCCCTCGCCGGTGGTCATGTTCTTGTTCGGGTGGAAACTGAATACCTGGGTATCGCCGAAGGCACCGACACGCTTGCCCTTGTATTCCGTGCCAATGGCGTGCGCCGCGTCCTCGATCACGCGCAGACCATGTTTGTTCGCCAGTTCGTACAGCGGATCGAGGTCCACCGGCAAGCCGGCGAAATGCACCGGCATGATGGCGCGCGTGCGCTTCGTGACCGCCTTGGCAAGCCTGGTGACATCCATGTTGTACGTATCGGGCTCCACGTCCACCAGCACCGGTGTTCCGCCAGTGAGCACGATGGTATTGAGCGTGGCAGCGAAGGTCATCGGCGTCGTGATCACCTCGTCGCCGGGCTTGAGTTCCAGCGCCGCCAGCGCCAGGTGCAGGCCGGCGGTGGCGGAGGACAGCGCCAGGGCGTGCGGCGCGTTGAAATAGCGCTTGAGTTCGTCCTCGAACTTTTTCACCCGCGGTCCGGTGGTGATCCAGCCCGATTCGAGACAGGCGACCACTTCGTCGATGGCTTCGCGGCTGATCGAGGGCCGCGAGAACGGGAGAAATTCGTCGGTCATGTCCTAGTGCCGTTCCAACCTGATGCGTCCAACATGAACAGGCGCTCTCACGAAGTGGGTCCGATTTGCATCATTAAAAAATGAAGTCGCCATAAATAGTTGGAACGGCACTAGCTGCGCGTGACCAGATAAACCCCGGCGATGATGATGAGTATGCCGGTGATGCGCGTGAGCGAAAGATTTTCCTGGAACAGGTAATAGCCGGCGACGGCGTTGACGATGTAGCCCACCGACAGCAGCGGGTAGGCGAAGCTCACCTCGACGCGCGACAGCACCAGCAGCCACACCGCCACGCTCACCACATAGGCGAACAGGCCGGCGAGCACGAACGGGTTGACCGCCACCTGCACGCCGATGGGCACGACATTCGCCCAGGCGAACTCGAAGTAGCCGATACGGCGCATGCCTTCCTTGAGCAGCAGCTGCGCGCCGGCATTGAGCAGCACGCCCAGCAGAATCAACGGCAGATAGTTCACGGTTGGTCCGTCCTGTTGGTCACCAGCACGTTCGATCCGGTCTGCGCGAGCAACTGAAACTGGCCGCGCCCCTCGGCGCGGAGTTTGTCATAGTTGCCGCGCCCGGTCAGCAGGTAGGTCCGCTGCGGCCCGTTCCAGCGGCGCCGGAAAGCGGTTTCGTCGATCATCCAGCCGCTGACGTCCTCGACCCCGGAGCCGAAGCGCAGTTCGCCTTTCCAGTCGACCACGGTGACGCGCCGTTCGAGATACACCGGCAGGTCCTGGTAATACTCGCGATAGGTCATGACCTCGTCGCCGGCTTGCAGGCGCGACTTCAGGATCAGCGCCAGCTCCTTGACCGAACGCTGGTGATCCAGAAACACGAAGCCCCGGTCGACCACGGCCAGAAACACCGCCGAAGTCAGCGCCAGCGCCACGACGATCCAGAGCGGACGACGCAGGAAACCGACGGCGAACGGCAGCAGCGCCGTGGCCAGCAGGCTGCCCAGGATCACCCAGGTGTAACCGCCGAACACCGCGGCGTATTCCGCCACGCGCGGCCGGTCCGGCGTGCTTTCCGGAACAAACACCAGCACCAGAACCAGCAGGAACCCAAGCGCGAGCAGCGTCCAGGTTCCGGCGCGCAGGCTCGCCGACGAAGGCGCGTCCCAATGCTGCGCCAGATAACGCGCCGTCAGCAGCGCCAGCGGTGGTAGCATCGTAAGGATGTACGGAATGAGCTTGGAATCCGAAAACGAGAAGAACGCGAATACCAGGCCCGCCCATAACATGAGAAAAACCGTCTCGCGATGGTCGCGGCGCGCGCGCCACGACGCCGGCCAGCTCTTCGTCACCGCCTGCGCCAGGTACGCGGTCCAGGGATAGAAGCCGGCGAGCAGCACCGGGATGAAAAACCACGCCGGCTGATAGCGGTCGTGTACCTTGGTCAGGTAGCGC
>JACQER010000209.1 GCA_016200465.1 Gammaproteobacteria bacterium | reverse complement strand
GCAAGCCGGCGAAGGGGAAACCGGGGAACAGGTTGAAGAAGCTAAAGCCCGCCAACCCGACAAAGAACAACGATACTCCGGCAATCTCCCGGCTCACCGGCGACAGCCGCCAGTTGTTGTAGCCGCGATAGAAGCGGTGCGGTTTGCCCAAGTGCATGTTGAGCCGGAACAGACCGAAGCTCATCAGCGCCAGCATCACACCCAAAGTTGGCAACCAGGCGGCGCTGGCGGCGTACTCGACCAGCGGCGTCACACTCAGCCAGCCGCCCAGCACCAGCAACAGAAAGGCGCACATCACCGCCTGCACGCTGAGAGTAAAAGCGATATGGGCGTTCTCGTGCGAACCGAGCAGTTTTTTCAGGTTCCACTGGCGTTGAAAACCGTGCTTGGGATCCAGCTCGGGAGTGAACCGGCCCGTGGCGTCGTCTCGATGATATTTCAGCGGTGTGCTGTCCAGCCGCAGCATGTCGCGCTGGGTGACGCGCGTCTGCTGAAAACGGATGTTGGGATGAGTGATGTCGCTGCGCGGAAAGCCGGGGATCTCGACCTTGGCCTGAGTATGGCCTTCCGGAATGTTCTCGATCACGCCGAAATCCAGCGCCTTGCCCAGGCAGGCGGAAACGCAGGCGGGCTTGAGGCCCACCTCAAGCCGATCCACGCACATATTGCATTTGGAGACCTGGCCCTTGATCGGGTCGAGCTGCGGCGCGTTGTACGGGCAGACCCAGGTGCAATAGCCGCAGCCGAAGCAGATGTCCGGGTCCTGCAACACCGCGCCGTATTCCGCGAACTTGGTGTAGGCGCGGGTCGGGCAACCCTTCAGGCACACGGGGTCGTCGCAATGGTTGCAGGCCATCGAGATGTTGAGGCGCTGGGTGTTCGGATAGGTGCCGCCCTCGACGAAGCCCACCGAGCGGAAGGCGAGGTGCGCGTGGACATCGTTCTTCTCCGAACAGGCCGACTCGCAGGCGTGACAGGCGATGCAGTTGTCGGCGTTGAAGAAAAAGCCGTGCTGCTTGTAGCGGTTGGGATTGGCGCCGATGCTCGCATCACCGTTGATATTCAGACTCTTGTCACGCAGCCCGTCGCCTACCGGCACGGTTTCGATGGACTGTCCATAGCGGTTGTGGCTCTGGCAGGCGGGATCCTTGAGGAGCGCGTAGTCGGGTTCGTTGGAACGGACAGGGAACATGTCGGCCTCGTCAGAAATTCCGCATTTCCATTGACAACTTCGCCGCCGCGATCTGGTCGGCGATCTTCTCGATGCGGATGGCGGACTGCTTGTAGGCGGGCTGGCGCGAGTGCGGGTCGAGCAGGCCCAGCGTCAGCCGGTTGGCGCAGTCGAAAAAGTGAAACGGCAGGAACACCATGTTCTTCGGCACCCGCTGCGTGGGTTGCGCCATCGCCACCGCGTCGCCGCGGCGCGACACCATGCGCACATATTCACCGCGCTGAACGCCAAGTTCATCGGCCAGGTCGGGGTTGATCTCGATGAAGGGGATGGGGCTGAACTTGTTGTTGTTGCCGATCTTGCCGGTCTTGGTGCGGCCATGCCAATGCTCGATCAAGCGCCCGGTGTTGAGCCAGACAGGGAAATTCCCGTCCGGCACTTCGTTGTTGTCGATGAACGGCAGCGGGATCAGCTTGGCGCGACCGTCCGGGTAGCGGAACTCGCCGTCCGCGGTGTAGAGGCGTTTGCCGCCTTGTGGCGGCGCCTCGCCGCGTTCCCGTTGCGCTGCCGTATAAGGCCACTGGATGCCGCGGTTTTTTTCAATCAGATCATGGTTCATGCCGGAGATATCTGCCAGGCGACCACGGGACAGCTCGCCCATCTCCAGAAAGATGTCGGCGGCCTTTTCCGGAAACTTCATCTTGGCATCCCGGTTGAAGCGTTCCGCCACGCGATTGAATATCCACAGGTCGGGTTTGGCCGTGCCCGGCGGCGGTGTCAACGGCTTGACCAGGTTGATGCGCCGCTCGGTGTTGGTCATCACGCCCTCCTTCTCCGCCCAGGTGCCGGCGGGCAGATAGACGTGGGCGTACTGCGCGCTTTCGG
>JACQER010000216.1 GCA_016200465.1 Gammaproteobacteria bacterium | reverse complement strand
GTCTGGGGCGCGATTCTGAAGGACTAGCCAGCCCCGAGGCTCGACCGTAAGGTCGCGCGTGTTCCTGTCGCCTACGCGCGACCTTACGGTCACGCCTGTGTGCCCAGCATGGGCAGAATCTAGTTGGATGAAAGGAGCCAATCGGGGCCGATGATGGCAACCGTAGCGATACCGCAAGGCGTAGCCGCGAGGTGAAGCTGAAAGAAGCGGGTAGCAAACCTTCGACCGTAGGAGTACGAACTGGTGAAGAGGCCGAGATGCGGGCGGCGAGCTGGCAGGCAACAGCGAAGCCCAAAGATCATCAAGACGCATAGGGTAGAGCCAGTCGGCGCGAGGGGAGAGATTCTGGACCTTACCTGGGGAGATCTGCTCGACGAGAGTGGAGCAGAAGTCAGCAGAGGCCGTAGTAGCGAAGAAGGCCGGTAACGCGGCTGGAGCGAAGGGCCGAAGAACCAAGGAGCAAAGCTAGCGAAGGGACTGAACAGCAGGAATGGATTCGAATCCTGGGCGCAACAACTACGGTTAGCCAACCCAGGAGTGCCAGTAGGAAGAGGCGGTGAAACCGCGGCGAGCCGAACGCGACGAAACCAGGCCGGAGTTTGCGGACCTTCTGAAAGAGAGCGATGTACGAGAACGTGATGGAAGAAGCCATCCGGGACGAGAACGTGGGCCGGGCGTTGGAAGCGGTGAAACGCAACCGGGGCGCGGCGGGGATCGACCGGATGAAGACGACAGAACTGGAGAGTCATCTTCAGGCGCACTGGGAAAAGATACGGGCGAAGCTACTGGCCGGGACCTACGTTCCGAGTCCCGTGAGGCGGGTAGAGATACCGAAGCCAAGCGGCGGCACGAGGATGTTGGGGATTCCGACGGTGATGGACCGGTTTATTCAGCAGCTGTTACTCGAGGTGCTGACGCCGATCTACGAACCGCAGTTCAGCGAGCATAGCTACGGATTCCGGCCCGGGCGCAGCGCACAGGACGCTATTAAAGCCGCGCAGAAGTACGTGCAGGAAGGGAAGAGATTCGTGGTGGATATCGACATCGCGAAGTTCTTCGATGCGGTCAATCACGACATACTGATGGGCCGGATCGCGACCACGATCCGGGACAAACGGGTGTTGCACTTGATCGGGAAGTTTCTGCGGCGCGGGGCGATGGTGGACGGGATGGTGGAAGCCAATGTGGAGGGGACGCCGCAAGGCGGTCCGCTGTCTCCGCTGCTGGCCAACATCTATCTGGATGCGCTCGATCGGGAGTTGGAGAAGCGAGGGCATGCGTTTTGCCGGTATGCCGATGACTGCAACATCTACGTAGGCAGCCCGTCGGCGGCGGAACGGACGTTGGCCTCGATCACGGCTTGGATCGAGAAGCATCTGCGGTTGAAGGTGAACGCCGCCAAGAGCGGAGCAGGGAGGGTGGAGGAACGGAAGTTCCTCGGCTTTCGACTGGATCGCGAAGGGCGGATCGGCATAGCGCCGGAGAGTATCGAGCGATTCAAAACGAGAGTTCGGGAGATGTGGGATGCGCGGCAAAGCCTCACCAGCGACCAACTGCGTGACGCCTGGCTGCGGTACGTCCGAGGCTGGTGGAACTACTATCAACTGGCCGAAGAACGGAACTCCATTTTCCGGCTGGAGGGTTGGATTCGACGGCACATCCGGAAGTGTTTCTGGCTGCGATGGCACTCCTCGGAGGGCCGCGTGCGGCGGTTACGGGCGCTGGGCGTGAAGGCCCGGTTACTGGACCTCGCGCGCAGCAGCCGGGGCGCGTGGTGTATGGCGAGGACGGTCATGCACTCCGGCTTGTCCAACGCCACGCTGCGCCGCTACCGGTTCCTCATGCCATCCGATCTCGCCGCGCAATAACAGGCAGCCGGGTTCAACCGCCGGATGCGGAAAACCGCACGTCCGGTGGTGTGGGAGGGTGACGGGGCCACAATCCCCGTCACTCGACCCGATCGGAATTGTCACTATCCTTCTTCACGGAGCTCTTTGCTCGGCAGCGCCACGCGGACCGCGTTCAGCACCGCCGCGATGTCG
>JACQER010000212.1 GCA_016200465.1 Gammaproteobacteria bacterium | reverse complement strand
CGGTCCGCGCTGATGGCGGCGAATCACGTCGTCGACATTCACGGCGGCGCCCGGGCCGCGCGCCTTGCCGATTCGCGCCAGGATGTTCTCGCGTGCGCTCATGCGGTCTTCCTCGATTGGTACAGATCGCGGAAGGTCCGACCCGCCGGTGCCGGCAGGTCGCGTCCACTGGTCCAGCCGCTCACGCCGGGCAGATAATGAAACCGTTTTTCGCTTCCTGAAAACGCGCGCAGCAAGCGCGCCGCGATTCGCGTGCCCAGAGCGTACAGCGCCGGGCGCTGCGCCAGCCACGACCACAAGCGGAGCGCGGCACGCTCCTGCCACGACCGCAGATGTTGTTGCACTTGCCGGGTGCGCAGATGGCGCAGCAGATCGGGCAGCGGGATTTTCACCGGGCACACCACCGCGCACTCGCCGCAGAACGTCGAGGCGTTGGGCAGATCGAGGGCGTTCTCCAGCCCCACGAACGACGGCGTCAGCACCGAGCCCATCGGTCCCGGATACACCCAGCCGTAGGCATGACCGCCGATGTTCTGGTACACCGGGCAGTGGTTCATGCACGCGCCGCAACGGATGCAGCGCAGCATCGGTTGCAGCTCGGTGCCGAGCAGTTCACTCCGGCCGTTATCGAGAAGAACGATATGAAAATGCTCCGGCCCGTCGGATTCGTCTTTTCCCTTGGTGCCGGTGAGCACCGAGACGTAATTGGTGATCGACTGGCCGGTGGCGGAGCGCGGCAGCAGGCGCAGCAGCGTGGTCACGTCTTCCAATGTTGGCACCACTTTCTCGATGCCGGTGATGGCGACGTGCACGCGCGGTAGCGTGGTCGTGAGCCGGCCGTTGCCTTCGTTGGTGACGATCAGCGCCGAGCCGGTCTCGGCGACGATGAAGTTGGCGCCGGAGATGCCCATGTCGGCAGACAAAAATCCGGGGCGCAACACCTCACGTGCCTCGCGGCACAACTCGGCGATCTGCACAGTGCGCGGGCGATGATGTTTTTCCTCGAACAGGCTGGAAATGTCTTCCTTGCTCTTGTGCACCACCGGCGCCACGATATGCGACGGTGGCTCATGCGCGAGTTGCAGGATGTACTCGCCGAGATCGGTTTCGAGCACTTCCAGCCCCTGGGCTTCGAGCGCGTCGTTCAGGCCACACTCCTCGCTCACCATCGATTTCGATTTGACGATCCTGTGCACGCCGTGTCGCGCGGCGATATCCGCCACGATGCGATTGACGTCGTCACCGGTCTCGGCCCAGTGCACGATCGCGCCGCGCGCGGTCGCTTCCTGCTCGAAACGCAATAAATAACGATCGAGATGACGAACAACCTTGTCGCGAATCTCCGCCGCCGCGTCGCGGATTTCCCAGAAGTTCGGCAGCTCCGCGATCGCCGCGGCGCGGCCGTCGACGAACTTGGTCTGGAGCTTCTCCAGCGCCTTTTGCAGCTTTTCATTGCGCAGGTTCTCCGACGCCTTGCGCTTGAAATGCATCGCCGTTACTTGCATAGGCCGTTCTCTCCTGCGAGCACTTCGGCAATATGCAGCACGCGCGTATCGAGATCGCCGCGGCGACGCAGCCGGCCCTCGATATTCATCAGGCAACCGAGATCGCCGGCGACGATGGCGCCGGCGCAGGTCTCGCGGATGTGTTCGCATTTGTTGTCGGCCATGCGCGCCGAAATCTCGCCGAACTTGACCGAGAAGGTCCCGCCAAAACCGCAGCAGGTGGTGGATTCGCGCATCTCGGTCAGATTCACGCCCGGCAGCTTCGCCAACAGCGCGCGCGGCTGCGCCTGCACGCCCAGCTCGCGCAGGCCGGAACAGGAGTCGTGATAGGTCAGCGAACCGGAATAACGGCCGGGGACATTTCGGAGTTTGGCAACATTGACCAGAAAATCGGTCAGTTCATAGGTGCGAGCGGACAGGCGCTTGATCGATTCGATCACAGCCGGGTCGTCTTGGAACAGTGCCGGATAATGTACCCGTATCATCCCGGCGCAGGAACCGGAAGGCACGACGACGTATTCGCAGCCGTCGAATTCTTCGAGAACCTTCAGCGCCAGCGCTTTGGCGGCTTTCTGATCG
>JACQER010000211.1 GCA_016200465.1 Gammaproteobacteria bacterium | reverse complement strand
TGGGGGCGCGGGGCAGGGCGAATACAAGATTCGCCCCTACACTCGATTGCAGGTCTCACCCAAGTGAAATTCGCTAGCACCACTGGTTAATAGATAAGGAGTGTACGTTCGTTGAGGTAAATTCTATTATTCTCACCGCGCACTACCAAGGACAACCCGAAATCCGCCGGTGTTGCGCCCGGCCCGGAAGGAGTCAAACCCCCACCCGGTACCTCAACCCATCCCGTCCAGGGACTGGCTGCATCCGCCGGTAAAATATTCCGGTAGATACGATCATTCGTCCCACGTACGACATACCATAAATCCCCGACAGCGGTCGCCGCCGGTCTTGAGGGAGTCAGTCCGCCCCCCGGTACTTCCGCCCAGCCGGTCCAGCCTATCGATGTGAGCCAATTGTCATAGATGCGGTTAGTGGTGCCCTGCACGGTTAGATACAAGAAGTTCTGAAAGGCTGCTGCTGCGGGTCCGGCGGGGGTCAAGCCTCCCCCGGGCACCTCGCTCCAGCCACTCCAGCCGCTGCCCGTCAAGAGATTCTGGTAGATGCGATTAGTCGTGCCGCGCACGAAGAGGTAGAGGGTATTGTTGAAGACCGTGGCGCCTGGGTCTGAAGGGGTCAAGCCTCCCCCGGGCACCTCACTCCAGCCACTCCAGCCGCTGGCCGTCAAGAGATTCTGACGGCCGCAAAGGCATCCAGAATCCCGGCTCCCGAATCCCTATCTACCCCAAACGCTTCAATATCAAGCGCGGTCTGAGTTAAGATGGGCCGTATGAACGCAGAGGGTAATCCAGGATCAAGAGACTTGACCAAGGCGGCGATAGCCCCGGCGTGCGGCGTTGCCGCCGAGGTACCGAAAAAGGGATTGAAGCCCACTACCGAAGTTGCAACCCCATCCGCAGCCGCAATGTTGGGTTTCTGGCGAACCGTGCCGCCGGTGGATGAGAAGTTGCCTGGCGTGATCGGTGTCCCATCGGCATTAAAAAAAATACGTCGTGGCCCGTCGGAACTGTACGTCTCTATCGGATTCGCCGTCCCGCCCGTAAACGCCCCACCATTCGCAGTAGCGACATCCACAGCCGCGACGCTCAAGGCACCGACTGCGGTCGAATGCCCGTAGGTAGATCCAGCCGTATTGATTGCCAGCCCGCCATTCGATCCATTCTTATTGACATTCAGATGTAAGAACCGATCACTGCCCGCATATTTGACGATCACGAGGCGCTGGCTAGCGACGCCAGCAGATGCTGTGCTGCTGATGAACTCAAACGGATCCTGGCTACCGTTTTGGAAGTTGTCTGACTTGCCAACCACAGTCGTGAGGGCCGAGTCGAGCAGGAAGAGGTCGTAATCGTTTGCCGATGCTCCAAGAGGGTCTGCCCATTTGAGAGTGATAATCTTTAGGACATCGCTTGTAATCTGGTCGTTGTTAGCCGCACCGAAACTATCAGGGTCAACGCATTAAAAGTGCAGAGATAAGGCGAGATTAGCAGGCAAGAACAAAGTGTGGCAAGCTCCTCTGGACGGTACTGAAGGAGAGGAGTTGTTATGGAGAAGCCGCCCACAGTTGCCCTACTCGAGCACGTGGCTAGCGTGCCTGATCCCCGCATTGCGCGGCATCGCTGGCATAAACTGCGCGATATTTTAGTCATCGCCGTCTGCGCGGTCCTGTGCGGGGCTGAGAGTTATCCGGCGATTGAAGACTTTGGCCAGGAACGCGAGGAATGGCTACGGCAATTTTTAGAGTTACCCGAAGGGATTCCGTCTCATGATACGTTTAATCGGGTCTTGCGGCTGCTGGACCCAGTGGAGTTTCAGGCGTGTTTTCTGCGCTGGATGCAAGCCGTAGCGGAAGTGACAGCAGGGGAAGTAGTGGCGATTGACGGCAAGGCGCTGCGGGGCTCGTTTGCGAAGGGGACGGGCAAACGGGCCATCCATATGGTCAGTGCTTGGGCGAGCGAGAATGGGGTGGTGTTGGGGCAACGTAGGGTAGACACGAAATCCAACGAGATCACCGCGATTCCGGAGTTGCTGGACCTCTTGGCGCTGAAGGGATGTATTGTGACGATTGATGCGATGGGCTGTCAGCGCACCATTGCGCAGAAGATCGTCGAACACGGGGCGGATTATGTCCTGGCTCTCAAGGGCAATCAACCCACGCTAGAGCAGGCGGTGGAGCGGTTTTTTGTGACGGGACCGGAGGCCGAGGCCCACCGCACGCAGAGTGCGTATCACGAACAGACCGAGCAAGGACATGGGCGGGTGGAGACCCGTTGCCGTGGATCAGTGCCGCCCTGGAGGCGGAGCTGCGAGCCGCGGGGTGGCCCGGGCTCCAGAGTATTGGGATGGTGGAAGCCACGCGCACTCTGGGCGGCAAGACCTCCGTCGAGCAGCGTTTCTACCTGAGCAGCCTCCCGCCCGACGCGGAGCAATTTGCCCAGGCCGTGCGCAAGCACTGGGGGATTGAGAACCAACTGCATTGGAGCCTTGATGTCACGTTCCGTGAAGATCAGCGTCGGCTGCGCACCGGGCACGGGGCCGAGAACTTTGCCGTGCTGCGGCATATCGCCCTGAATCTTTTACGCCAAGAGTCCAGCGCCAAGAGCATCCCCCGTAAACGCCTCGCCTGTGCGCTCAATCCGGACTATCTCCTTAAAGTCCTGCTGGGAAAGTAGTTTTAATGCGTTAGCCCTG
>JACQER010000207.1 GCA_016200465.1 Gammaproteobacteria bacterium | reverse complement strand
GAGCACCCACCCGCTCGACGATCAGCGTATTCGCCAGATCGAAGGCCTGATACCGCAGGCCGAGATGGAATACCACCAGCCCTAGATTCGCATTCCTTCCGTTTTCTGTCCGGACGTTCCCGGCGCGAATCCCCTGTTTTTTGTCGGATTGAATTGTCACCCACGCCCCCCATATTCCTTCTGTCAGGGACTTCCGTGCCCATACGCCGACAGGGCAGCGCGGCCATGATGCGTTTTTCTCCCCGCCGCCTGCCAGTCAAGGAGGCTTCATGTTTCGCCGCAGACTCTACTTCGTGATTCCCGATGAGCCCCAGGCCGCGCAGGTCGTCAGCGATCTCGAGGCAGCCGGCATCAACCGCCAGCACATGCACGCCATCGCCGGCAAAGGCGTGACACTGAAGCAATTGCCGCCGGCGACCGAACGTCAGCGCCGTGACGCGGCATATCTTCTGGAACGACTGTTATGGAACGCCAACCTTGGGTTGTTTTTCCTGGGGTTGCTCGGTCTGGTCGCTTCGCTGGCGGGCTCCTGGTCGATCGGCTCGGTCCTCTCCATCGCCTTGATGGTGTTGACTCTCGTCGCCGGGGCCTTGTTCGCGTTGCGCATACCCGATACCCATCTCGATGAATTTCGCGGCGTGCTGTCGCACGGCGAGGTGCTGCTGATGGTGGACGTGCCGAAACGGCAAGTGGCGCAAATCGAGGAACTGCTGTACCGACGCCATCCCGAAGTCACGCCGGGCGGCGCCGGCTGGACCATCGAAGCGCTGCGCATATAAGCCCGGTTTATCTCCACGCTTCGCACGCGGCCGTCACGCGGAAATCCGTACAAAAAATAACGTTGAGTCTCTCATGACGCAGGCGTATAGCTGTAAACAGCGAATGCATTCCGTCTCAGGAGGAGACCATCATGCTTAATATCATCTGCAAAACCGACCCCATCAGCGGCAAGGATCTTTTTGACGTTGTCGAACGACCCTATGTGATGCACAGGAGCGATGAAACCAGCCTCACGATTTATTTCGAGTCGGAAAACAACCGGCGCACTTATCTGGAGGTGCCGGTGGAGCATCCTACCAGCGAACTGTCGGTGAATCTGGACAACCCGACCGACGAGATGATAGACGAAGGTTGACGCGAACCGGATCTAGCGACCGACGGTCAGATCCCGCGCCAGGATGATCGCATCCTCGCGGCCGTTGCGCGCGGGATAGTAGCCCTTGCGCATCCCCACTTCGTCGAAGCCGAGCTTGGTGTACAGGCGGTAAGCGGCGACGTTGGAGATGCGCACCTCGAGCAGCGCGATGCGCGCCTTTTTCTGACGCGCCAGATCGAGCAGGAACAGCACCATGCCCTCCCCCAGGCCGCGACGCTGATGATCCGGGTGCATGCAAATGTTGAGAATATGGCATTCGCCCACGGCGACCGACATGATGCCGTGACCGATGATTCCCTGGGGCGTCTCGTATACGAAACACTCGCAACCCACGCGCAGACAGTCACGGAAAATCGGCAGCGTCCAGGGAAACTCGTACGCCCGGTTCTCGACCTTGAGCACCGCCTCCAGATCGTGCCCGGTCATGGGCCGCAACAGCGGCTGCGGCGCGGCGACGACGGCGCTCATGACTTCCCCTCCTCGGGGTCCGTCAGCGAGGCCATCGCTTTCCGGGCGAGGCACAAATCATCCCAGACCTTGCGCTTGTCAGCCGGGTTGCGCAGCAGATAAGCCGGATGATACGTCACGATCAGCGGCGTGCCGTGATACGACAAACGCTGCCCGCGGAGTTTTCCCAGCGGCACCTCGGTTTTGAGCAGGCTGTGCGCGGCGTGCCGTCCGAGCGCGACTATAAGACGCGGCTTGATCAGCTCGATCTGGCGCAGGAGATACGGTTCGCACTGCGCGACCTCTTCCGGCTGGGGATCACGGTTTCCCGGCGGGCGGCATTTGAGAACATTGGCGATATAAACTTCCTCGCGCTTCAGTCCGATCGCAAACAGGATCGCGTTGAGCAGCTGGCCGGCCCGGCCCACGAACGGCTCGCCCTGACGGTCCTCGTCAGCACCCGGCGCCTCGCCGATGAACATCCAGCGGGCCTGGCGATGGCCGACACCGAAAACCGTCTGCGTGCGCGTGGCGTGCAAAGAACATTTGGTGCAACCGCGCACCGCGGTCTCCAGCTCGGCCCAGGCGCTGGAATCGATCTCCGCGTCCGGGGAAGGTTTGAGAGCGACCGGCGCGGGGGAAACGATCGTCGTATTGCGGGAAACAAGCGACGGTTCAGCCGCGCCCAAACGCGGCACCCAGCGGGTGATGCCGAGGGCATCGAGATATTGCTGGCGTCGTGTGCTCACCACGTTCATGCCGCTAAGCATACGGTAGAAGGATGGAAATACAAGACGAGGCCATGGTCAGCGGCTGTTGCTGCTCTGGATCGCCAGTATCCGCTGACGGCCGCGCTCGGCCAGCCATATCGAACCATCGGCGCCAAAAGCCATGCCTTGCGGCGAACGCAGCCCGGAAAGAACCGTCTCCAGCGCTCCGTTATTGAGCCGCAACAGGCGTCCATCATCGACATCCTCCGTGATCCACAATGACCCGTCCGGTGCGATTTCCACCTGATCCGGTTCATCCAGATCGTCCACCACGACGTTCACCTCGCCGTTCCTGAAGGACAACACGCGCCCGGTGGCGGTCTCGGCGAAAATCACCGTGCCATCCGGTTTGGCCACCAATCCCTCCGGCCGGTTCAATCCACCCAGGATCACCTCCGGCGCACGCTTGCCGTCACGAGGCACGCGCAGCAGACGACCATTGATGTTGTCTTCCGACACCACGAGCGCACCGTCGGGAAGCATGTCGATTCCCTCGGGACTGTGCAACGTGGCGAGCACGCGCTGTTTTTTCGAGGTCAGATCGAATTCCAGCACGCGGCCTTCGGGAATCTCTTCGGTGATGAACAGCTGTTTCCCGCGCAACAAAAGCCCGTCCGAGCGGCTGAACCCGAGCGCCACGATGCTGACTTCGCCCT
This sequence comes from Gammaproteobacteria bacterium, assembly GCA_016200465.1. Lineage (GTDB taxonomy): Bacteria > Pseudomonadota > Gammaproteobacteria > Acidiferrobacterales > Sulfurifustaceae > Sulfuricaulis. The sequence goes on along the minus strand of JACQER010000207.1, from coordinate 1,334 downwards.
GTTGCAGCCGTATCACCTTGCCCGCGCCGTTCGGAAGTTCCTGCGTGGCATACAGTGCGCCGTCGGGGGCGCTGACAAGATTGTCGATGCCGGGAAGGTTCCTCGCCACTACGTGGAATTTCCAGCCAGCCTCGGCAACGACATGTTCCGGAGAAGCAGGTTCACCTGCCACGGCGGAAGCAGACACAACAGCGGCCAATCCGCAGAGCAAGCACATACACAGATCACGCATGTCAGGTATCAGTCAACCTCCCTGAAAAAACGGGGTGCAACGGATGCGCCCTGCGATTCCGCTAGATCGGCTGGTCCACCTGCGGATGCGTACGCTCCGCCGGCACGATCAGCTTGTTCAGCGCGTTCAGATACGCCTTGGCCGAAGCGATGACGATGTCGGTATCCGCGCCGTGACCGTTCACGATCCGCCCGGCCTTCTCCAGCCGCACCGTCACCTCGCCCTGCGAATCGGTGCCGCTGGTGATGTTGTTGACCGAGTACAGCAGCAGCTGTCCGCGGCTGCCGACCACGCTGTCAATGGCCTTGAACGCCGCGTCGACCGGCCCGCCGCCCGGAGCGCCGGCCTTCTGCTCCGATCCGTTCACGGCCAGCGTCACGTTGGCGAAGGGGGTTTCGCCGGTCTGCGAGCAGACCTTGAGCGACACCAGGCGGTAATGCTCGTTCTCCTGCTCGAGATCGGCCTCGGTCACCAGCGCCTGCAAATCCTCGTCGAAAATTTCGTGCTTCTTGTCGGCCAGATCCTTGAAGCGCTCGAACGCCGCGTTCAATTCTTGTTCGGTCTTGAACTCGATGCGCAGCTCCTTGAGGCGGCTCTTGAAGGCGTTGCGCCCGGAATGCTTGCCGAGCACCATGCGGTTCGCGGTCCAGCCGACGTCCTCGGCGCGCATGATTTCGTAGGTCTCGCGTTTCTTGATGACACCGTCCTGGTGGATGCCCGATTCGTGCGCGAACGCGTTCGCGCCGACGATGGCCTTGTTCGGCTGCACCGGAAACCCGGTGATGTTCGACACCAGGCGCGAGGCCGGCACGATCTGGGTGGTATCGAGCCGCGTGTCGCACGGGAAGATATCGCGGCGCGTGCGCACCGCCATGACCACTTCCTCGAGCGACGCGTTGCCGGCGCGCTCGCCGAGGCCGTTGATGGTGCATTCGACCTGGCGCGCGCCGTTCAACACCGCCGAAAGCGAATTGGCGACGGCGAGCCCCAGGTCGTTGTGGCAATGCACCGAAAAGACCGCCTGGTCCGAATTCGGCACCCGCTCGCGCAGCGTCTTGATGAGCGCGCCGAACTGGTGCGGCAGGTTGTAGCCGACCGTGTC